>JBAYVP010000079.1:0-16883 GCA_041674485.1 Sulfuricellaceae bacterium
ACGTTCTGCCGGTACTGCGCTTCTGCCGCCTCCAGTTCGCCGCGCGCTTTCAGTACGTCCGCTAGGCCGCACGCCGATACTTCGTTGTTCGGCCAGCGTTCCACGTTCTGCCGGTACTGCACTTCTGCCGCCTCCAGTTCGCCGCGCGCTTTCAGCACGTCCGCCAGGCCGCACGCCGGTACTTCGTCGTTCGGCCAGCGTGCCACGTTTTGCCGGTACTGCACTTCTGCCGCCTCCAGTTCGCCGCGCGCTTTCAGCACGTCCGCCAGGCCGCACGCCGAAATATTGTCGTCGTGGTTTTCTTTGCAAGCCGTGCGCAGCAGGGATTCCGCCCATTCCAGCTTGCCGAAGCGCTGCACAATGGCCGCAGCCTTGGCGAGGGTCTTGGCGGTATGCACATGTTGGTCGGCGAGGGGCGAGCCGCGCTGCTGTTCAAGCAATTCGTCGAGGTAACGGCGGGCGACGGCCTCGTCGCCTTCGCCCAGGCGACGTTCGATTTCGCTTAACGTGCGGTTGACGATTTCCAGGTGGGCAATCCGGTCGAAGGAGGGACGCTTGGCGTGCCGACGCGTGGGTTCTGCGTCTTCGCGCTCGCCGGTTTCATGCTGGGGGAACGCCGGGTGCGCCTTGTTTTCCGCCGGCCACAGGTGTTCGCCGAGCTTCTTCAATCCGGCGCGCACCTCTTGCGGCGTCATGCCCACGACTTGGGGCGCATGAAATATCATGCTCTTCAGAAATTGCCGCCCGTCTTCGGCGGCATTGCGGCGCAGGATGTCACGAAATTTCCCGCGATCAGCCACTTCCAGCGATTCCCAGATGCGGGACAGATTGTCGGGCAAAAGCGGCATGTCGTCGCGCGCCTGAGGGTGTAGCGCCGGCCAGCATTCGGCGGCAATATCCTGGAGAAGCTCCGGCCATTGTTTCCAATAGGGCGCCAGCATTCCAACCCAGGTGGCGGAATCGAGCGGAAAGGCGCTATCCAGCCGCCACAGGGCGAGTTGCAACAGTCCCAACCCCTCGGGGTGGCCTTCCACGCTATCGTGCAGGGTGCGCAGGGCGTCGTCGAGGGCGGTTGTGGCGTCATCCGGGGCGTTTTCGAAATCCAGGGTGTTAAGCAACCCCCACCAGGCTTCCAGCAATTCGGTGCGGCGGGCGGGGTTCCAGTCGCGCACGCCTTGGCGCAACAGCCCCATCCAATAGTCCCGCAATCTTGCGTCCGGCTGCTGTTCGGCCAGGGCGCGCTGTAGCTGCGCGCCTGCACGATTGCGGGCGTTCGCCAATGTCACTCTGCCGCCGAAACCGGTTTCGTGAAAGCTCAACAAGCCTTCGAAGAGATCGTTGACGCGCGGCAAGCGGGTGGCCAGCAAAAAAAGGTTATAGACATAGACGTCATCATCAATTTGCTGCGCCGGCGCATTCATGCGCTGCCGGATCAGCCGTGCCAGCAGCTTGGCGACAGATTTCGCCGAATCGGCGTATTTGTCGCTGCTTAGCAATGCTTCGTGAATCTGGAGCGCGGGTTCATCGTCGCGCGACAAGGCCGGCAGGCCGACGCCGCACAGCAGGGATTGCAGCCCGGCGGCATCGCCGTTGCGGGCGATGCCGACCAGCGTTTTCAGAAGCTGTGCGCGCGCGGCGTTGGTGATGCTCATGGCAATAAGGCGTGGCGTTGCAGCCAGGCTTGGGCATGAAAATGCGCTGGTTGGGTACGGCCAAGCATCCCGGCATGTTCATGTCGGCGGTGAGGGAACCACGTTTTTTCATCATTTGCCGGAATGGGATCATGCTCGACCCGCCCGAATCCTATGCAGGCATCGGCGCCGTTTTCCCCCTTTAGCGGGGCATGGATCACTTCCCGCACGGCTGGCAGCGCAGGGGCGAGAGGCATGGTAATGCCGTAGGGCGCCAACGGAGGGGAGGGAAAATGAAAAGCATAATCGCCCGCTTCGGCAACGCTAGGCCGATATAGCTTGCCGGCAAGCTCGGGCGAATAACGCCACGCTATCAACCATTCGCCTTGCTCAATGTGCCCTTGCCCGGTTTTTTGCACGGCTTGCGTCCAGTCCCGGTTTTTTTCCAAAGCGCCGATTTCATGGGAGAACGCGGCCCACCAGTGGGGTTCCGTATCGCCCAAGGCGTCGGAAAGCGCCAGGGCGAATTGTCTAATGGCTCCACTACCCTTGTTCTGCAAGGTTGAGACTAGCCGGTCGATGTTGCCTGGAGTGCTCTCGGCGATGGGGCGATACCCCGTCAGCGCCGGCCATGCGCGTAAAAAACCTTCCTTGCCGGGAAGTCCACTCAGCACCAGATTGATCAGCCGCCCCAACGACCCGATATGAACCAGCCTATGACCGCGCGCCGGTTGCTCTTCGAAAGGGATCAAATTGCCGCAATTTGGAACATCGGCATAGCCGGCGCAGGATGGTCCTGAAGCGGGGTGACATTGATAGTGTCTGAAATATTCCCAAATTGCAGCCTGAAAGCCCTTGCCGGCTGCGCCGTCAGGAAAGCAACCCGCAGCCGCAAGATGCCGCTCCCGCGCGGCGTCCACCCGCCCATCCATGCGCCAGTTTTGCGCCAACGCGGCATGTCCCGGCGCACTGCCTGCTTGCAGCGCATCCAGCGCGGCAAGCCAGGGATGCGCGCTACGGGCGCGGTCGAACAGGTAGCCGGCGGGCTGCGTAATCAATGGAATGACGGCCATGGCGGGGTTGGCGGAAAATTAGTGCGAATAGCGTAAAGTTAGCATCAATTAGGGGTTTTGTCGCGCTTTTCATACGCCTCGACGATCCGCGCGACCAGCGGGTGGCGCACCACGTCGTCGGATTGGAAATGGATGAAAGCGATGCCGCGCACGTTTTCCAGCACTTCCTTGGCATCGTTCAGACCGCTTTTCTGGTGGCGCGCCAGGTCCACCTGGGTCAGATCGCCGGTGACTACCGCTTTTGACCCGAAGCCGATGCGCGTGAGGAACATTTTCATTTGTTCCGGGGTGGTGTTCTGGGCTTCGTCGAGAATGATGAAGGAGTGGTTCAGGGTGCGACCGCGCATGTAGGCGAGCGGGGCGATTTCGATGGCGCCGCGTTCCAGCATTTTGCCCACTTTGTCGAATCCCGCCAGGTCGTAAAGCGCATCGTACAACGGGCGCAGGTAGGGATCGACTTTCTGCGCCAGATCGCCGGGCAAAAAGCCCAGCCGTTCGCCGGCTTCCACCGCCGGGCGCACCAGCACGATGCGCTTCACCAGATCGCGTTCCAGCGCGTCCACCGCGCTGGCGACGGCCAGGTAGGTTTTGCCGGTGCCGGCAGGGCCGACGCCGAAGGTGATGTCGTGTTCCTGTATTTTGCGCAGATACAGGTTCTGGCGCGGCGTGCGCCCGCGCAGATCGGTCCTGCGGGTCATCAGCACCGGCGCCATTTCCCCGCTATCGGCCACCCGCCCGGCATTCGCCGCTTCGATCAGGCCGAGTTGGATTTCGTCGATGCTCAACGGATTTTTCGCGCGCGCGTAAAAAGCCTCCAGCACCGTTAGCGCCAATGCCGCCTGGGCAGCTTCGCCCGTGACCACGAAACGCTCGCTGCGGCGCGAAATCGTCACGTCCAGCGCGGTTTCGATCTGCTTCAGGTTCTCGTCCAGCGCGCCGCACAGGTTGGCAAGACGGGTGTTGTCCACCGGGGTGAAGGAAATTTCGGGGTTTTGGGTTTGCATGAGTTGTTCGATAGATCAATGTGGAATTGCGTGGGTAAAACTTCCCGAGTTCGCCGTAAGCAAATCTGATGAAATAAAATCCGCTCATCCTTCGATCCTTCGGCGAAGCTCAGGACAGGCGAAGCTCAGGACGAACGGATTTTATTTCATCAGTCTGGTGGCCGTAGGGCTGTGTCGGCTCGTGCAATGTCGGCGCTACGCGCCGGGTTTTACTAGCCTCTAGCCTCTAGTCCCTAGCCTCTACTCTTTCACACCACCACCACCTCGCCGCGCAAAGTATGCGACATCGCGGCGGTGATGCGGACATCGATGAGTTGGTTGATGAGCCGAGGCTGGCCGGGGAAATTCACCACCCGGTTGTTGGCGGTGCGTCCGAATAGCTCCCGGTCGTTCCGCTTGGATGCGCCTTCGACCAGGATGCGCTCCACGCGCCCCACCATGCTTTGGCTAATCGCCTGCGCCTGGGCTTCGATCTGCGCCTGTAGCCGCGCGAGGCGCGCTTGCTTCGCCGCAGCCGGCAGGTCGTCGGCCAGTTCCGCCGCCGGCGTGCCGGGGCGCGGGCTGAATACGAAGCTATAGCTGTCGTCGAAACCCACGTCCTGCACCAGCTTCAGGGTCGCCGCGAAATCCGCTTCGGTTTCGCCGGGGAAGCCGACGATCACGTCGGTGGAAATCGAGATGTCGGGGCGCACCGCGCGCAGTTTGCGCACCAGGGATTTGTATTCGAGCGCGGTGTAGCCGCGCTTCATCAAGGCAAGCACGCGATCTGATCCGGACTGCACCGGCAGGTGCAGGAAACTCGCCAGTTTCGGTAGCTCGGCGTAGGCGTCGATCAGGCTCTGGCCGAATTCGCTGGGGTGCGAGGTGGTGAAGCGCAACCGTTCCACGCCCGGCAAGTCCGCCAGGTAATGCAGCAACAGCGTTAGATCCGCGCTTGCGCCGTCATTCATCACGCCTTGGTAGGCGTTCACGTTCTGCCCGAGCAACGTGAATTCCTTCACCCCCTGCGCCGCCAGGCCGGCGGCCTCCGCCAGCACGTCGTCGAACGGGCGCGACACCTCATTGCCGCGCGTGTAGGGCACGATGCAATAAGTGCAGAATTTGCTGCAACCTTCCATGACGGACAGGTAAGCCGAAGCGCCCACCACCTTGGCGGGCGGCAGGTGGTCGAATTTTTCGATTTCGGGGAAGGATACGTCCACTTGCGGGCGCTGCTCGCGCAATTGCGCCGCGATCATTTGCGGCAGGCGGTGCAGGGTCTGCGGGCCGAACACCAGATCGACGTAAGGCGCGCGCGCCACGATGGCCGCGCCCTCCTGGCTCGCCACGCAGCCGCCGACGCCGATCAGCAGCCGGGGATTGCTCACTTTAAGCGGACGCCAGCGCCCCAGTTGGTGAAACACCTTCTCCTGCGCTTTTTCGCGCACCGAGCAGGTGTTGAGCAAAATCACGTCGGCCTGCTCGGGGTCGTCGCTGCAAACCATCCCAGCGGCGACCAGCACGTCGGCCATCTTGGCCGAGTCGTACTCGTTCATCTGGCAACCGAAAGTTTTAATGTGAAATTTTTTGACCATGCGGCCAGGGGATAGCGTAGGGATAAGCGAAAAACGCCGACAACCATGCCGGCCTTTCAGCGTGTTTGGTGGCGGGTGTCGATGAGCCGTCGGATGCCAAGTCTATAAACAGAGCATTCGCAAAACCGGCATCCCAAAAACACCCCGAAAATCATTCAGGTGATGAATTATATCAAAATTCCCGCATCCAGTCAGAGCAGGCTTCCCAGGGTAAATTTGTTCTCGGCACGGAAAAAACCGATTCACCGCAGAGGAAGAGCATGAGGGTTTTCCTCCGCGTCCTTTGCGTCCTCCGCTGAAAAAGATTTTGTCTTTGGCTCCGCGTCTCTGCGGTGACTATTTTTTGGTTCCGGCCAGTCCGGCTCAGGTTATGCCTTGCGGCAATTTTTGCCGTAGCGGCATGTGCGCGAAGCTTCCGTCAAGGGGGATTTTCCGCGCGCTACGCATGTCGGAATGGGGCTGTGGAAAAGAACGCAAAAAGAACGCAAAGAACGGGGTCAAGCAACAAAGAACGCAAGAACCGCAAGAACGGGGTCACAAGAACAAGAACGGGGTCAAGTCTTGCAAGCAAGAACGGGGTCAAGTCTTGCAAAATCACACAATCCCCCCCCGCTTCGATTCATAAGCCCTCACAGCCCGGCTCACCGTAGTGTAATGCACATCAAAAGCATCCGCGATGACTTTCATCGCATAATCACCGGCCAGATAGGCCAATGCCATCCCCGTCTGCGGGGCATCGGCAAATTCTGCTCGATACAGCGTCAACGGTTTAGCCATAGGGCGACGCTGCTTGCGGGGGATTTCATCCAGGGATTGATCAGGTGAAAGATTCGACTGTATGCGCTCGATGAACGCATCGCTGCCGAGATAAATTTGTCCTTGCAGGTTATCCCATACACTAGGCAAGCTCACGCCCGCACGAACGAAATCCAGATACCCGATGCGAGCTCGATCACGTTGCGGAGAAAATTGCCCCAGAATCCAGTCCGTCTGCAACCAGGCTGGCGTCGGAATCGTCCCGATCATCGCCGCAAAGCTGCTCCACTGCCAATCGCCAACATCGCTGACCATGCCCGCCCGCACCGGATTCAACACCACATAGCGCGCCAGTTCCAGCAGATAGCTATCTTTCTCCACCAGAATCGCCTTGTATCGCCCCTGAAAAACATGCCCCACGCGCCTATGCGCCCGGTTTACCATTTGCGTATAAACGCCATTAAGCTGACGCATGCCTTTGGCCAGGTTTCCCTCTGGTGTTTCGATAACCAGATGGTAATGGTTGCCCATCAGACAATACGCATGGCAAATCCAGTTAAACCGCTCGCAAACTTGGGCGAATAAAGTCAGCCAAGCCTCGCGGTCGGCATCCGATAAATAAATGTCCTCGCGCCGGTCACCCCGAGATGTGACGTGGTAAAGCCCACCTGGTAATTCTATACGTAGAGGTCTTGCCATAGAGAAATTATAGCGGACGGGGTGTTATTTTGCAAGACCTGACCCCGGAGTTCGCTGCGGGGTGTTATTTTGCAAGACCTGACCCCGGAGTTCGGACCCCGGAGTTCGCTGGATGGTGCCGTAGACGTATCTTGCCGGTATGCCTGCTGCGCGCAGCAGCGCGATTTCCAGGCTGGCGGTGTCGAACGCGTTGCCGCGTTTGGCCTGAAAAGTCATCTCCGAACCCTGGATGCTGCCGTAGCTGGGGATGAATTCGATGTTGTTCCTCACCCAGTTGTGGATTTTAACCGGGTTGTTGTTGAGCGCGGCGGCTTGGGCTTGGATTGCCGGGGTGATCCGCACCTCTTCAGTTTCGGCAAGGTCGTCCGCCGTGGACGGTGCTCTTGGGTCAGTGATGGCGGCGAAGCGGTTGGCGCCTTTGGGCAGCGCTCCGGCCTGTTGCGTGGCGCGCGCTTCGAACAGGCCGGGCTTGGCACGGTAGCCTTGTTCCGTTTCCACTGGTGAGCGCACTTTGGCATCGGGGGTGCGGAAGGGGAGTTTGTTGGGGTCGGTCTTGGTGTGGGGTTTGCCTTTCTGGTTTTGGTCTAGCCAGGTGGCGAGGCTGCCGATGCCGGTGGCGCGTCCGGTTTCGTCTTCTTTGTCGTCGGCGTCTTCGAGGGTTTTAAGTTGGCGTTTGAATTCGCTTTGCTTGGCTTTGTAGTCCGCCACGGCGGCGCGGTGGCGGGTGAGGATTTCGGGGGGAAGTTTTTTGGCGATCAGGTCGGCTTCGGTGGCGGCGAGGTCTTGGTCTACTTTGGCTTCGAGGGCTGCTAGTTGGGTTTTCTGTTGGCGCAGGGTTTTGGCGTCGTCGCGGGTGCTTAAGTGTTTGTCGGCGTGGTCGGCGCCGCGTTTGGCGGTTTCTTTCATGTCGTCGAGCAATTTTGAATATTGCGCGTCGTCGCGTTGGGGCGCGGTTTGCGTTGCCCTGGGTTGGGCGGGTTTCGCCCGTTCGATTTGATTTTGCGCCGCCGCTTGCAAGGGTTGCAGGGTCAGGCTGGTGAAGGTGAGCAGGACGAGGCCGGAGAGGCGGCGCAATATGTTGGTCGAGAACACGTAATTCCCCTATTAATAATACTCCGGCGTGGTCTCCCCGGTTAATAACCGAGGCATAACGCCGGATAATTTGACTAAAAGTTCCTCAAGAAACCATTTCGGACTTGATTTTTAGTATCCCGCTTTTTTCGCTTGATTCAGCAAGTCTAGCGGGTTGTCGTTCAAGTCTGAGATTGCGCTGTCCGTTTTTTGCATGATCTTTATTTTTTGGTTGGCAAAGTCTATTCCAATACAAATGGCCGGCGTTACGTAACAGCGGGACTGGTATTTGTTTTTTTCCAGCGTCGCTTCAATGCATTTCTGTCCTGCCGGCTTAAGCCCATGCTTCTTTTCCGCCCAGACAAACACGCGATCCGCATCCAGTGCGGCCTGCCACCATTTGATCCCGGTGGCCAGCAGCAGTTGGTCTATCGTGTGGCGTTGCGCGGAAACGTCGATGCCATCCATGCCTTCGATTTGCACTTCTGCATTTAACAGCGCGTCGATGGCCTCTTCGTACTTCGCTTGAGCCGTTTTCTTGAGCGCATCCTGCACGCTCTTCACCGCTTTACTCTGCCGCGCCTGATTTTTGCTGGAAAGCACCAGCGCTTGCAGGTCGGCAATGAGCTTGCCGGAAAGCGCTTCGGTTGCCGTTACGGTCAATTTCAACGGGTAGCTGCCATACCGGTTGGGCTGGCCATTGAGCAGGTTGTCGATGGTGGTTTTTATCTCGTATTCGCCCGCAACAAGCGGTGCGCGCATCGCCAGGCTCAGTTTCCGTTCGGCATCGACGGGTAGCGTGAACTGCCAGTCGACTTGTCCGGCAGCCCCTGGCGGGGTGATGGGCTGGGTCGCGATGATCGTGGCGCCATTCGGCACATTCGTGGTTGCCTTGAGATCAACCTGGTTGGACAAGTTGCGGAGGGTGGTCAGCACCGGCACATAGTTTCCTTCGCTATAGGCGTCAGGTAAATCCGGCGTGAGCTTGGCGAGTTGGTCGCGCACAAGTTCCGCCCAGACGGGGGCGTTGTTTTGCGTTTGTAATGTGCCGATCAGGTCGAACGCAAAGGTAAGGCTCCTGCCCGCGCCATAGGTGTTGGTGACGATTGCCGGATAGAGGCTGCCGGGTTTGTTGTTGCTGGATTTGTTGCCGTTATCCTCTCTTTGTGCATTGCCGAATCCGGCCAACAGGGCGCCGCTTGCCAGGTCGAACCTGATGGGGCGCCCCACGGTGGCGAGTTGCGTAGATCCCGCTATCGGGCCGTTCAAGGTGAGCGACTGGTTGTCCGGCGCCAGTTTGCCCCGGTAAACGATTCCCGAGACATCGTCCAGTTCTTTGTTGCGCTCGTCATGGATGCCGTCCTGCAACAGGCTGTCGCCACGGTAAACGGCTTCCCGGATTTCCGCAGCCAGGTTGCCGTCGTTCAGTTTTCCGGCGCTGCCGGAAATCCAGTATTCGTTGTACTGGCCGCTACGGAAAGCCCGCTTGAAATCATCAAGAGAATCAGTGACCAAGTGAGGGATGTTTAGCGTGGTCAGCAATGCCTCAACGAACTGGGTGCGCGGAGCGAGACAATCTTTGTCCCCCTTGCTATCGTTCGATGTGGATTTACCGTTGCGATGGCTGTCATCCTCTTCCGACCCACAGGTCAGCAGTGCCAGCAGGCGTCCCTGGCGCTCGATTTCCTGCTTGACTTCCAGTTTGATAAGCGGCACGGTCAACTGAAAGCTATCTTGTGCAAGCGCCACTACTTTGCCGCCTATCGTAGTGGACTGCACCGCCACATAGGTGGCGTTCACGGTTGCGGCGCCAACGCTCCAGGATTGGCGGCCTTGGTAGGTTTGTCCCTTGGCTATGTCAAGGGTATATGTCCAGTTTGCCAGCACGTTTCGGTTCGATGGATCGATGATGGATAGCGTTACCGGCAATCCGGCGACATCGCTATTGCCAAGGTTGGTGATGCTGTTGTTGATCAATAAGGTGTCTCCCGGCAGCACTTGTTTGCCGGAAAGGCTAAGGCTGCCCTTGAGGCCGCTGCCGCTGTCCCCGGTGGACTGAACGGTGAAGGTTGTCTCGGTCTGGGCGAGTGTCGTGCCGGCGCTGTCCTGCACCGCGAGCGCGGCGCGGTAGACGCCGGCGGCGGCCATCGCGAGGTTGACGCCGTAGTTTGAATCTTTGAATGCCGTGGGCGGCAGTTGCGCCAGGGGGGCGGTTTGCGACCATAGCACGCCGCCGCCGGGCTGGTATATCGTGGTGGTGGCGGTGAGGCCGTCCAGCATCCGGTTCTGGGTGAGGTTGCTTACCCGGACGGCAATATTGACGATGTCGGTGGGCAGGTAGCTGGGTTTGTCGGTGGTAATTTTTGCCGCTACTGCGGGCGTTGCGTTGGCGCCGATGCCGAAAGCCACTGTCGCGACGGCGAACGGTACGCCCTGGCCGTCCAATAGTTCGGCTTTGATGCGATAGTCGCCGAGGTAGGTCGTCCCGGTGTTCCAGGCGGCGGCGACAGTTCCGCTGCCGGTTTTTGCAACGGCAAGGGGTGTGGTGGGCAGGGTTGCAACATTAATCGATCCGTCCGCTGTTTCCACCAGGAACCGCACGGCGGCGTTGCCGTCTCTGCTGCCGGTGTTGGTTACGGTGGCGCTGATGGCGACGGCGCTATTCGGCCCGTAGCCGGCCTGATCGGTTGCTACCTGAATCGCGAACGATCCGGGCAGGGCGGAAAGCAACAGGCTGGCGCGGTTGTTGGTGCGGTCGAAGTCGGCGATGACATTTTTGCCGCTGCCGTCGTCGTCGGCCACGATCACCAGTTCGGCGATGCCGGTCAATGCGCCGGGATAGCTGAAGTCAATATCCTGGTATTCGCCGCTGCCCAGTCCGAGCGTGGTTTTGGCGGCACCCAGCAGTGTGCCGCCCGCTTCCGGCTTGCCGTTGTAGAAGGCGACGAAGATGCCGGGGTCGGGCGCCAAGGCGCCGCCGTTGCCGATGCGCACCGTGAATGTGGAAGGCTGCACGCCGCCGCGATCCTGGATGCGGATGTAGGAGGCGCTGAGGTCGGGCGCCGCCGTCGAGGAGACGCCGGGGCGGGCGTTAAGGCGATAGGTGTTATGCACCTGCCAGCTATTCTGCTCGACTTGCGGAACCGAACCGTCGTCGTTGATGTTGGTGATGTGGTAGGTATGCTGATTCCAGATGCGGCGCGTGCCGACCCAGGCGTTATTGACGTCGCTGAAGAGACGCAGGCCGTGGAAGACGTTCGGCCCGGGGGCGAAGGTCCATTGATTGGCGCAGATCAATATGTCGGCATGGCCGTCACCGTCCACGTCGGCGATCACCGGTTCTTCGAAGGTGGTGCCGCTTGAGTTCGGCGTTTCAAACAAGGCGCTTCCATCTGCGCCCCGGTAAACCCGAAGTCGGGTTTCATCGGCATATACGACTTCTGCGGCGCCGTCGCCGTCGAAGTCGAACACCGACGATGCGGTGACGGCGGACGAGTAGTCCTGCACCGGATTGCCCCACAGGATGGAACCATCCGCCCTGAAAACGGTATAACGGCTGGCGCCGGCGACACCGATTTCCGGGATGCCGTCGCCGTCCATGTCGGCCACGGTTGGCGCGCCCGCGCTTCCGCCGCCGGGAATGGTTACGGGTCCCCAAATAATTTTTCCGGTATGGTCCAGCATGGAAATACGTCCGCCGCCGACAACCACGATTTCCGGATAAGGGTCTGCGTTGAAATTCCCGACTGCCACCAAGCCGTCGCCCACGGCGGCGTTTTGCCACAAGGTTGCACCATCGCTCCCCCTATAGGCTTGCGCCCCGGCGAGCACCACCGGATTGCCGTCCAGGTTGATGTCCGCCACCGCCGAGAGGGCGCTGAAATAATTTGTACCGGTGTATCCATTGCCTTTCCAGCGGGTCGTGCCGTCCGCGTTGAGCACCGCATTGCCGATGATGATTTCCGGCTTGCCGTCATGATCCAAATCGGCAATCGATGGGCCGCCCCAGTACCATCCTGTGCCAACGGAGCGGTCGACACTGATCCATTTCAGCTTGCCGGTGTGGTCGAAGGCCATCAGGCCGCCGCCATCCTTGACGGCCACAATATCCATCTTGCCGTCTCCGTCCAGGTCCGCGCCGGCAACGGAGGAATGCGGCGCGGTGCGCAGGGCGGGATCGGACACCGTCCACAATTCCGAACCATCCTTGCCGTTCACCGCGCGCAGAACCCCATTGCTGAAAGTTACGCCTGCAAAGGTGTTGAATACGACGCCAGGGATGTCGTGCTGATCCATCTTGCCGTCGCCGTTGGTATCCTGCATCGGAAGCGCCATAGGCGTGCTCATGACGTCCGTGAAGGTCGGCAATATGTTGCTTCCGCTCCAGGCCCATTTCAGTTTGGGTTGGAATAATGCCGGGTTCGGCTTGATTTCGCTCGAATCGGCTGTTGATTTGATGTTGTTCGCCTTGCCGATTTCCACCAATGTTTGATCGCTGTCGGCCCAGACGTGAATCGGTGCATCCCGGAAGGGCAGGACGCCCTGCACGGGTATCTGGATGATGGTTGTTTGCATCACAGCCAGCGTATCCGCGAGCATGGCGGAGCCAAGCGCTTGGTCGATGCCGGGGTCGTACTTGCCGTTGCGGTTGGTATCCTGGAACGCCAGCACTTTCACGCCGGCGGGGACGCCGACTGCGCCGATATTGGCGAGAGTGGCGTTCACGCTGCCCGATACCGCCAGGGTCTGCGGGTCGGTGACGGCGTTTTGCCGGCTCACGGCTTTCACCGTTAAATCGGGCAGCAGCGTGGTCGCTTTGTCATTGCGCAATCTGACTTGCCCGATGTCGAGCAGGGATAGGGGATCCAGCGCCACCGTAACGGTGGATGACTGGTATCCGGCAAACGTGAATTTGAGATCGACGCCGGCGGTCGCTATGCCGGCCAGGCTAAAGCGCCCGTCCGCGCCGGACTGGATGGTCTTGGCGACGCCGCCGTAAGTGGCAGCTATGCTGACATTGGCAAGCGGCGCATTGCTGCCGGCATCCAGCACCACGCCAGTTACGCCGGCGGTGTTGGCGCCTGGCTGGGTAGTGGCATTCAGGTACATTCTCGGGGAGAAGGTAATGGTATTCCGGGTGAATACGGTCGCCGCCGCAGTGACGCTATCGTAACCGTTCAGCGCAGCGGTGACGGTGATCGCCCCCGGAAGCAGTCCGTTCAGGCTGAATTTGCCTTGGGCATCGGTGGTCGCGCTGAGCGCGTTTGCTCCGCTGACTGCAATTATCACGCCCGCCAGGGGCTGGCCGGTGGTCGCGCTGGTCACGACGCCCTGGAGCGTTGCGGTCGTCGCAGGCGCGCCGCTCGCCGCCAGGGCGGGCGAGAACACCAACACGCCGCCCGCACCCAGGCTGCCGGAGCTGGAAGCGGCGGCATAGCCGGCTATCGAGGCTTCCAGCGTGATTGCGCCGGGAGAAATGTTGCTGATCTGGTACAAGCCCGCAGTATCGGTGGTGACGCCGATGGCTCCGTTCACGGTCACGGTCGCGCCGGCAAGCGGCTGGCCGGTGGCGGCGTCGGTGATTTTGCCTTCGACCGTGCCGGTGGTGGCGCTCGCCGATTTGCTCATGCGCAGGACGCCCATGTCTTGCGTTTGCCCGGAGCGGGTGGCGGTGGCGGCATTGATGGCGCCATAGTTGGCAAGGGTCAGTTGCAGGGCATAGTCGCCGGGCGGCAGGTCGCGGAACTCGAATACGCCGTCGGCCTGGGTGAGCAGGTTGACGCCGGCGCCGCCCGTCAGCGTGGCGGCAACGCCGCTCAGAGGCAATCCGGTTTGCGCATCCACCACTTTGCCGCGCAGGATGGACAGGCTGGGATTGGCCGGCGCGCTGCCGGTCAGGATCAGAGCGCGTAGCGCCAGGGCGGTGGCATAGGGGTCGCCATCCCAACTGCCGTCGGCGATCTGTTTTGAAACCAGAAACGAGGAAAGCGTGGAAGCAGTAGGCGACTGCGGGATGAAATCATGCAACGCAAGATAGGTCTCGGCGCTCAGGAAAGGCGAATCGGCCCAACCGCCCGTCGCCGATTGTTGCGCTTGCAGGTAAGAAACCGCCGCTTGAATGTTCGCGTTGAGCGCGTATTGGCTGGAATAGGCGGCGAGAGCTTGCAACGCCAGCGCGCTGGTGTAGATGTCGGAACGGTCGGCGATACGGAAAGACCCGTCGATACTCTGGGCGGATTGCAGGTAGTTCAGGGCGCCCGACACCGGGGCGGAGACGTTGAGCGCTTTTAACGCCAGCAACGCCCAAGCCGTATCCAGCGGATTGCTGTCAAACCCTGAATCACAGCTAAAGCCGCCGTCGGCATTTTGGCGCGCCAACAGCGTAGTTACGTCGGCATCGGCATTCTGTCCGGCGAGGTTTGAGGAGATGATCCGGCGCGCGAGGTATTCAGTGTTGTCTGCGGTGTTTGCCAGGATAGCGTCAACCAGAGGCGTAGGGAGGGTTGCCAGCAGCTTGAGTGAGGTCAGCGTTTCCGTGCGGCCTTGGGTGGGGGTGGCGAGGGAGGCGGATTCTCCAGCCAGGCTGCCGTCCGCCTGCACTTGGGATTGGAGCCAGGCGAGGCCTTTCTGGATTTCAGGGGAGGAAGCTGCCTGCGCCGCAGTGGCGGCGAACAGAATAAGGGAAAGAAGCAGCCACCCACGCCACGCGCAAAGCATGAGCCTTACGCCATTCGAAATTAAACGCATGACTTTTATCTCCCCGCTTTTTTAACAACATTCTGAATATTGTCACTGGAAGACAACAATGTCAACTAGCAGGCAGGGTAAATTTGTTCTCGGAAATTCATGAATCTCGGGCAAATCGTAGGGTGGATAAGCGTAGCGCATCCACCGAATCGGCGCAGAGGACGCAAAGGACGCAGAGGAAGAGCATGAGGGTTTTTCTCCGCGTCTTTGCGTCTCTGCGGTGACTATTTTTTGGTTCCGGCCAGTCCGGCTCAGGTTATGCCTTGCGGCAATTTTTGCCGTAGCGGCATGTGCGCGGCGCTTCCGTCAAGGGGAATTTTCCGCGCGCTACGCACACCGGAATGGGGCTGGGCAGGCCGCTACAGCAGCCGGGCGACGGGTTTTAACATTGAACCTAGAAACCTCCGTTGACCGCTTGCCAAGATATATAACATGATGATTCTAAATAACTTTGTCATCTATTTTGCGTTCACCCGTTTGGTGAGAACGCTACGGGCTGGATTGCACGGTTTTCCGGGCGCATGGCTGCGTTGCAACTCCTTGGAATGGAACTACCATTCCGCGTCGTTGCGCCTTGCCCTGCACCCGGAAAACCGCACACTCCAGCCCGTTCAACGAAGGTTTCTAGGTTGAACCGGATTTTTTGCTGGCGTGCTTATTGCTAAACATGAGCTAAGCAGTTTCAAGAATGCTCCAGCCCAGAAGGATACACGCCATGATACTTTCGTCGATTTTCGCCAACAGTGCGAACGCCAATGCCAACGGCGGCAGCAGCGTCCCCGTGGATGTTTACAACAAAGTCAGCAAAATCATGCAAACGCAGAGCACAGCCGCGCCCAAGCTGAACGCCGCGTTGTCTATCGATAAAACCACGCTTTCCGCGCTGGGGCAAATGCAAAGCGCGCTGGCTTCCTTCCAAAAGATTGCGCAATCGTTTAGCGGCGTGGGGTTTAGCGCGTCGGCCTCTTCTTCCGCCAAGGAGGTGCTGACGGCGACGGCGTCGGACAGTGCGCTTACCGGCGCTTATGCGATCCAGGTCACCCAGCTTGCGCAAAATCAGGTTTTACGCTCAGCGAATGTGCCTCGCGCGGATGCGCCGCTAGGCAACGAGGCGGCGGCGAAAATAAGCTTCGAATTCGGCAGCACGACGGGAAATGTCTTTTCCGCCAATACAGCCGCAAAAACGGTGGACATCCCGAGCGGCGCCAAAACCTTGCAAGGGATAGCCGCAGCCGTAAACGGCGCGAATATCGGCGTGAACGCCAAGGTGGTGCCCAGCGGCGCCGGCTATGCGCTGGAATTCGTTTCTTCCGGCGGCGGCAGTATGCGCATCGGCGTAAGCAACGATCTGACGCTAAAGGATTTCATGGAATACGATCCGAGCGGGACGAAAAACTTAAGCCAGGTCAGCGCAGCGCAAAACGCGCAATTGACGATCAACGGCGTCACGGTGGAAAGCCCGAGCAACAGCATAACCGGCGCTGTGCTTGGCGCCACCTTGAACCTCAATGCAACCGGTTCCAGCAAACTGGAAGTCACCCAGGGTTCCGGCTCGCTATTCCAGAACGTGACAAATCTGGTCAGCGCCTACAACACGCTGAACGCCAAGCTGAGTGCGCTTCAGCAGGGCGATCTAAAGACGGATGGAACGGCTTTGCAAACCCAGAATCAGTTGGCGCGCATTTTTGCGTCCGCCGGCAACGGCGCAACCGGCATATCCGCCCAGGCATTGGCAAAAATTGGCATCAGCACGCAAAAGAACGGCGACCTGGTCATCAACACAAGCAAATTGCAAAACGCCGTGAGTGCGGATCCCGCCGGGGTGGGGCGTCTCTTCTCCAATGGCGGCAGTGGCATAGCCGATAATCTGGCCGGCAAAATACAAGGCATGGTCGGACCGTCCGGCAGCCTGCCCAAAAAAGTAGCCGCGATAAACCAGGACATCACGACGCTGAATGCCAAAAAAAGCACTCTGGAAGCGGCACTGACCAAACAGGCCAATGCCCTGGCGAAATATTATTCGCAGCAGCAGAGCGCGCAGACAAATCCCATGTGGGCGACGAGCACCGCAGGAGGCGCGTCTAGCGGAAACAAATCATTATTCGACGCGTTATTTTAGAAACTTTGTAACTGCTCAGGGGGCAGGAGCTACGCGAGAACATCCGTCGGTGAAGACAGCCCTGTCTTTCGCGTCCCAACGCTTCTCAGGGTAAATTTGTTCTCGGAAATTCATGATGAAAATCAATGATGCCTAGCATTCATGAATCTCGGGCAAGTCGTAGGGTGGATAAGCGTAGCGCATCCACCTTTCTACGCCGATTCGGTGGA
>JBAYVP010000080.1:0-16812 GCA_041674485.1 Sulfuricellaceae bacterium
CATTTTGGGCAATTTTGATAGTTTACTCTTCGTTGTGGAAACAACTCTGAGTTTTTCAATAAAATAAAATATAATACATTATTTTCATAACGTTACATAAAAAATCAAACTGAACCAGTGCCCATCAGTCCGCCCCAGTGAAAAATCGAGAAGCGACCTGAAGTTTTGGTTGCTGGAAGACTCAGCGGCCTCGAAGGTCTCGACCAGATAGCGTAGTTCGGCATTGAACAGGGCGTTGATCGAAGTATCCGATTTGGCGGCGATAACCTTTGCCCGCTTGAGCAGGCCACGATCCACAGAGCCGGTGAAATTAACCGTAGCCATCCTTACCTCCGTTAAGCGATAAACACATAATTGAGTGTAGTGCATATTTATGTGTTGCACCATAAATTTTTGTGGATCGCACCCAGAAAACTTCCAGCGGGTATTTAGGCGTCTTTTTCATCTTGGCAATTGTCGCGAATGGAGGCCAACAGTTTTTTGTGTTTTGTCGTTATACCGCCGATAGTATCATGCCGTGCAATGGTGGAGAAATACGCCGAGCCTGAAATGGTCAGGCGTCCTTCTGGAGACGGCTTGCATTGTTTGGGATTCATACTCGCTTAAGAATAGCGGCTAAAATTCCCCCTTGCCGCTCACTCCTAGTATAATGCGCGCTTTCGTGTCTTCCTTGCCCTCCCGATTATCGTTTCCCACCGCCGGGAAACGCTCGCGTTTCGCTAGCCCGTGCGGCTCCGGCGATGCCTTGCTGTTGTCCGAAATCGCCGCGCAGGCGCGACCGCTGGTGGTCCTCACCGCCAATGCGCTGGATGCCCAGCGCCTGCATGAGGAAGTCCGGTATTTTTCCCCCGCGCTGGCGGTGCATTTGCTGCCGGACTGGGAAACGCTGCCCTATGACCAGTTTTCGCCGCACCAGGACTTGGTTTCGGAAAGGCTGGCGACGCTTTACCAGATCACCCACAATGTCTGCGATGTGCTGATCGTTCCGGCCAGCACCGCGCTGTACCGGCTGCCGCCGCTGGCCTATCTGGCCGCTCATACGTTTTTTATCCAGCAGGGCGCAAGGCTGGATAGCGAGGCGTTGCGCAACCAGCTTGCGCTGGCCGGCTACAGCCACGTCAGCCAAGTGCTCTCGCCCGGCGAGTTTTCGGTGCGCGGCG
This sequence comes from Sulfuricellaceae bacterium, assembly GCA_041674485.1. GTDB lineage: Bacteria > Pseudomonadota > Gammaproteobacteria > Burkholderiales > Sulfuricellaceae > JAGXQV01. The sequence continues at coordinate 1,161 of JBAYVP010000080.1, forward strand.
GGTTGATCGATTTGTTTCCGATGGGCAGCCCGCTGCCCTATCGCCTGGATTTGTTCGGCGACGAAATCGAAACCATACGCACTTTCGATGTCGACACTCAGCGCAGTATTTACCCGGTGAAGGAAATCCGCCTGCTGCCGGCGCGCGAGTTTCCGTTGGATGAAGCCGGACAGGCCACTTTCCGCCGCAATTTCCGCGAAAAATTCGAGGGCGATCCGTCCAAGAGCCGGCTTTACAAGGATGTCAGCCAAGGCATGGCGCCGCCCGGCATCGAATATTACCTGCCGCTGTTTTTCGACGGCACGGCGACGCTGTTCGATTATTTGCCCAAAGATGCGATGCTGTGCCTGCATCATGCGGTGGAGGATGCGGCGCAGGGGTTCTGGCGCGATACGCAATCGCGCTACCGCCTGCTGTCCGGCGACCGTGACCGCCCTCTCCTGCCGCCGACGGAAATGTTCCTGCCGGTGGAGACTTTTTTCGCGGCAATCAAGCCCTTCGCCCGGATCGACCTCGCAGCCGACGACCACTCAGCCCCCGACACTCAAGACTCGACACCCGACACTCAGCACTCAGCACTCAGCACTCAGCACTCAGCGCTGCCCCCTCTGCAAGTGGAACGCCGCGCCGAAAACCCGCTGGAGCGCTTGGAAAACTTCATCAACGCCTTTGATGGACGCATTCTGCTGGTCGCGGAAAGCCTGGGGCGGCGCGAGACCATCGCCCAGTTCCTCGCCGAACACACGCTGAAGCCGACGCCTTGCGATTCCTGGAACGATTTTCTGCAAAGCCGGGACAAATTCATGCTCGGCGCCGCCCCACTGAGCGCCGGCTTCATTGTTCAGAGGACAGAAGACAGAGGACAGAAGACAGAAAAAACCCCTCCTCAAAATCTGTCCTCTGTCCTCTGTCCTCTGTCCTCTGATACCGCAATCATCACCGAAGGCGAGTTATACGCCGCCCAGGTGCGTCAGGCACGGCGGCGCGAGGCGCGCAAGACCAGCAGCGAAAACCTGCTGCGCGATTTGTCCGAGGTGCGCATTGGCGACCCGGTGGTGCATGAGCTGCATGGCATTGGGCGCTATCTCGGTCTGGTCAGTCTCGATCTGGGCGAGGGCGAAACCGAGTTTCTGCATCTTGAATATGCCGCCGGCGACCGGCTCTATGTGCCGGTGGCGCAGCTCCACCTGATTGGGCGTTATAGCGGCGCGTCGCCGGAATCCGCGCCACTGCACCGGCTCGGCAGCGGTCAGTGGGAAAAAGCCAAGAAAAAAGCACTCAAGCAGGTGCGCGACACAGCCGCCGAATTGCTCAATATCTACGCCCAGCGCGCCGCGCGGCAGGGGCATGTATTCAAGATGCAGCCGCACGATTACGAAGCTTTCGCTGCCGCGTTCGAATTCGAGGAAACGCCCGATCAGGCAGCCGCGATTCAGGCGGTGATCGCCGACATGACTTCGGGCAGGCCGATGGATCGCCTGATCTGCGGCGATGTCGGCTTCGGCAAGACGGAGGTCGCGTTGCGCGCCACTTTTGTCGCGGTGGCCGACGGCAAGCAGGTGGCGATATTGGTGCCGACTACGCTGCTCGCCGAACAGCATTTTCAGAATTTTTCCGACCGCTTCAGCGACTGGCCGGTGAAAATCGCCGAACTGTCGCGCTTTCGTTCCGCCAAGGAGCAAACGGAGGCGCTCAAAGGGCTGGCCGACGGGCGCATCGATATTATTATCGGCACCCACAAGCTGATCCAGAAAGATGTCAAGTTCAAGCAACTGGGGCTGGTCATCATCGATGAGGAGCACCGCTTCGGCGTGCGCCAGAAGGAGCAGTTCAAGGCGTTGCGCGCCGAGGTGGATGTGTTGACGCTGACCGCCACGCCGATTCCGCGCACGCTGTCGATGTCGCTGGAAGGGCTGCGCGATTTTTCGGTGATCGCCACCGCGCCGCAAAAGCGCCTGTCCATCAAGACCTTCGTTCATGCTTATTCCGACGGTCTGGTGCGCGAGGCGGTGCTGCGCGAGCTTAAACGCGGCGGGCAGGTGTATTTTCTGCACAACGAGGTGGAAACCATCCAGAATATGCGTGAGCGCCTGGAAACCCTGCTGCCCGAGGCGCGCATAGGCGTGGCGCACGGCCAGTTGCGCGAGCGCGACCTGGAGCATGTGATGCGCGATTTTTATCACCAGCGCTTTAATTTGCTGCTGTGCTCGACCATTATCGAAACCGGTATCGACATTCCCAGCGCCAACACGATTATCATGCACCGCGCCGATAAATTCGGCCTGGCGCAGCTACACCAATTGCGTGGTCGGGTCGGACGCTCGCACCATCAGGCTTACGCCTATCTGCTGACGCCCGAAAGCGAGGCGCTCACGCCGCAAGCGAAGAAGCGGCTGGAGGCGATTCAATTGCTGGAAGACCTGGGCGCCGGCTTTCACCTTGCGATGCACGATCTGGAGATACGCGGCGCCGGGGAAATCCTCGGCGAATCGCAAAGCGGCGAATTGCATGAAATCGGCTTTTCCCTTTATGCCTCGCTGCTCGAACATGCCGTCAAAGCGCTCAGGGAAGGCCGGGAACCGGATATCGAGCAGCCGCTGGTCGCAACCACCGAGATCAACCTGCACACGCCGGCGCTACTGCCCAACGACTATTGCGGCGACATCAACGAGCGCCTGACGTTGTACAAACGTCTGGCCAATTGCGGTGCGTCGGCAGAGCTGGATGCGATACACGAGGAATTGATCGACCGCTTCGGCCTGCCGCCACCGCCGGCGCGGGCATTGCTGGACACCCACCGCCTGCGCATCCTCGCCAAGGGGCTTGGCATCGTCAAGATAGACGCCGGCCCGGACAACCTGAGAGTGCAGTTCGTGCCGCAGCCGCCGATTGATCCGATGAAAATCATCGCGTTGATCCAAAGCCGGCGCAATGTCAAAATGAACGGCCCGGACAAGCTCAACATCGCGGCGGATATGCCCACGCCGGAGGCCCGGGTGGCGCGGGTATTGGGATTGTTCAAGGAGATTCAGTGACATTTCAGCGGGGAGCGATACCAAGGTAAATTTGTTCTCGCCCAGAAAAAAATTATTCACCGCAGAGACGCCGAGACGCAGAGACGCAGAGAAATCAATGAAAAGGGTAAAACCATTCAATTCTACAACCCATTGTTTTTCCTCAGCGCCTTAGCGTCTCTGCGGTGAATGGTTTTTCCCCGTGCGAGCACAAATTTACCCTGGGAGCGATACTTGACCAGATTCGAATCCGTATGCAACTATGCCAAATGGGTACATGCAATAATGCGCCCGCCCTACCTGGATCGCGGCAATTGAGGTATATTGATATGCGTGCAGGCAGCAGTTAATGGGCAACACGCAACACAATGAAAGTCGCAACAATTATATATCTATTTATAAGTAACTATCCCGAACGAGTGAAGGTAAAAAATACAAATGAAACTCAACAGTAAAATCAATATGTTTTTCATCGTTCTTGCCACAGTCACAATCTCGGTTCTGCTCGTCGTGAGCCTGCTTTCCTTCCGCCATTTTTCGATCAACTCGATGAAGGAACACATCCGCACTTCTGCCGAGATCGTGCGGGTTAGCCTGACCGAGGCCATGATCAACGGCATCATCGACAAGCGCGGCCAATTTCTCTCGCGGCTGGCCGAAGTGCGGGGCTTGAAAACGGCGCGCGTGGTGCGCGGGCCGATGGTCGAACACCAGTTCGGCAAGGGGCTGACCCAGGAACAACCGGCAGACGAAATCGAGCGCCGCGTATTGGCGGAAGGGCAGCCTTTCTACGAGGTGGAGGAAAGCATAGGCGGCGGGGACATTATTTTCCGCGGCACCATTCCGTTCGTGGCGACCAACACCGGCTATCCCAACTGCCTGCAATGCCACCAGGTCCCGCAGGGTTCGGTATTGGGCGCGGTCACCCTGACCATGTCGATCTCCCAGTTGAGATACCAGGCGCTAATGACCATAGGCCTGGTGGTTGGCGCGGTGTCCCTGTCCATCCTCGCCGCGATGCTGTTCCTGCGCCGTTTGCTGGGGCCACTCTCGATTACCGCGAACGATGTCGCAAACGCCGTGCAGCGCGCGATACATGGCGATTTCCGCGCGCACATCGAGCGCCGCACCAACGACGAAATCGGTCAGATCGCAGAAGACCTCAACCGACTCATGGCGTTCCTGCACGAAGGGCTGACCACCATGGGCAACAACGTTGCGCAATTGATTAGGCATGCGCCGCCGTCCGGCTTCAACCTGCTGACCACCACGGTGGAAATGGTCGGCGGCCTGATTAAGGCATCCCATTTCAAACAGTCGATCGAGGAAGACGAAACCCGCGCCGAAATCTACCGACGCCTGTCGGTGCTGCTGAGCGATGATTTTTCCATCAGCCACTTCAGCATCTACGAGGTCGGCGCCAATAACAACCAGATGACGCCGGTGATCGTGGATGCCGAAATCGGCGGGTCATGCCGCTGGTGCGACCCGGAAATCCTGATGCGTTCTGTGGCTTGCCGCGCCCGGCGCACCGGCCACACCATCAACTCGGTGGAAACGCCGGGCATCTGCAATTCGTTCCGCCCACCGAGCGAATTCACCGGCATGAGCCACATTTGCATCCCCATCATCCAGTCCGGAACCGTGGGCAGCATCATGCAAATCGTCGGTGCGGAGGAGGAGAAAGACCTGCTGCAAATGTATATCCCCTTCATCAACATCTACCTGCGCGAAACCGCGCCGGTGCTCGAAGCCAAGCGCTTGATGGACACCCTGCGCGAGTCGAATCTGCGCGACGCCATGACCGGCCTGCACAACCGCCGCTTCCTGGAAGAATACGTCGAAACGCTGGTGGCCAGCAACCAGCGGCGCAATTCGCAAATATCCATCCTGATGCTCGACCTCGACTATTTCAAAATGGTCAACGACAACTACGGGCACGATGCCGGGGATGCCGTGCTGAAGGCGCTTGCCAAAGTGCTCAGCCAGTCGGTGCGCGCCTCCGACATGGTGATACGCTATGGCGGGGAAGAATTCCTGATTATCCTGCAAGACACCGCCGAGGTCACTGCGGATGCCGTATCGGAAAAAATCCGGGCATCGGTGGAAGCGCTGAAAGTCCAGGTCGGCGGAACAACGCTGCAAAAAACCATTTCCATCGGCATCTCGGATTTCCCCAAGGACAGCGAAACCTTCTGGCAAGCGGTCAAATACGCCGACATCGCGCTCTACCGCGCGAAAGAGGAAGGAAGAAACCGCGTCGTGCGCTTCGACAAGAGCATGTGGGCGGCAGAAAACAAGGAAAGTTATTAGAAATGTAGAGGCTAGGGGCTAGAGGCTAGGGGATGTCGGCGCTACGCGCCGGGTTTTTACTAGTCTCTAGCCTCTAGCCTCTAATCTCCAGCCTCTAGTCTCTAACTGGGTACTTTTACATGCACCTGATTCGCCCGTTTTCCGGCCTGAGGCCGGTTTCTGGTCGTGCTGCCGATGTGGCAGCGCCTCCCTACGATGTTCTCTCCACGACGGAAGCGCGCGAACGCGCCGCCGGGCGTCCGTGGAGTTTCCTGCACATTTCCAAGCCGGAGATTGACCTGCCGCCGGAAACCGACCCCCATTCCCCGCAGGTTTACGCGATGGCGGCGGAAAACCTGAAAAAGATGTTGGATGCCGGCATTCTGGCGCGCGATGCGCAACCGTGCTATTACGCCTACCGCCTGGAAATGGGGACGCATGTGCAAACCGGCCTGGTGGCAGCCGCCTCGGTGGCCGACTACGGCGCCAACCGCATCCGCAAGCACGAATTCACCCGCCACGACAAGGAAGACGACCGGGTGCGCCAGATCGACGCGCTTAACGCCCAGACCGGTCCGGTGCTGCTGGCCTACCCGGATGCCCCCGAGGTGGACGCCATCCTGGCGCAGGCCGCCATAGCAACGCCCGACGCGGACGTGACTATGAACGACGGCATACGCCACACCCTGTGGAAGATCGGCGACGATGCGCTGCAACAACGCCTCACCGCTGCATTCGACGCCATGCCGGCGCTCTACATCGCCGACGGGCACCACCGCTCGGCTGCCGCCGCGCGGGTTGCTAACGCACGCCACACTGTCAACCCCACTGCGCGCGGCACGCAAAGCTACGATTATTTCCTGTCGGTGATTTTCCCGCACCACCGGATGAAAATCATGGATTACAACCGCATGGTCAAGGATTTGAATGGTCTTACCGTTAACGACTTCCTTGCGCGCGTAGCGGAAAAATTCACGCTCGCAGCCGCCAACAGTCCAGTGAAACCCAGCCGTCACGGCGAATTCGGGCTGTATCTGGCGGGGCTGTGGTTTCATTTGTCCATCCGCCCCGACCTGATCCCGCAACAAGACCCGGTAGCCCGCCTGGACGTGAGCCTGTTGCAAAACCATCTGATCGCCCCCGTACTCGGCATTAGCGACCCGCGCAGCGATAAGCGCATCGATTTCGTCGGTGGCATCCGGGGCTTGAAAGAATTGGAAAAACGCGTCGATAGCGGAGAAATGGCGCTGGCCTTCGCGCTGTTTCCGACCGGCATGGAAGACCTGATGGCGGTTGCCGACGCAGGCGAAGTCATGCCGCCCAAATCCACCTGGTTCGAGCCTAAGCTGGCGGATGGACTGGTGTCGCATGTGCTGGATTGATTGGGCGACCCATAATCCTAATTAGCTTGGGACTCTATACTTCGGAGGATTGATCGTTCCCACGCTCCAGCGTGGGAATGCCGCCCCGGACGCTCCAGCGTCGCGCAGTTCCGTAGGATGTGCCGAGGAACGAGGCGCATCGGTCGCGAAATTCCGTGCCATCCGCGATTGATGCGCCTCCTATCGTCGGCACATCCTACGGAACTGGAGCGTCCCCGGCGGCGTTCCCACGCTGGAGCGCTCATCGTTACACACAAGTCGGAGCGGGAAGCTCCTCCCCCTTCAAGGGGGAGGTCGGGAGGGGGATGGGTTAGAACGACACAGGCTAAAATCAATATCTTACATTGTCGCCTGCGCCTTCTACCCCATCCCCACCCTAACCCTCCCCTTGAAGGGGAGGGAATGCCACGCGCTATCTTTTCTGCATGTAATCAAATGATTGAAAAGATGTGTGTAACGATGAGCGCTGGAGCGTGGGAACGATCAATCCGGCTTGCCTTTTTACGCATCCCTGGAAATCACCTTATCGGTTTATATAGTTGAACAGCGTCAACGACTGGGTGCTGACGAAGGACTTCTGCGCCGCTTCCAGATGGGTCTGCTGCAAGGTCAGGTTGCTGATGGACTCGGCGTAATCGACATCCTGCAAGCGGGAAATGGTTGCCTGGAACTGGATAGTCAGGTCGGCGCGCGTACCCTGCATCGAATCCACCTCTTTCATGCGCGCACCGATGGAGGCGCGCACCGTCAGGATGTTGTCGAGCGCATTGTCGAGATTGGACATTGCGGTGTTCAAACCATTTTGCAATGCGGTGGGCACGGCAACGGAAGGCGGTTTCGTCAATACGTCCAGCAAATTCGACAGCGTTTTGAACACGTCTTCATTGGTGCTGGCTTTTACCGTGAAGGTGTCGCCGGTGGCCGGAGCGCCGGCGATATCGAATTCCGCGCCGAAATCGAAAGGAACCGGATTGGTGTCGGGCGGCGCGACCGTCTTCAGGCTAATCGCGCCGCCGGTGGAATAAGTGCGCGGGTAAGGGCCGACGCCGGTAGGCCCCACGCCGGTCAGCAGCGAAATGCCGGCAACGTTGTCGATAATATCATAGGTCGTAACTGCGGGTATCGTATTGCTGACATCGAATATGACCGTAAAATCCTTATTGTTGGTCGGATCGTTCCACTTAGCTTTATCCAGCACATTCCCTGGGCTAATCACGCCGCTGCCGGTATTGTCCACCGTGCCGCTGGTAGCATTGGCCTTGGTGGCTGCGGTGACGAACACCCCGTTGCCGTTTTTGATGCGCTGAAACACGTCCGCCCCGGAATCGCTCACCGCCACCTGCCGACGTGCGCCGATGCGCGCACCGCGCTGCCCTTGGTCGCCGTTGTAAACTACATTGCCCGGCGTCGTTTCCGAAAATGGCGCGGTGCCGCCCATATAGCCGGAAAACATATACTGCCCATTTTCATCGGTGGCATTGGACAAACCAAGCAATGCCTGGTAGCGGTTTTGCAATTCCGTCGCCAACATCGTGCGGTCGGAAGCGGACAGAGCGCCATTGCCGGCATTCACCGCCAGATTTTTCACGTCCTGGATCAGGTTTCCGACATCCGTCAGAGCGGTTTCTTCCATTTGCAGCTTCGACATCGCCACGTTTGCGTTGGAACCGTTCTGCTCGTTGACGTTCATGTACTGGGTCAATTCGAGCACCGACGAGGAAGAAACGGGATCGTCCGAAGGCGCCAGAATGCGCCGTCCCGTGGAAACCTGTTGCTGGGTCTTCAATACGTCGGCCTGCTGTTTCTGGATGGTTCCAATCCCCTGAGCATAGACCATGCCGGTGCTGATTCTCATGATAATTCTCCTTACCTGAGGTTAAGCAATGTATCGAACAACGTGCCGACAATCTGGATCATCTTGCCGGCAGCCTGATAGGCCTGCTGATAGCGCAGCAAATTGGCCGCCTCCTCGTCGAGATTCACCCCGGACAGCGATTGCTGCGTTTGCGTCGCCTGTTCCAGCAAGGTTTGCTGCGCCTTGCCGTTCACCTGCGCTTCGTTGGTCTTGTTGGCCACCACGCTGACCATCTGGCTATAAGTTCCCTGAAAAGTCGCCGTCCCGTTTGCCAGGGTGTTCTTGGTTTGCAACCCGGCGAGCAATAACGCATTGCGGTTATCGGTGACGCCGTTGATCGTCGGGCCGATGGTGAACGTATCGCTCAAAGCCGGCGCGCCGGCAATCTGCACCGTCCAACCGTTATAGCTGATGTTCGCTCCGGGGGTGTAAGCCACGCCGGCATCCAGAACGCCGTTGACCGCGTCGGTCACGTCAAAAGTGGTGGCGCTGGTGAAGCTGATGGTCACCTGGTTTTTTAAATTCAGATCGGTGCTCGGGTGAGCTGGATCCGGCGTGACAGGCGTCGCATTCACCGTGCCCGCGCTGATTATCCCCGTGCCGGTGTTGGCGGCTAACGTAGCTGCGGTGCGAATTGGCGTCGCCGCCGCAATTTTCGCCGTATCGGTGATCGCCACGTTGATTTCGCCGGCGGCATTGCGGGTCGGCTGGAACTGGAAGCCATTGCCGTCGTTCGGCGCTCCCGTCACCTCAATGCTCATGCCGTCCGCGATGAAGGGGTCACCAGGAACGCCCGAACCCGTCATCGCAACGGTTGCTCCCGATTTGACTGTGGTCAATTGCCATGCGCCTGCGGTGGCGCTCCATTGCAGATTGTAATCTTCAGTAGTCAGCTTGCTTACATCGCCGACCGTCAGCGTCGCGGTCAAACCTGCGGCGTTGCCATACTTGGCAATCGGCGGCTTGGGAGATAACGCGGTAAAAAAATTCTCGCCCAGATCACCGTTAAGGTCCTGTCCTAATTTCTGTTGATCGTTAAACGTTTGCGTCAACCCCATCGCCACCCGACCCAGCGCATTTTGCGCCATATCAAGCACCTCGCTGCGGTAAGCCAGCAGACCGCTCAAATTGCCGCCCTGCAACATGCTCGAATCCAACACTGCGGTGGCATTGCCGACGACCAGACCGACCTCCAGTCGCTCCGGGTCATAGGTTGAGGGTGAGGCGCTCAGGGACAGTTGCTTCGTACCCAGCACCAACGGCTGGCCGGAGCCGATAAATATATTGAGACTGCCGTTATCCTGCTTGACGACTGAAACCTGGACTTCCTTGTTGAGTTCGGCGATCAGTTGTTCACGCTGATCCAGCAAGTCGTTGGGCGGCTGCCCGAACGTCGTGCCTATCGCCACTTGCTGATTCAGGTCGGCTATCCGCAACGTTAAGGAATTAACCAACTCCACGCTGTTCCTAACCTGCGTGTTTATGCCGTCGCGCATCTCGGTCATGCGCGTGGCAAGCCCTTGTATCCGGGTGACCATGGCCTGCGCGCCGCTCAATACAGTCTGACGGGACGGCGCGGAAGACGGCGTGCCGGAAACATCGTTGACCGCCATGAAAAAATCCTGCAACGCCGGCGACATGCCGGAGTTGACATCAGCCAGCAGATTGTCAAGTTGCGAAGCCTGGGCGTTGTACGAATCGAAACGGGAAAAACTGGTTTGCGTTTGCAACACCTGGGTATCGAGAAATTCGCTATAGATGCGCTTGACCGTATCGACATGCACCCCCTGCCCCAGAAACCCCGCCCCGGTATACTGGGGAATATTTGTCACCTGGGTTGCTTCCTGGCGATGGAAGCCGGCTGTAGTGGCGTTGCTGATATTGTGCCCGGTCGTCGACATTCCGACCTGAGCAGCGTTCAATGCGCTTAATCCTATGCCATAAATACTGTATCCCATTTTGCTCTCCCGGCCTTCCAGCGCCTATTCGGGCGCCGGAAAGCATTATTCGTGAACGGCCTACAAGCGCAAAACTTGAACGCTTAAACCGCATCAGCAGCGCTTGCTCAAAGCTTGGCAAGGCTCAAGTCCATATCTTTCTGAATCTGGAGTATCTGCGAATTCCCTTGAAACTCCCGCTGGGCGACGATCATACTCACCAGGTTTTCGCCCAGATCGGCATTCGAATCTTCCGTCGCCCCAGCCTGCACCACGCCTAAAATTCCCGACCCCGGCGCACCGGAAACCTGCGCTCCGGTCACGCTGGACACATCCCATTTATTGTCGCCGACGGGAATCAGCCCATCGATATTGCGAAAACTGTGCAACTGAAGCGTGTCCAGGGTCTGGAGCGCCAAATTGCCCGCTGCATCCTTGGTCACCCCATCGCTTCCCTGGATCAGGCCTTCCGGGCTAATGCGCAGGCTCGTAGCGTATTTCGTCATGTCGATCTGAATCGGCCCGTTGGCGCCCATCACCTTGTCGCCCTCGGGCGTCACCAGAAACATATTGCTGTCGGTGTGAAACTGGCCGTTGCGCGTGTAAGCCAACGAACCGTCGGGACTCATGACCTGGAAAAATCCCTTGCCGTTGATAGCGACATCAAGCACATTCCCGCTCATCGTGACGCCGCCCTGAGTAAACTGCCGGCTCATGTTTACGCCGGCGGCGCCGGACCCAGCCTGCCCGGTAGCGGTCTTACTGAAAAATATATCGGAAAACCTGGCCGTGCTTTCCTTAAACCCCACCGTTTCCGCATTGGCGACATTCGCCCCAATGACATCGAGTTTTTGCGAAGCAGCGCTGATTCCGCTCAAGGAAGATTGAAAGCTCATGATATTCACCTAATAAAATCGGTTGCCTGAGTATCTATGAAGCAACTGCCGTGCCAACCAGTTCAAGCCCTGCGGATACGGGGGTTCATCGACTCAGGGCAAACGGGCGACGGAAAACCTTGCCGCTCGGAAAGGAGAAAAGGTGGGGGGTGCGCTTTTGCACCCAGCGAGGATTACTTCCGCCATCGCGGAAAAGCGGGAAATAGATCAGCCCACCAATGCCTGGCGCATGGCGGAACTATTGACAATACGGGTCAATTTATCGGCATAGAGGGGATCGGTGGCATAGCCGGCGCGTTGTAGCGCGCCGGCAAAGCCCGCCACATCGCGACCGTTTTCGAGCACGGCGGCATAGCGCGGATTGTCGCGCATCAGGCTGGCATAATCGTTGAAAGCCTCTGCATAGGAAGGATAAGCGCGGAACCGCGCAGTCCCTTTCTGGGCGACGCCATCGACATACTCGGTAGTGGTCGTTTCCACCACATCGCCATGCCAACCCGCGCCGGCCTTGATATTGAATAGATTGTGGCTGTTCTTGCCGTCCGCGCCGCGAATCTCGCCCTTGCCCCAGCCGCTTTCCAGCGCCGCCTGCCCAACCAGAAAATGCGGCGCCACGCCCAGCGCCTTGCCGACATTCGCCGCATGTGGCCAGATACTGTCAACAAAGGCTTTTTGCGCTTTGCCCAACTCCTTGGGGCGATCGGCAGCCGAAGACGACAGGCGCGAATCGACCGGCGGCTGAACCGGCGCGGAGCCGGTGCGCAACTCAACAGACGATTGCGCCTTGGCGCGATTGAGCAGCGGAGGCGGCGTGCGCAAATCGACCGGTTGCTGCGCCTGATTCAGCGCAACGGCAGCAGGTTGCCCCTCGGCGGCAATATTTTCCGCCTGGACGACCTGCCCCGCCGAACGCGACATCTGCTTGACCATCATATCCGCCAGGCCGATGCCCTTGCCGCTGGAGAGCTTTTGCGTCAACTGCCGGTCGAACATTTCGGTATAAAAGCGCGTTTGGTCGCTATCGAACATCCCATCCTGCGGCGAGGCATCGCGCATGCTTTTCATCAGCATGTTGAGAAACACCCCCTCGAACTGCCGCGCCACCGTCTCCAGCGCCTTGCCCGGCTCCTGGCGGGATTGCAGGCGCAACTTGTCGAGGCTTTGCGCATCGAGCGAGAAACGACCGGAAATGTCAGCGGAATTAATCATGGTTATGACTTAAGCAAAACGCTTGCCATGCACTGCATGGAGACTGGCTTGCATGCAGTGCATAAAGGGCAGGGTAAATTTGTTCTCAGAAATTCATGATGAAAATCAATGATGGAAGACATTCATGAATCGCAGGAAAACTTAGCGCGACGCTACTCGACTCATGGCGGCAACCCATAAAGACAAAACCTTTTTCACCGCAGAGGACGCGGAGGACGCAGAGGAAAAGCATGAGGGGTTTCCTCTGCGTCCTCCGCGTCCTCTGCGGTGAATCGGTTTTTTCCGTACAGAGAACAAATTTACCCTGCTGGTTGACGCCATCCCCCTTGACTGCCCCGCACTGATGGCGCGATACTGGCGGCACGGTGCTCGTAACACCAAGGAACCAGCGGTTATTCCACCCCGAAGCGTGGTTTTTTTGCGTCCATAGGTTTTGTTCATGGGCGGATGCGCCTGTCCGTAAGGCTGGCGGCATGGCTGGTTCCATGTTACGAACATCCGCCCACCCCCGCTCGTAACGGGGTTCATCGACTCAACCAGGAGCAAAAACCATGAACGCCACCACTTCAATCAAAGCAGCCCTCCAAGAACTGAGCAGCACCATCAACACGCTTTCGCGCTTCTTTCCCGAAGACGACAAGGGCGCAACCGCTGCCATGCTGACCGTTACCACGGCACGAGCGCACCTGCGCGACGCACTGGAAGCGGCAGCACTCGCCGGCGATCAACCCGCCTCCACCTCAGCCGCATCCATGCCGAAGCACCAGACCGCAGACTATCCTTTCTTCTCATGCAATCTCCAAAAAGACAAGCTGTTCTCTGTGCGTGAGGGCATCCCGCTGAAGGGCGCGCTTGAGCAGGCGTCTTTGTTTCTGGATTCGGCGCAAGCCATTGCCGGTATCGCCGAAGACGTAACCCCAGCGGTGGTTTATGGTGCTGCCTATCTGATTGAAATGGCGAAGGCCGTAGTCGATGCCACCGTGTACGCAGCTCATGCCGAAGAAATGGGAGGAGGCCAGCCATAGGCTGTACTGTCCAAAGCTTTACCGCTAACCCACCCACCGACGAAACAATCAACCATGCCAATCGCATGGTCTTTTTATCCGTCGAACCAAAGGGGGTCAAGTCTTGACATCATTGTTTCACTTCTACAGTGGGCAAATCGGGGAGGGGAAAGCGTGATGTCAAGACTTGACCCCTGCCCTGCGGCAAGCCATGGGGTATTAACTGCGCTCTTCAATCCGCTGGTTTCCAGCCAGCCTTCGCCCCAAGGGACGGGGAATTAAACCCGCAGAGATTCAAAAGAATTGTATAACAAGCGCGGAGCGTGAGAACGATACAATCGCCGAAGCTTCCTGCATCCTGAACGAGATCGCACCGCCTGTTACGGTTCCGGCTTGTTCGGTTTATACATTTGCCGGAATCTGTTCACGCTTAGGGAAATGCTTGGGAACAACATCCCGGCAACGTTGTTCCAATTGATATGCAATGCGTTTGATCATCTCGCCGCTTAGCTCGGTGTGAATCAATTTACCCAAAGCGCCAGAGGCATTTTTGCCATTGATAATAGCCACATCGCTTTTCGCCTTCACCTCAACAAACCACCCCGGCAAAGCCAACACCGGCTTGACCCGAATCGTGTCGCCCACTGCGCTTGAAAGCCACTGCGCAAGCCACTTTGCTTGGCGAACCGTTTGATCCAAAGGCGCGGTTTCTGCCCAGTCCGGGAACTTCAGGCTCTGTCCGTTGAAAACCACCTTGGCGTCTTCTTTGCCGCGGCCCCGCTTGGGCTTCATCCTGGCTTTGGTTTCCACGGCGAACACCCCGTTGGGCCAGACGATCACATGGTCGATATTGAAACCATCGGCAGGTACATCATGGAAAACGTAAGCACCCTCGCGCATGAGTTGGTTCAACTCCTGAGCAATAGCCACTTCGCCTTCGTAGCCGAGCCGCAGCTTGTGGATACGTTTTAGCAAGGCAATAATTTTGAAAATCAAGTGGCAGGAAATGCCGACAACGGCTACCACAGCAATGGTAATGCGGAAAGCTGATTCCTTCGCTTCGCCAAGATAGGACTGCGAAATATGAAGCGCATAAAATATCAACGGCATGGTGGGAAACATAAGCAAAAGCACTACCATCTCCCCGAACGTATCGTTCAGCTCGTTGCGTAGCGATTCTCCCGGCCCCCGCAACAGCATGCTGGTCAAAGGGGAACGGCGCTCGGATGTCTGCCGTTTCTGCCAAAGATAAATCGCACCTATTGGCAGGAAAAACAGCGCCAAGTAAGCGCCCATGAGAAAAATAGAATACCATAACATATACATTGTGTTAGTTGACTCCGCTGGATATTTGATGCTGTCTTGCCATGCGGGCTGCCCCGCTACTTGTGCTCTGACCGGTTCAGACGCCATTTTTCGAATGCACGCATCGGCAACCGAGGAAAACTCTTCAAATTGGGTTACGGCTTTGGCCTGACGGTATACCTTTAGTGCCTGGGGGTCAAGAGACACCCCCCTTGTACAGCAATTCAGAGCATCACAAAAGCCACAATAAAATGACGGGCGCTACCTCCTAAAAATTAGTGTTAAACAGCTTGTGCGGGGTTTCAATCCTCGCCCGCCCAGAAGGACGGGCGCTACGTCGCCCCCCGGCATTGTTGGGTCTGCGGGGTATTTGTTTCAATCCTCGCCCGCCCCGCAAGGACGGGCGCTACGCGGCTGGTGTTTCTAGGATCGACAATAACAACAGGTTTCAATCCTCGCCCGCCCCGAAGGACGGGCGCTACACCATTTACCATCAGCCTCTTAAACGGTTTCCCCGTGTTTCAATCCTCGCCCGCCCCGAAGGACGGGCGCTACAGGCGATGCGGTATTGATTGCGCACGGCTCAACGCTGTTTCAATCCTCGCCCGCCCCGAAGGACGGGCGCTACCTCCATCCGCTTAGAAACTGTCTATTAATTGTTTCCCTTTTTTCAATCGCTAGTTATACTTTGAATTTCCTGCTGTTTTATTGAGGTTTTAACAGTGTCAGTTGTTCAAGATGTAGCAGTGGATTCTTGG
>JBAYVP010000081.1:0-16804 GCA_041674485.1 Sulfuricellaceae bacterium
AAGAATCGAAGCGAAAAATGAGCTGGTCGAGGGCAGATTTTCCCGCTTTTCAAGCCAATAGTTATTCATATTGGCTTGAAAAGCGGGGAAATATGCACCGACCAGGTCATTTTGCAGCCGATTTCTTTAAGTCCGACAGGCTCCTAGTCATTGCCTGAGTCATCAATCACTAAACCTCAAATTCCAGAAATTCCGGGCCGCCTATGTCCACCCCAATCATCAATATTGCAGATGTTGTCCTTGAATCGCGCCCTCAGGCGTTCGCTCCCACGGGCGCCGCCGCAGATCGGTTTGACGCAAGGATAGGCGCAATCGGCGCGCGCATCGGCGCCAAGAAACTCGGCTACAACATAACCGCCGTCCCGCCGGGCAAGAGTGCATTTCCTTTTCACAACCACTGGGTGAATGAAGAAATGGTCTTCGTGCTGCAAGGTGCGGGAACTATTCGGATTGGCGCCGACAAGCATCCCATTCGTTCCGGCGATGTCGTCGCGCTTCCCCCCGGCAGCAAAGAGGCTGCCCACGAGATCATCAACACCGGGGAAGAAGAACTTCGCTATCTTGCCGTAAGCACCAAGCTGTCTCCCGAGGTCGGCGAATATCCCGATTCCGGCAAGTTCGGCGTGTTTGCCGAAGCGCCGACCGCCCCGGATGGGAACCCCCACTTTTTCCGCTTCATCGGTCGCGATAGCCAATCCCTCAATTACTGGGAAGGCGAATGACGCAGCCCTAAAGGGCTGTGAACGCCAGCCTGCCCTGAAGTTGCCGCCGATGGACGAAAAACCAAAGATGGGCATATACTCATGCAGCCCTGCCGCTTCGGAAGAGCGCCGACGCAGCCCTGCTGGGCGCACAGAGAAGGCGAAGGCGGGGGGGAAGCATCCATGCAAAGTATATTACCTGGAGGAAATGAAAATGACCATCCGCAACCAGCAACGCACCGTAAGCTGCGGGATGTTGGCGGCTTTCCTGATCGCCATGCCTCTCGTAGCGCTTGAGGCGCATGCGGAAACTCCCGCAGTGGAAAAGGACGCCGCGACGCTGGAGTTTGAAAGATTCCGCGCCGAGATGGAGGATTTCGGCCCCTCCGGGCTGTGGGAAGATAAGGGCGAACAACTCTGGAAAACGCCACGCGGCCCCAAGAATGCGTCTCTCGAAAAATGCGATCTGGGACTCGGACCCGGCGTCGTCAAGGGCGCTTACGTGCAAATGCCGCGCTATTTCGCCGACGTGGATAAAGTCATGGATGCCGAACGGCGCATCGTCTGGTGCATGGTGAATTTCCAGGGATTCAAGGAAGAAGACCTAGCCAAACAGCCTTTCGCCAAGGAAGGGCAGGAAACGCCCGAGCAAACTTCGCTCGTCACTTACGTGGCCGCCCAGTCGCGCGATATGAAAATCGCCGTGCCGCAAAAGCATCCCAAGGAAATCGCCGCTTATAAAATCGGCAAGGAAATCTCCCTCTACCGCGCCGGACCCTACGATTTTTCCTGCGCAGTTTGTCATGGCGCGGACGGCAAGCGCATCCGCATGCAAGCGCTGCCCAACATCGCCACCCCGGAAGGCGCGCTCAATACTTTCCAGGGTTGGCCCGGCTACCGCATGACCGGCGGCGTAATGCTTACCCAGCAATGGCGCATGAACGACTGTTTCCGCCAGGAGCGCTTTCCGCACCCGAAATATCTTTCCGATACGATCACGGCGTTGCTGACTTACCTCACCGCGAACGCCAACGGCCAAGTTTACAAAGGCCCCGGTATTAAACGCTGACCTGAAGGAACCGAACATGAACCGTCAATCCGCATTATGGATGTTGGGCGTCGCCGCAGCATCCGCATTTTCTCCCGCTGTCCTGGCTGAACCGGACTGGCGCGCCGAGGCCGTTGCGATGCTGAAGCGCGATTTCCAGAGCAAGGGGCAGGCATCCGTGGAGCGCATCCAGGAAGACAGCTTGCAGACGATCTGCAACACAACCAACAACAATCCCCCCGAGAGTATTGCCACACCGGCAATGTTGGAGCAGGCAAAAACCGTGAAATATCCTGCCGATGGCCAGTTGATGGGCGATTGGAAATCCGGGGAAAAAATCGCGCAAAGCGGCAAGGGGCTTACCTGGACGGACGAGCCGGGGCAGCCGGTCGGTGGCAATTGCTATAATTGCCACCAGATTGCCCCCAAGGAAATCTCCTACGGCACGCTGGGCGCCACCCTTTTCAATTATGGCAAACTACGTGGCGGACCGTCGGCGGAAATGCAGAAATACACCTATGGCAAGATTTACAATGCAAAAGCTTATAACCTGTGTTCGCTGATGCCGCGTTTCGGCCATGTCGGCGCGCTCAACGAGCAACAGATCAAAGACCTCGTAGCGCTGCTGCTCGACCCGGAATCGCCGGTCAACAAGTAAGCACACTGCGTCAGGAACCCTTCCATGAACCGCCGTGAATTCCTACAGCTCCTCGCCGTCGCCGCCGCCGGCGGTTTTACGCTGGAAAGCTGCCATGCGCCGACTGCCGGCCCCGCCGGCCTGTACGATTTACCGCCGTTCGGCAACGTCTCGTTGTTGCACATTACCGACTGCCATGCGCAATTGCTGCCGATTTACTTCCGCGAACCCAATGTGAACCTCGGTTTGGGCGGCAGCAACGGCAAAGCCCCGCATTTGGTGGGTGAAAAGCTGCTCAAGGCGTTCCAGATCGAGCCGGGCGCCTTGGTCGCGCACGCTTTCACCTATCTCAACTTCGAACAAGCCGCGAAAACCTACGGCAAGGTCGGCGGCTTCGCCCACTTGGCGACTTTGGTGAAAAAAATCCGCGCAACCCGCCCCGCTTCGCTGCTGCTGGATGGCGGCGACACCTGGCAAGGTTCCGGCGCCGCGCTATGGACCCAGGGGCAGGACATGGTCGAGGCCTGCAAGCTGCTCGGCGTGGACGTGATGACCGGTCATTGGGAATTCACTTACGGCGCGGAGCGCGTCAAACACATCGTCGATAACGATTTCAAGGGCAAGATCGATTTCGTCGCGCAGAACATCAAAACCACCGACTTCGGCGACCCGGTTTTTCCGCCCTACGTCATCAGGCAAGTCAACGGCATTCCGGTCGCCATCATCGGCCAGGCTTTTCCCTACACGCCCATCGCCAACCCGCGCTATCTGATCCCCGACTGGAGCTTCGGCATCCAGGAGGAAAACATGCAGAAAACCGTGAACGAAGCGCGCGCCAAAGGCGCCCAAGTGGTGATCGTGCTGTCGCACAACGGCATGGATGTGGATTTGAAAATGGCCGGGCGCATCAGCGGCATCGACGCGATCATGGGCGGCCACACCCACGACGGCATTCCTGCGCCCAGCATCGTGCAAAACCCCGGCGGCAAGACGCTGGTCACCAATGCCGGCTCCAACGGAAAATTCCTCGGCGTGCTGGATTTTTCGGTGAAAAACGGCAAGGTGGCGGATTTCCGCTACAAGCTGCTGCCGGTATTTTCCAACTTGCTGTCGGTGGACCGGGAGATGGCCGCACTGATCGACAAAGTGCGCGCCCCCCATCTCGCCAAACTTAACGAAAAACTCGCCGTCAGCGAAGGGTTGCTATACCGGCGCGGCAATTTCAACGGCACCTTCGACCAGCTCATCCTCGACGCGCTGATGGAAGTCAAAGGCGCGGACGCCGCCTTCTCCCCCGGTTTTCGCTGGGGCACTTCGCTCCTGCCGGGCGACACCATCACCATGGAGCACGTGCTCGACCAAACCGCGATCACCTACCCCCATACCACACTCACCGAAATGCGCGGCACGATGATCAAAGACATCATGGAAGACGTGTGCGACAACCTGTTCAACCCCGACCCCTACAAGCAACAGGGCGGCGACATGGTGCGCGTGGGCGGCATCCAATACACCTGCGACCTCACCCAAACCGCCGGCAGCCGCATCCGCAACATGACGCTCAAAGGCGAGCCGTTATCCCCCAACAAGACCTACAAAGTCGCCGGCTGGGCGCCGGTGGCCGAAGGCGCGAGTGGAGAGCCGATCTGGGACGTGGTCGCAAGCTACCTGCGCGACAAAAAAACCATCAGCCCGCGCCAGTTGAATTTACCCAAGTTGATCGGGGTGGAAGGAAATTCGGGAATGGCGTGAACCTGAACTTGTCGGGCTTGCCTCGTCCCCACGCACCGCGTCACGGCCATTTAAGTTAGGAAAAATCCGTTCGCCCTGAAGCCCAGCCGAAGGGTGAACGGATTAAAAGCAATGTATATTGTAATGTTTATTGGCATGTGCAAAATACAAGGTGTCGAGAATGCGCTTTATCACCAAGGCTAAAACAGCCTTTGCCGCAACCCGAAATATGTCCTCAAAACCCAATATGAGCCATGTTTTTTTTGGCATGACAAACATGGGCTAGCATTGGCGCTCCCTCCCCGGAAAGCGGGAGGGGCGGGGTGGCAGGGTAAATTTGTTCTCCGCACGGAAAAAACCGATTCACCGCGGAGGACGCAGAGGAAGAGCATGAGGGTTTTCCTCCGCGTCCTCTGCGGTGAAAAAGGTTTTGTCTTTATGGATTGCCGTCATGAGTTAAGCAGCGTTGCGGCTCAGTTTGCCTGGGATTCATGAATGTTTTCCATCATTGATTTTCATCATGAATTTCTGAGAACAAATTTACCCTGCCACCCCGCCCCTCCCGCTTTCCGGGGAGGGAGCCGCGATGCAGGCATGAATCGGGAGATAATTAACGGACAGTTTCTTATTTGGTTGGGTTGCTTCTGCCCACCCTCTCTGCCTCCATATGTCCGCTTCAATAACATATTGAAACAATTGACGACAATTTTTTCGGGTAGCGGTTCGGCATGTTAAAATTAACGCTATCCCGGTTAGCTATGCATATGAGGCGAATGTTATGACTGAAGTTTCCTATCCGAATGCGGATTACGATCCGCAAGTGCATGCCGAACGAGTCCGGCGGTGGCAAGCGGAAGACAGTGACGAACGGCTGAGAACGAATTACAGTTGCTTGGGGACGGATTCCGTGATTCTAGACCTCGGCGGATTTAATGGTGACTTCTCCTTTCGGATGAATTCACAGTATGGCGCCACCTGTCATGTTTTTGAATTAAACCCGGAATGGTGTGAATATATTCAAGCGGATAGCCGCTGCAATGAGAAAATTATTGTCCATTCTTTTGGTTTGGCCGGCAGCACTAGACAGGAAAAACTCTTTCTGGTTGCAGAAGGTTCATCAACGTTTCTGGATAGATCGCAAGATGCTAAAACGATTGACGCCAAATTGATCAGGGCATTGGACTGGTTTAACGCTGAATTGGGTAATGCCGTCGTCGATTTGGCAAAGATAAATATCGAAGGCGGTGAATACGAGCTGTTGGAGCATCTGATAGAAACGGGCCTCATACGTAGAATCAAAAATATTCAAGTCCAATTTCACGAAGATGTCATTCCTGATGCTATCGCCAGAATGAACTCGATCCACGAAAAATTGGCCGTCACCCATCGTATTACGTTCCAGGAGAAATTCGTTTGGGAAAACTGGGAACTGATTGATGATTGTTTCAACAAGAATGACGATATGTTGATCCCGGACGCTTGGGACGACTCCGACTATCTGGCACGCTACCCGGATGTTGCCCAGGCGATAGCATCGAAGCAATTTACCAGCGGTTGGCAACATTACGTTCAACACGGAGGCGGTGAGGGGAGGCTGCCTGGCGGAGCCTTTGCCGCAGCGCCGAGCGTCACCCGCAACTGTTTGGATCCGTGGCGCTATCTTGAAATTACGCCGACCCACGGCGTTAAGCCATGCTGCAATATACCAACAATTGCAGAGTGGACGCCGAACGGTCTTTCGCTGGGAGATTTGCGCAACGGGGAAGCGTTTCAATTGCTTCGCAGGCAATTGCTCACGGGTTGGTTGTCCGAGGCTTGTCGGCGGTGTCATATTCGCCCTTTCGTGTCTCTCAATGAATTTCAGGCAACCGTTCAAAAAGAGTGCGCTCCGGCTACCGGTGCAACTGAAATGATGGCGCATCCTCTACGCGAACTCCGCGTGGAAGTAACCACGAAATGCAATTTGCGTTGCGTTTATTGCGCCGTAAGCCAACCAGGATATTCCGCTGCCGAAATGGCGAAAACCACATTTGACGAAATTGTCGCTCTCGTGAGCTTACAGTCGCGCGATTTGGACATTGTGTTGAATGGTCATGGTGAAACGACATTTCACCGTGATTGGCTGCATCTGTGCAAAGCGATCGTTGATCTTGGATTTCGCCCCAGCATTATCACCAATCTGGCAAGGCCGCTTAGTGATGAGGAAGCTTCGTGTCTGGCTGGTTTTCGTATTGTTTGCATAAGCCTTGACACGGTTGATGCTGATTTGCTCCGCAATCTAAGGCGGCGCGTAAAGCTTTCGAATGTTTTAGATAACATTCACAAGATACGCGCGGCGGCAAAAGCGAAGCGACTGCGCTTACCGGCTATTAATATAAGCTGCGGCGTTTACAATGAAAACTACATGCATCTTGTTGAATTTGCGAAGTTTTGCATTGTGCAGGGCATCTATGGCGTCACATTTTGGCAGCTTGTCAAATACGATGATGTGCCTGGCGTACAAAACGTATATCCAATCACATCGCTCGATAACGATAAGATCGCTGAAGCCATTCATTATGTGGAGCGCACGATTCAGTTGCTTCATCAAAATGGTGTCAAGACTGATACTGCCGGGGGATTTTTAGACGAGTGGAGAAAACAAATAGCCCAAAGTCGAGATGTATGACGTTGTTGGCGTATCAATCAAAAATCCTGCGCGATCATCACGTGAATTTACTTGTATCCTTTGAATGCCGCAAGATGTTGCTTCCGACAGGAAGCGCATCGTTCGCGAATCCTGGTGGCGACATGCGAAAGCGTGCCCCCCCTACCCGGCTGACATGAACGGCAAACAAGTCATAAGCAAACTGGAGACGGCTGGATGGCGCTTGATTCGCACCAGCGGCAGCCACTATATCTTGGAAAAGGAGAAGCTGCGTGTTACGGTGCCGATGCATGGTGCGAAGGACATCAAACCCGGCACATTGGCATCCATCCAGAGGCAAAGCGGAGTAAAGATGAAATGAACAAAATCAATTATCCCGCCCTGTTCGACCCGCAACCCGACGGCGGTTATACGATTACGTTCCCGGACCTCCCCGAGGCCATTACCGAGGGCGATACGGAGGATGAGGCATGTTTCAATGCTGCGGAGGTGTTGTCATTGTGTCTGGCGGTGCGGCTTGAGGCAGGCGACGCCATCCCGGAAGCCAGCCCGCCGGATGGAAATGCGCGCATTATCGAACCCGATGCCGCCACGCAAGCCGCCCTGCTGATACATCAGGCACGCGGCGCCCGCTCGCTGGCGGAGCTTGCCCGCGCTCTGGGGACAAGTTGGCCGGCTGCTCAACGCCTGGAAAACCCGCGCCACTCACCCACGCTCAAACAACTTGAACGGGCGGCGGCTGCTTTGGGAAAACGCTTGGTGTTGACATTCGAGTAAATTTCCAGGCAAGAAACCGCGAAACTTCCCGCTCAACTGAGCTTTCCAGGATCATCATTCACCAAGGTGAATTTGGGATTCCGAATAAAATTCGTTTTTGATTTAACTGTGGATTATGTGCTGTTATTATTGAAGCCTATAAAGGAATGCACATTCGAAATTCAAAGCCAGGGTGGCTTTTCCCAGGGTAATTTTGTTCTCGCAAATTCATGATTAAAATCAATGATGTTCAACGATCATGAAAGTCGCAGTCGTAGGGTGGATAAGCGCAGCGCATCCACCGTGCCAGTGCAAGAAAGGTGGATGCGCTGCGCTTATCCACCCTACATTTTTTCTGAGAACAAATTTACCCTGTGGCTTTTCCCTTGACCAAAACGGCTCCAACCATTACTGTTCAAACCTTTTCCGAAAATATTCTGCAACAGGGCGTCTTATGGAATTAACCGGTGCTGAAATCATGGTGCGTTGCTTGGCGGAAGAAGGCGTGGATTTCGTCTTCGGTTACCCTGGCGGCGCGGTGCTGAACATTTACGATGAAATTTACAAGCAGAACAAGTTCAAGCATGTGCTGGTGCGCCACGAGCAGGCGGCGGTGCATGCCGCCGACGGTTATGCGCGCGCTTCCGGGCGTGTCGGCGTGGCGCTGGTGACTTCCGGGCCGGGGGCGACCAATGCGGTGACCGGCATTGCCACGGCTTATATGGATTCGATCCCGCTGGTGGTGATTTCCGGGCAGGTGCCGACGCCGGCCATCGGCATGGATGCCTTTCAGGAAGTGGATATGGTGGGTATTACCCGCCCTTGCGTTAAGCACAATTTCCTGGTGA
Organism: Sulfuricellaceae bacterium; assembly: GCA_041674485.1. Classification (GTDB taxonomy): domain Bacteria; phylum Pseudomonadota; class Gammaproteobacteria; order Burkholderiales; family Sulfuricellaceae; genus JAGXQV01. Next base: position 8,369 of record JBAYVP010000081.1, read on the forward strand.
AGGAGGCCAAGGATGTCGCAGTCACCCTCAAGAAGGCGTTCTATATCGCCGCGACAGGGCGTCCCGGCCCGGTGGTGGTGGATATTCCCAAGGATGTGACGCAGCTTAAGGCGGAATTCGATTATCCTTCGACCGTTAAGCTGCGCTCCTACAACCCCACGATCAAGGGGCATCCCGGCCAGATCAAGCGGGCGGTGCAGATGCTGCTGGAAGCCAAGCGCCCGATGATCTACACCGGCGGCGGCGCGGTGCAAAGCGATGCGTCGGCGGAGTTGACGCAGCTCACGCGCCTGCTCGGATTTCCCTGCACCAGTACATTGATGGGGTTGGGCGCTTATCCGGCCAGCGACCCGCAGTTCCTCGGCATGTTGGGGATGCACGGCACGTATGAGGCCAATATGGCAATGCAGCACTCCGACGTGCTGCTGGCCGTAGGCGCGCGCTTCGACGACCGGGTTATTGGCAACCCCGATCATTTTGAGCATAAGGGACGCAAGATCATCCATATCGACATCGACCCGGCTTCGATTGCCAAGCGGGTCAAGGTGGATGTGCCGATAGTTGGCAACGTCAAGGAAGTGCTGGCGGAAATGGTCAAATTGATCAAGGCCAGCAAGGAACGCCCCGATCCGGCAGCGCACAAGACCTGGTGGACGCAGATCGGGTTGTGGCGCGCCGAGAATCCGCTCAAGTACGACCACGACAGCGTTCTAATCAAGCCGCAGTATGTGATCGAGAAAATGTTCGAGGTCACCAAGGGCGATGCCATTGTGTGTTCCGATGTCGGCCAGCACCAGATGTGGGCGGCGCAATACTACAAGTTCGACAAGCCGCGCCGCTGGATCAATTCCGGGGGCTTGGGCACCATGGGTTTCGGGATGCCGGCGGCGATGGGCGCGCAGCTTGCTTTTCCCCATGCCGCAGTGGCGTGCGTGACCGGCGAGGGCAGCATCCAGATGAATATCCAGGAGCTATCCACCTGCAAGCAGCACAACCTGCCGCTCAAGATCGTGCTGCTCAATAACCGCTATCTTGGTATGGTTCGCCAGTGGCAGGAGTTTTTTTACGGCGAGCGCTATTCCCAATCTTATATGGAAGCGCTGCCGGATTTCGTCAAGCTGGCGGAAGCCTACGGCCATATCGGGATGACGATCGAGAAGCCCGGCGATGTCGAGGGCGCATTGCAGGAAGGTTTCGGTCCGGCGCTGAAGGAGCGGTTGGTGTTCATGAATTTCATCACCGACCAGACTGAGAATGTATTCCCCATGATCCCCGCCGGCAAGGGGCTTAATGAAATGATTTTGGTGTAATCATCATGAGACACATTATTTCTCTGTTGATGGAAAACGAGTCGGGCGCGTTGTCCCGTGTTGCCGGGCTGTTTTCGGCGCGCGCCTACAATATCGAGTCACTCACCGTGGCGCCCACCGAGGATGCCACTTTGTCGCGCATGACCCTGGTCACGCGCGGCTCGGACGATGTGATTGAGCAAATCACCAAACAGCTCAATAAGCTAATCGACGTGGTCAAGGTGGTGGATCTGTCCGAGGGCAGCCATCTCGAACGCGAGCTGATGTTGGTCAAGGTGCGCGCCGAAGGCGAATGGCGCGAGGAAATGAAGCGCATGTCGGATATTTTCGGCGGGCGCATCATTGATGTCACCGACAAGACCTACACCATCGAGCTGACCGGCGCAGGCACAAAGCTGGACGCCTTTCTCGGCGCGCTGGATAAAAGCGCCATCCTCGAAACGGTGCGCACCGGCGCTTCCGGCATCGGACGCGGCGAAAGAATACTGAAGGCGTGAGGGGGAAGGGGTGAGGCGTGAGGGAAGTGGTTTTTCGCCTCACCCCTCACGCCTTACCCCTATCGTTTCATCTCTCACTTTTTGAAATGTAAAGGAAAAACATGAAAGTCTATTACGACAAGGACGCCGATCTGTCCATCATCAAGGGCAAAAAAGTCACCATCGTCGGCTATGGTTCGCAAGGTCATGCCCACGCCAACAATCTGAAGGATTCCGGCGTCAAGGTCACGATTGGCTTACGCCGTGGCGGTGCTTCCTGGGAGAAGGCCGAGAATGCCGGCATGGAAGTGGAAGAAGTCGGCAAAGCAGTGAAAGACGCCGATCTGGTCATGTTGCTGGTGCCGGACGAGCAGCAGCCCGGCGTGTACCGCAATGAGATCGAACCCAACATCAAGAAGGGCGCCACGCTGGCGTTCGCCCATGGTTTCAACGTCCACTACGGCCAGATCACCCCGCGCGCCGATCTCGATGTGGTGATGGTTGCGCCCAAAGGCCCGGGGCATACCGTGCGCTCCGAATACCTCAAAGGCGGCGGCGTGCCGACGCTAATCGCGGTGCATCAGGACGCCTCCAAGAAAGCCAAGGATGTCGCGCTTTCCTACGCAGCCGCGAACGGCGGCACCAAGGGCGGCGTGATCGAGACCAACTTCCGCGAGGAAACCGAGACCGACCTGTTCGGCGAACAGGCGGTGCTGTGCGGCGGCTGCGTGGAGCTGGTGAAAGCCGGTTTCGAAACCCTGACGAATGCCGGTTACGCGCCGGAAATGGCCTACTTCGAGTGCCTGCACGAACTCAAGTTGATCGTCGATCTGATGTACGAAGGCGGCATCGCCAACATGAATTATTCCATTTCCAACAACGCGGAATATGGCGAATACGTCACCGGACCCAAAGTAATCAACGACGAATCGCGCAAAGCGATGAAGGAAGCGCTGCACAACATCCAGAACGGCGAATACGCCAAGCGCTTCATCCTGGAAGGCATGACCAACTACCCCGAAATGACCGCCCGCCGCCGCCTCAACGCCGAGCACCCCATCGAAGTGGTCGGCGGCAAGCTGCGCGAAATGATGCCATGGATCGGCAAGAACAAGCTGGTCGATCAGACTAAAAACTGAGTGAGGAGAAAGGAGTGAGGAGTGAGGAGTAAAAACCACACCACCTACTCCTCACTCCTCACTCCTAACCCCTCACTTACCAAGAACGTAATGGAAGTGAGGAGTGAAGAGTTAAGAGTGAGGAGTAAAAACCACACCACCCACTCCTCACTCCTCACTCCTAACCCCTCACTTATCAATGAACTATCCCCATCCCATTATCGCCCGCGAGGGCTGGCCTTTTTTGGCTGCCGCCGTTGTGGCTTCCCTGCTGGCGACGCTGTTCGGCGGCTGGCTGTGGGCGTTGCCGCTGTGGCTCGTCAGCCTGTTCGTGCTGCAATTTTTCCGCGATCCCGCGCGCCAGGCGCCGCACGGCGACAAACTGGTGATTGCGCCGGCGGACGGGCGCATTGTCGCGGTGGAGCGCACTCTGGACACTTATCTGAACCGCGAGGCGCTCAAGGTCAGCGTGTTCATGAACGTGTTCAACGTCCATTCCAACCGCAGCCCGGTCAATGGCGTCGTCACCGGCGTACAGTATTTTCCCGGCAAATTCGTCAACGCCGATCTCGACAAGGCGTCACACGAGAACGAGCGCAACGCGGTGCTGCTGAAAACCGCGGACGGTCAGGAATTGTCCTGCGTCCAGGTGGCCGGGCTGATCGCCCGGCGGATACTGTGTTACGTGAAAACGGGCGACGCGCTCCATCCCGGCCAACGCTACGGTTTTATCCGCTTCGGCTCGCGGGTGGACGTGTATCTTCCGCTTAACGCCGGCGTCCGCGTTAGCCTGGGCGACCGCGTGCGCGCCGGTGAAACGGTGTTGGCCGAGTTGGCCTGAGTTTCCGACATGCCCGCCCCTTACGACCGCAAACCGCTACTTGACCCCAATATCCGCCGGCGCGGCATTTACCTGCTGCCCAACCTGTTCACCACGGCGGCGCTGTTCGCCGGTTTCTACGCCATCGTCCAGGCGATGAACGGCAACTACGACCAGTCGGCGGTGGCGATATTCGTGGCAATGGTGATGGACGGCCTGGATGGGCGCGTGGCGCGCATGACGCGCACCCAAAGCGCGTTCGGCGCGGAATACGATTCCCTTTCCGACATGGTTTCGTTCGGCGTCGCCCCGGCGCTGGTGGTGTACGTGTGGGCGCTGAAAGGCATGGGCAAGCTCGGCTGGATCGCCGCCTTCGTCTATTGCGCCGGCACCGCATTGCGCTTGGCGCGCTTCAACACCCAACTGGAAGTGGCCGACAAGCGCTACTTCCAGGGACTGCCCAGCCCAGCCGCAGCCGCACTGATCGCCGGGCTGGTATGGGTGATGCACGACTATCAGGTCAAAGGGGGCGACGTGCGCTGGCTGGCGTGGTCGGTGACGCTATTCGCCGGCCTCACCATGGTCAGCAACCTGCCCTACTACAGCGGCAAGGAAATCAACCTGCGCCGTAGCGTGCCGTTCATCGTATTGCTGCTGCTGGTGCTGGCCTTTATCCTGGTTTCGCTCGACCCGCCGCAGGTGCTGTTCGGGCTGTTCGTGCTATATAGCTTGTCCGGCTACGCGATGTGGATCGCACGAAAACTGCGCGCCAGGAAAGCGCCGCAAAACGGCGCATAGGACGATCCGATTGACAAGATATTCAGCAGTCGTAGAGAATCATCCTAGGCCGTCAAAATTTATCATTACTGGTTTTTGAATATTCGCAAATTTACGGACAGGGTCAAATTTTCCCGTTCATGGTGAGCTTGTCGAACCATGAACGGGAAAATTTGACCCTCACTCCTCACTCCTCACCCCTCACCCCTCACCCCTCACCCCCTCACCCCACTTTCAGCGGTAGCGCGTTGTATCCGCGATACCCGCCTGTTCAAAGCCCGCGCGGCGCAGGCGGCACGAATCGCAGACGCCACACGCGCGGCCTTCCTCGTCGGCCTGGTAGCAGGACACCGTCAGGCTGAAATCCACGCCCAATTCCGCGCCGCGCCGCACGATGTCGGCTTTGGGCAGCGCCACCAGCGGGGCATGGATGCGAATGCGCCGGCCTTCAACGGCGGCCTTGGTGGCGAGGTTGGCCATGGTTTCGAAGGCCGTCAGGTATTCCGGGCGGCAGTCGGGATAGCCGGAATAATCCACCGCGTTCGCCCCGATAAAGATATCGCCGCTGCCCAGCACTTCAGCCCAGGCCAGCGCCAATGACAGCATGATGGTGTTGCGCGCCGGCACGTAAGTGACCGGAATGCCGACGCCCGGCTGGGTGGGAACCGCTATCGCGGCATCGGTCAGCGCCGAGCCGCCGAACACCGTTAAATCGAGCCGCACCACGCGCCAGCCAGGCGCGCCGAGCAAGGCGGCGATGCGCTCCGCAGCGCGCAGCTCCGCCCGGTGACGCTGGCCGTAATCCAGGCTCAGGCAGTGGCAGGCATAGCCCTCGCTATTGGCGATAGCCAGGGTGGTGGCGGAATCCAGTCCGCCGGAAAGCAATACGACAGCGTTTTTCAAGATGCTTCAATCCGTAAATCAATCGGGATGCGTACAACGGCGCCACAATAACCTCAAAACCTTTTCTTGTCCACGAAAAATACGAAATTCACGAAATAAATCAACGCAATATATTGAAAACCAATGCGTCGGAAAGATAGCCGGATGGCTTGTGCCGGACATTTATAATGTTTTGGCGTTTTTCGCGGTAAAATGACTCTGGGGTTAATCGCCATGCCCCTTCCGGCGATGCTGGAAAAGAGTGGATTCGTGTGCTCTTTTTCCCGCGCATAATCACGCCATGTCAACTGCGGCTGGCGACCGCACCATGAGCCACCTGCAATGATAAAAAACGTCAGCGTCGCACAACTCAAGCCCGGCATGTACATCCACGACCTCAATTGCGGCTGGATGGAACATCCGTTTGCGCTCAATCAGTTCAAGATCACCTCGACGGATCAAATCAACACCATCAAAGCACACGGCATGCACATGGTTTACATCGACACCGCCAAGGGGTTGGACGTGGCGGATGCCCAGACCGTGCAGGAGGTCAAGGAGCAACTCGACGCCAAACTGGTCGAAATCGCCACCCGCCAGGCGGAACCGATAACCCACATTGCGGTGGCGGAGGAAATGGCCAAGGCCAAGGTCGCCTACAATGCGGCAAACAAGATCATCACCGGCCTGATGCAGGACATACGCCTCGGCAAGCAGATCGAAACCGCGCAAGCCGCGTTGGTGGTCGAGCAAATGACCAACTCGATCTTCCGCAACAAGGACGCGATGCTAAGCCTCACCCGCCTGCGCGGCAAGGACGATTACACCTTCCGCCACAGCGTCAGCGTTTGCACCCTGCTGGTGTCTTTCGCGCGCGCGCTGGAACTCGACCGCGAAACCATACAGGCTATCGGCGTCGGCGCGCTGTTGCACGATGTCGGCAAAATGAAAGTGCCGGACGCGGTGCTCAACAAACCGGGAAAACTCACTGACGATGAGTTCAAAATCATGAAAAGCCATGTCGTCCACAGCCGCATCCTGCTGGAGGAGACGCCGGGCATGACGCCGATCGGCATAGCCGTGGCAGCGCAGCACCACGAACGTTTCGACGGCAGCGGCTATCCGCTCGGGCTGAAAAGCGATGCCATCTCCCTGTACGGCCAGATGGCGGCGATAGTCGACGTCTACGACGCCATCACCGCCGACCGCTGCTACCACAAGGGCATGGAAACATCGGTGGCGCTACGCAAGTTGGTGGAGTGGAGCAAGTTCCACTTCAGCGAAAAATTGGTGCATTCCTTCGTGCGCTCGGTGGGCATTTACCCGGTAGGCACATTGGTCAAACTGGAAAGCGGGCTGCTCGGCATCATCTACGAACAGCACGAAAAAAACCTGTTGACCCCGAAAATCCGCGTCATGTACGACAGCCTGCGCAACATCTCCATCCAGCCGCGCAACATCGATCTATCCAACCCGCACGGCAAAAGCGGCGGCGACCGCATCACCGGCTACGAAGACCCGAAAAAATGGCAGATCGATCCATTGAAGTATTTGTGAAGGGGACGCGTTGAGAAAATCCAAAAAACCGGCTGATTCCTAACCCATGTTTGTCATGCATAAAAAATATTTATCCATATCAATGTGTTACACATCAAAAAAGTTGGAGTGGCACTACATTTACGTTATTTTCGCTTAAATGAGCATTTTTGCCATTCAGCTTATGCGGTCTATTTCGATCTCCTTGTAGATATTTATCCTGCCAGATTCGGTGGCAGGGCTATTGCGGATGTTCAAGATTCGATCCTCCCGTATTTGAAATGACGGAGTCATCCGGCGCCGAGCTTTCAGAACGGCTCTCAAGCCTAGCCAACACGGCCTTCAGTCTCACCCGCAGAAACTGCACAAACGGATAAGCCGGCATCGTGATGAACAGCTCGGATTTGACGAACAAAAACGCCCACAATATTAGCAGAAAATCAAGTATATTTTCATTGAATGGTTATATATTATGGCACTACAAATGGAAAAATCCCGAAATAAAAAATATCATAATATGAAAATCAATGTGTTACGATAAAACCGATAGGGAAAAACGGCGAATATGCCGTTTTTGTATGACAAAGATGGGCTAAACTTCAATCAACTCGAAATCGTGGGTGACGGTTGCGGTTTTCCCCAGCATGATGGTGGCGGAACAGAATTTTTCGGCGGATAGCGTGAGCGCCCGCTCGACGGCCTCGGCCTTGAGGTTTTTGCCGCTGACCACAAAATGCAAATGTATCTTGGTGAAAACTTTGGGGTCGGTGGCGGCGCGTTCCGCTTCTATCTCGACTTCGCAGCCGCTGACTGCGTGCCGCCCTTTTGTCAGGATAAGCACCACATCGAAAGCGGTGCAGCCGCCGGCGCCCAGCAGCAGCATTTCCATTGGGCGCGGCCCAAGATTGCGCCCGCCCGCTTCCGGCGGTCCATCCATCAGCACCGCATGGCCGCTCTCGGTCGTGCCAAGAAAACTCTTTTCCTCTACCCACTTAATGCGCGCCTTCATGCCGGGATTCCCTCAAATTGGATTGTGGGCTGCGATTCTATCCTATGCTCCCAGACGATACCAGCACGATGGCGTTCATTGAGAAAAGCGATAAGGCTCCATCGCAATCGATTCGACCCTGGCGCCCAGCAGGGTCAGCCGCCCTTCGAGGCGGTTGTCGCCGGTGTCGCTGAATTCGAAACGGTAACTGCGGCGCAGCACTCTGCGTCCCTGCTCGTCGCGTCCCAGCGCAAGCGCGATGCCGGCGACGGTGTCGTCGAGAAACTGCACTCCCGCGCGGTTGCAGGCCAGCTTTCCCGCGTTCCGGGCGATTTCAAGGGCGCGCAGGCTATCGAGCCAGAACCACCCGAGCGCGCCCAGCGACAGAAAAAACAGCAAATCCATCATCCTAGAAACCTCCGTTGAACGGGCTGGAGTGTGCGGTTTTCCGGGTGCAGGGCAAGGCGCAACGACGAAGAATGGTTGTTCCATTCTGAGAAGTTGCAACGCCGCCATGCGCCCGGAAAAC
>JBAYVP010000082.1:0-16762 GCA_041674485.1 Sulfuricellaceae bacterium
AGCGAGGTATTCGTGGCGAATGTCGCTTTTTTGCTCCCCATCCAGATATTCCTGGATAGGGATGAGGTATTCTTGCGCGGCAAGGTTCATGAAGCCTCCAAAATAGGGCGATTACAGGCGCACGTCTTCATAAATGTCATCCAGCGAGAAAATTGCCTTGAAACCATCGCAAAGAATTTCCAGTACACCGGTATTTTCGATGATGGCGCTATGCCAGCGATTATCCGATGCGCGCGTAAAAAATTCGATTTGGCGCTTGTCCTGCGCCACCAACAGGTAATAGCGCAGGGATGGCAACGTGCGGTAGGCGGTCATTTTCTCGCGCCGGTCGATGGCTTCGGTAGCGGGGGAGAGGACTTCGACGATGAGGCAGGGCGTATGCTTATGGAGCGGTTCCGTGTCTTGCGGATCGCAGGTCACCATGACATCAGGGTAATAAAAGGCATCGTTCTGTTCCACGCGCACTTTCATGTCGCTGATGAAAACGCCACATTCCTTGCCGCGAGCGGCGGCGCGCAGGTGAAAGAATAGGTTTCCGGCGATACGGTTGTGTTTCTCCCCTGCCCCAGCTATTAGCTCGACCTGCCCAGCGAGGTATTCGTGGCGGATTTCGCTACGTTGCTCGCCTTCCAGATATTCCTTAATAGGGATGAGGCATTCTTGTGCGGCAAGGTTCATGGCACGGTTTTTCTTTCCATTGGCTCGTCAATGAGCAAATCCCGTCGGTTTTCCAGTTTATTAAGCCAAGTGGGATACGTACATCCTTGTGCCTATGCGGTCAATGCCCGTTATCCTAAGCAGAACAAGCCGGAAGCCAACAGGATGTAGGGTGGATAAGCGAAGCGCATCCACCGAACGGTGTCCCGGAATGTTCAGGTGGATGCGCTTCGCTTATCCACCCTACCAGGGTAGTCATTGAGGTCGATATTGTAGCCATGAGTGCGCTTGCTCAAGGCACGGTAAAAGTGCTGCCTCGGCACATACCGTCGGACACCTTGACATTTTCGACATCGCCGGCAATTTTGCTTAGCAAGCTGGAGCAATTGGCAGCGATCTCGTTTTTCAGATAGAGCTTGTCGTTGCCGCCACCTCCGCCAATCCAGGTAATTGTGCCGCCAACCACCAGAATGTCGTCTCCCGCACCGAGATCAATGGTGTTGGTGGCCGATCCCTTTATTTTGATAATATCGTTGCCGTTGCCGGCATTCAGGCCGGCGCTGTTGCCCAGTATCTCCAGATAGTCGTTTCCCGCACCCAAATCCAGCCAAGCGGTTGCATTGCCGCCTATCAGGATGACGTCATTGCCTGCGCCTGCGTCCATGGTCGCAGCATCGCCGAAAACCAGCACGTAGTCATCCCCGCTTCCTACTTGGATGTTGGCGCTTATGCCGCCGTCGATTCTTATTTTGTTGTCGCCATTGCCGGCGTCAATACTGTTGGAGGCAGAGCCTTTTATATGGAGTTCATCATTCCCGGAGCCGAGGGCGATGCTTGCGGTTGCATTGCCGCCGATGAGTATCTTGTCATCCCCCGCGCCGGCATCGATATAGCCCTGGGAATTGCCGCCGATATCCAGATAGTCATCTCCCGCTCCCAGATCAATGGCGTTCGTTACGTTGCCTACGATTTTGACTTTATCATCGCCCGCCCCGAAAGCACCGCCCCCCGTGAAATTGCCGGTGACCAGAAGTTCATCGTTACCGCTTCCAAGATTGACCCAGACAGATAGGTCTCCGGTGATGGAAACGTTGTCATCCCCGGATGTGCCGTTGGTATTGCTGGTGCCGCCAACCGCGACGTTGGCGGCATCAAGTGGGGGGACGCCCGCCCATTGCGTGGCATATTCGAAGTTCCAAGGGTTTCCTGCGCAAGTGGGAAGTCCTGGGGTGTTGCAGCCGACATCGAGAGTCAAATCACACTTAATGCATACCAGCGTATCGTTGCTACCCTTGGCAAAGTCGCCGTTTCCGGCTGCCGCCATGGCAGCAATGTTGTTACCTTCCAGATAATTTGACAGCGTGGCCTTATCGGTGCTGGTGTAATCGGTATTTGTATTGCGGTTTTGTCCAGCTAATTTTTTCCCGGAAAAAATGACTACCGCAGCATAGCGGCCGTTGCCGTCCACGGTTAGACAATTTGCAGCCATAGCACAGTCGGCAACGCCCGCACCTGGTTTGTAGGCATTAGCCACGGCGTAGAAGATTTGATCCTTGTGGTTGTTCCACCAGTTGACGTCGCTGGGAAGAAAGGTTGGACAGTTCACAGTGCTGAACCAGGCTAAAGAGAGTGCGTCCGCATTGTAGGGGGTGCGCCCTGTCAAGATAGCATTGGTGGCGGTATAGTTGGACCTGGCACCATATTTTTCGGCGCCACTGGCATCCATGTTTAACGGCACAGCCCAAGGCAAGCGTTTGGTCGCAGATTGGACGGTCAATCCATAGTTGGCAATACATTCCGCAGTACGCATCAACATACCGGTAGCGGGATCAACCAGCAGAGGCTGAAAATCAGAACGCTTTTCAACTTTGTTGGCAAAAATGTCGGTGGGAGTAATAAACAGGAGACGGTCATTGATGATGGTATTGCCGCTAGCATCCTTGGCATCGCCGGAAATAAATTGCTTGACCAAGTTTGCAGCAGTGTCAATGACATGCTTCGCTGCATTGAACGATGTTGAATCGTTGGCAAAGTAGTTGGAAAAGGTTGTTCCGCCAATTGTTGCCGAATCGAGATAGTTGGCGGCATCCATGTTGCCGCCGCACTCCGGGGCGTTGATGCCGGCATCGGGCGCACGGCTTTGGCTGCCAAGCGCTCTGCCGGGGGAGAATATAATGGCGACGGCACGGTTGGTGGCGGAAGCGCCGGCAATTTTACCGACGCCATCTGAGGAGAATATCTCGAACTGTCCGTTGGTGTCCCAACTCATCAAGTCCGTTGGCGTATTGCTCTTGAAATTGCCGGAAACCGCATACCACAAACAATCACCGTTGCTATCGCGCAATGGCGGCAACCCTAAAGTGCGCCACGGCAAGCGGCCAATCACATTTTTATCTTTGTTGCCCGCGTCGATACAGCCGGCACTGTCCTCCAAGCCTTCTGAACCTGCTGGGTTTCTTCCCATATCGGGGCAGGGTAAATAACCGAACACATTGCCCGCGTGCGTATCGCGATAAGTCGCTGCATAGCCGATCAAAGCTTCTTTCGCCTTGGCCATCACGTCGGTTGAAATCTTGTCGCGCTCGATTTGCGGGTTGCTTTTCAGCGCGCTGACCAGTAGCGTGGCAAAAATCCCCAGCATGATCAATATCATGACCAGCGCCGAGCCTTTGAGTTTGTGGTTGGGTAATGAAAGGTTGCTATGCATAATGCTACTTTAGCAAATTTGACGCTTGCTTAGTGAAAAATCGACATGCTAATTAACGCAGGGAAAGTGCTGACCACCTTCCCATGCTCCTGCTCATCGTTACACACAAGCGCCCAAAAGCCGGCTCCGCCCCCCCTCGCTTCGCTCTCCCCGTAGGCGGGGGTTGGAGTGAGGGCGTTTGCGCATAGTCAATGGTTTGCCTGTACGCAAACGCCCTCATCCCCGGCCCTTCTCCCGCCTGCGGGAGAAGGGAGCAAACCTGCGCTCGCCTCTGCCCTGACACTTGGGTATAACAATGAGTGCTCCTGTGGGAACGCTTTCCTAACCCCCGTTGAACTTCCCTGTCTCATTTGTCGGCGTTGCGCCCTTCTCTGCCGCAGTCGGCGGCGTCGGTGGCTGTGCCGTAGCGGCGGGCGCCAGATAAGCTTCTTGAATTTCCCCGCTGTCGATATTCAGCGTTTGCCCGACTTTAAGCGTTACTGTTTTCCCGGTTTTTTGCACCAGCACCGGAAAATCCGCTTGCTTTGACTTGCCGACCTGCGCCTTTGTGCCGGACGGGAAATCGGTTTCATGTTGTGCCGCATGATTGACCCAAACGGTGATTTTGCCGCTGCTGCGCTTGACAATGCCGTTCAGGGTGAGGCTTTCCGGTTGCGGGTCGGGAGTGCTTTCCTGTTCCTGCCCCTGTTCCGGGTTGCCGCCTGTCAGACGGGCGCGATCAAGGTTGGCTCGTTCCTCGGGGGTAAAAAACAAGCGTCCCAGAGGCCCCCCCCAAGACAGGGCGCAGAAGGAAGCCAAAGCGACAAAAAACGCGGCACGCAGTAGCGGTTGCAACGACTTCAGCTGGTTATTTATATTCATGCTATCAGCCATAATTATATCATGGGCTGGCTGCCGCCAGTCTTCACCTTATCGTAGGATGCAGGGTAAATTTGTTCTCGGCACGGAAAAAACCGATTCACCGCAGAGGACGCAGAGGAAAAGCATGAGGGGGTTTCCTCTGCGTCCTCCGCGTCCTCTGCGGTGAAAAAGGTTTTGTCTTTATGGGTTGCCGCCATGAGTCAAACAGAGTCGAGTAGCGTCGCGCTAAGTTTTCCTGGGATTCATGAATCTCTTCCATCATTGATTTTCATCATGAATTTCTGAGAACAAATTTACCCTGTCGTAGGATGTGCTGACGAAGGAAGCGCATCGCTCGTGCCAAAGTGATAACAGTGGCGACACGCGACAGATGCGCCTCGTTCCTCGGCACATCCTACGATCGGGTTTTGCGCGGCCTAAAGCCGCGACCCGGGAATTTACACCAAAAAATTTACGGCGTCTCTATGATGTCGGCCTGGGGTTTGAGCGAGAGCCAGGCCAGTATGCATTCGGCTTTCAGATGTGGGCTGACGCTCATGCCTGTATCTTTATCGGTGCGGGTCAATGTGCATTCGCGCAACAGGCTAAGCCCCCGGTTACCGCTTCTGATATCGTTCAGTGCGTTGAGCAGGTCTCCTTCATGCAACAGGGAAAAAGCGAGTTTCATGGTGCTGCCATACAGGGCAAGATTGCCTTGGGGCAGCGCAGCATCGGCTTGCACCGGTTGCTGCGCTTCGATTTGATAATTGAGGCCGAACAGTTTGCGGTTTTTATGGACGGCGCCCAGATTTTCAATCCATGCCAGGCGGTCTTCCTTGGCTAACATGCCTTCTTCCACCAATTTAAGATATTTTGCATGGTAGAGACGGATTTGCTGCTCTTCCTCGCGCACCAGATTGAGTTTGGTGCGGGTGTCCGCGAGTTGTCTCTGGTTGTCATTTTTGTTTTTTTGCATTAAGTCTTTCGCATAAATGCTTCCGGCAATGCCGACAATGCTCAGGGTGATGACTATTGCCAACAAGATGACCGCGGTGCGGATCAGGGGAAAATCTTCCTTGGGGAATTTCATGGCGTGGGGACGAGTGTCAGTTTGACCGAAAAAACCGCCTTTTCCGGGCCTTCCCTATCGGCATTGCCTTTCTGGCTGGTCGTTGAGCTGGTGTCAATCGGTTTGTCGAGCAGGGTGACTTGCAAGGACGGATTTTTTTTCAGCGCTTCGACGAAGCGTTCAAAGCTGTCCAGCGCACTACGGTAGTTGGTGGGGTTGATTTCCCCGTCGAGAACGACGACCTGGTAAGGTTTGCCCATGCCGACTGTAATGGCGTGAGTAGCGCTTCCTCCTGCCATAGGGGCGGGGGATGTCGGTTGCGTCGGCGGGGGTTGCGGCCCCGGCGGGTTTTCCTCGTCCGGCTTGTCGCTGACCGACCATTTGATCTGGTTGAGCTTAATCGTCGGGGAGACTTCCAGCGCCCGGCTGACGATGGCCAATAATGGCTCCGGCTCGACATTCCGGCGGGCTGCCGCTTCTACCAGTTCCACCGCGCTTTTCATATTTTCCGGGGTGGCCGGGGTTGGCGGGAAGGTGCTCTTGATAGCCTGATATTGCGTATTCAAATTTCCGGTTTCGCGGGCAAGTTTTTCGCTCTGGCTGTTGTCGTCGAACGCCACGCTCAAATTTATCCCTGTGACGTAAGCGCCGATGGCGATAATCACGGCTGCGACGCCGAAAATGCCGGTGCGCACCAGCCGCAACTGGTTGTACCAGAGCTGCGCCGGTGGGGCGTAATGCTGGGGCGGGGGAAAGCGTCCGAGTAAATGCAGGTATAGTTGTTCGCTGGTAAGATCAAGGTTGGAAATCTTAAAGCCGAGGCGTCCGAAAATGTCCTCCAGGGTGAGAATTTGGTAGCGCAGGAGCGGCGTGCTTATGGATTCCGCTTGCAATTGCAGCAGATGGCGCCCCCCGCAGACGGCAATATCCAGTGGCCGGTCGCGCGGCAACAGGCGCAGGCTGTTCAGGTATTGCTGGGTGCGTAAGGCTTCGCGGCTGACGGTTCCTTGTATGGAATCCATATCTTCTGCGGATAGCAGGGTCAGGCGGCTGAATTTGATCTGGTTTTCCTGAAAGTAGCTCTGTCGCAAGCCGCTGGAACCCTGCCGGGTAATTATCAGTTGATGGGGGGCGGACAGCTCCAGTTTTTTCGCCAGCACCTGGGTGAGCAGCGGCAGCGAATAGACGCCGACGAGCGGTCGCTTGGCGCGGGTGATGCATTCCACCCAAGGTTTGAGCAACTCTTCGTGGGTCAGGCCGGTCAGCAGCAGTTTGTCCTCGCGCTTGCCGCCCTCTTCCCGACCTTGCAGGCTGGCGTGACGGTAGGTGTTGGCGCGGAATAGCTGGTTCAGCTTGCGGCTTATCAGCGCCTGACGGTTTTTCCCAAGAAGATGGGGAATGGTTTCGTTGCGGAAATCTTCCTCGATCAGGTCCACGAGGAGGTGAATCGGCGTGTTCGGCGATTTGGCAAGATAGTCGTCAAAACCCGCCAAGCCTTCAGGATCGGCATTGAAATCGCCGATATGAGTCAGCTTGCCGCTCTGCCACAGCCATGCGCTGAGGCGCGAGTCCGACAGATATAATAATTTTTTCGCGGACATGGCGCGTTAGGTTTTGATCTTGCTGATGGTGTCGTAAATCGGCCCCATCACGGACAGCATGACCCAGCCGAGAATCAATCCCATGGTGACGGTCATGATCGGTTCGATCATGGCTTGTACGCGCTCAATGGATTCCTTGACCTCGCGGTCGTAAAAGTAGCTGACGTTGAGCATCGCGGTGTCCAGCGCGCCGGTGGTTTCGCCAACACGCAACATGCGGATGACCAGCGGCGGAAATAGCCCCACATTCTGAAAACTGGTGGTGAAGCCCTGCCCTTCTGCGATCTGCGCGCCGACGCGGTGCAGGCCGTCGGCGATGACCAGGTTGCCGGCAACGCTTTCGGAAATTTTAATGCTGTCCAGAATCGTGATGCCGGCGCTGTACATCATGGCAAACAGGCTGGCGAAGCGCGCCAGGATGATTTTGCGTAGAACCGGGCCGATCAGCCACATAGTCAGTTTCCAGCCATCCATTCGAAAACGGAATTTGGCGCTGCTGCGCAGCATAATTTTCACTCCGACGAATAGAATAACCGGCGCCGACAGGATGAGATACCAGTAATTGACGAAAATGCCGGAGACGACAATCAGCGCTTTGGTGTGGAAAGGCAACTCCCCTCCCATGTTCTTGATGAAGCCGACCAGTTGCGGCACCAGGTAGATCATCAGAAAAAACACCACGCCACCGATCACCGTGCCGACGAAAGCCGGGTACATCAGCAGCTTTTTGGTTTGCGCCGCCAGTTCGTCCTGCCATTTGAGCGTGTCGGTCAGTTTCTTGAAAATTTCCGGAAGTTGGCCGGTTTGCTCACCGGCGCTGATCAGGCTGACGAAGATAGGCTCGAACACGTCGGGATAGGACTCCAGGGCGGTGGAAAAGGTCGCTCCGCCTTCGATCTGCTCAATCAGGCCGGCGACGATTTCCTTGAAGCGCGGGTGTTCGATGCTGTCGCGCAAATCCGATAGCCCTTCCAGCAGGGGAACGCCGGCCTTGCTGAGCTGTTCCATGTGAAAGCAAAAGGTGATCAAGTCTTGCCGTCTGACCTTGCTCTTCGGTAGTAAAGAGGATTTTTCCGATGCCGCATTGCTGCTGATCAGGTAAAGGCCGATGCGCGACAGGCGCTGTTCCAGGTCGTCGGTATTGGCGGCGTCAACCCGACCGGTTTGTATCTTGCCGCTATCGTCAACTGCTTTGTAGGAAAAGGTAGTCATTTTTTAAGTCCTGAGTTCCGAGTGCTGAGTCCTGAGTTCCGAGTGCTGAACAAAAACCATCGCGAAGCGATTCAACGTACTCAGCACTCAGCACTCGGAACTCAGCACTTTGTTATATTCTTCCAGTCAAGTCCACGATGCGCGAAATCTCGTCCAGGCTGGTGCTGCCGTCAATGACGCGGCGGATGCCGTCGTCGGCGAGCTGATAAAAGCCTTTGGCTATTGCCATGTTTTTCACTTCGCGCAGGGTGGCGCGGCGGGCGATGAGTTCGTCGAGGTCGGGATCGATTTTTAATATCTCCATGATTGCTATCCGTCCCTTGTATCCCTGGAAATCGCATAGTTCGCAGCCGGTGGCGCGATATAGCGGGGCAGTGTGCGTTTCATCCAAACCCATGATATACAATTCCACCGGCTCGGGCTGGTAAGCCTGCTTGCATTTGCACAATTTGCGCGCCAGGCGCTGGGCGACGACGCCGATGATGTTGCCCGCCATAATGTCCGGCAGTACGCCGATGTCTTGCAGGCGCGGGATGATGCCGATAGCCGAGTTGGTATGCAGGGTGGAATACACTTGGTGGCCGGTCATGGCGGCGCGGAAAGCCATGGTGGCCGTGTCTGAGTCGCGAATCTCGCCGACCAGAATCACATCCGGGTCTTGCCGCATCATGGAACGGATGCCGGTGGAAAAATCGAGTTTGGCGGCTTCGTTGACCGAGGTTTGGCGGATCATCGGAATCGGATATTCCACCGGGTCTTCCAGCGTCATGATATTGATCGCCTCGGTATTGATGTAGCTCAACATCGAGTACAGCGTAGTGGTTTTGCCGCTGCCGGTCGGCCCAGTGACGAGGATGATGCCTTCCGGGCGGGCGATCATCAGCTTGAGCAACGATAGGTTTTCCTCTATCAGGCCGAGATTGTCGAGCGGGACGATACCCTTCAGCCGGTCGAGAATACGCAGCACGATGTTTTCGCCGTGCGTGGTGGGCTGCGCCGCGACGCGGAAATCGATGGGATGGCCGGCGAAGCTTAAGCTGATGTGACCATCCTGCGGCGCCCGCGTTTCGGCAATATTCATGCCGCTGATTACCTTGAGCCGCACCACGATGGCCGGCCAGTAAGTTTTGTGCAGGCTGCGCACTTGGCGCAACACGCCGTCAATGCGGTAACGTATGCGTAAAAAACTTTGTTCCGGCTCGAAATGGATGTCCGATGCGCCGCGCTGCACCGCATCGGCCAGCAATTCGTTGACCAGCCGCACGAAAGGGTGGCTGTATTCGTTGCTGGCGGAATGCGTCGTGGTGTAATCGATTTCGCCGGTTTCGATCTCGCGCAGGATGCCGTCTATCGACAGATCGAAGCCGTAAAATTTGTCGATGGCGCGTTTTATTTCGGTTTCGCCGGCCAGCACCTGCTGGATGCGAACTTGACGTCCCACCAACACTTGTATCTGGTCGAGCGCCACCACGTTGAAAGTATCCGACATCGCCAGCGTTAGCGTGCCGGTCCCACGGTTGAAGGAGACCGGCAGCACGTTGTGGCGTCGCGCCATATCTTGCGGCACCAATTTCAGCGCTTCGGCGTTGACCACGACTTGCGCCAGATCAATGCTTTGCTGGCCGATATTCTGCCCCAGCACATCGCGCACCATGGATTCCGTAACGAAGCCCAGCGAAGTGAGCGCCTTGCCGAGCGGATCGCCACTGCGTTTCTGCTCCTTTAACGCAATGCGCAACTGATCCTCGGAAATCAGTCCTTTTTCGATCAGCAAGGCGCCGAGCGGACGTTTGGGCGCGGCGTTACTCATGCTTTATACCGTTTGCGGAATGTGGGAAAACTGGCGCCGCCGATACCTTGCGCCCTGCCGGATGCTGATGCCGGCGGATTATGCTGCGCTTCATTCGAACTGCATTTTACTGTCGTCACGTTATGCCTTCTCGCGGGAGTAATTGACCGGTTTGATTTCCCCCGCGCAAGGCATATGCACACGTCTTCCAACCCACTGCATACGGTAGCCCAATGGGCACAAGGGGCGGCATTGTTTGCATAACATATTAATCCTGCCGCTGTAGTTCATAAATACGGTTTTCCAACAGTTCGCCATTAAAACCGGCGGAACGTTTCTTCGCCAGATCCAGCGCGCGCCGGTAGTAGACCAGCGCAGGTTTACGCTGGCCGAGATGCTCCAGGCTGACGGCCAGGTTGAAAGCATAGTCCGCGTTGTCTGAGTCGGCATGGAGGGCGTTGAAGTAGGCCTCCTGCGCCTCTGACCAGCGCAATTGCTGGGCATACTGATTGCCTAGCGCAAAATGTAAATAGCCCACATTGGGGTTTTGCGCCAGCAATATTTTCAAGCGGCTTTCGCTCATCGTGGTATCGGCAAAGCCTCTCAGCCCGATCAGGCCGGCTTGGGCGGCAGCGTCGCCGGGGTCGAGTTGCAGCACGCGCTGGTAGAGGGAGACGGCTTCATGCACCTGGTTCCGGTTTGTCGCAATGGCGGCGAGGCCGAGCAGGGCGTCGCGGCTGTTGGGCGTTCGCCGCAGCGCTTTCCGGTAATCGGTTTCCGCCTTGCCGATGTCACCCAGCATGAAAGCCTGATAGGCGCTGGTCAGTAACGGATCGAGTTGGGCATCGACGGTGTCCCGGCGAATTTTAATGCCGCTGTCCGGGGATTTGGCGCTTGCGCCGACGGGCGCTTCTTCCATTTCATCCACCGGCGTTACGGAATTTTCCTCTGCACCTTTATCTGCACCTTTACCAGTGCCTTTACCTGCGCCTGCTGAAGTGGACCCTCTGGGTGGGGTTGCCGCAGGCAGGGTTTCAACGTGTTTCGCCAGGGTAGCCGGTTTCCCGGCTGGTTTTCCGGGGGCGCCCGGAACTTCCGAAATGGCGGATGGCGGGAGGGGCGGCGATATCGTAGCCGGTTGCGATTCCTTGGGTTGCACAACGGGTTGCGATTCCACAGGCGGCGCAACGGGTTGCGGCTCCACAGGCGGCGCAACGGGTTGCGGTTCCACAGGCGGCGCAACGGGTTGCGGTTCCACGGGTTGTACAACGGGTGGCTGAGGCGCAGGCGGCATTGCCGCTTGTTGCTGCGGCAGGTGAAAATTGGTCGCCGGTTGTGAAAGCGCCTGCCAGTAATAATAAGCCGCAACCGCTCCGACAATCATGGAGCCGATCAATATGCCGCCCAGCAGCTTGAGATTACGCTTGGGTGCGCCTTGCTTGGCGGCAAAGAATTTTTTCACGGTTTCCCGATTTGCGGTTTTGTCGGCAGCAGCCTTCGGGGAAGGGGGCGGCGGCGTACTATATTCTGCTACGGATGGGGGGACAATGGGCTGTGCTGCGGATGGTTGCCCAAGAGCATCCGGCCTGCCGTCTATCCGGGGTGGCTCGGAATTTTGCGGGCTGGGCGACAAATCGCCCTGCCCTGCCTGGTCCACTTGCGATGTGGGCGGCAAGCCGCCCTGCCCTGCCTGGCCCGCTTGCGATGTGGGCGGCAAGTCGTCCATCCCTGCCAGGTCCGCTTTCGCAAACGTCTGGGGCGGCTCAATCTCCAGGGTGGCGAGCGGTCGATCCGGTTCTTCGAAATCCAGGGATAAAACCGGCTCGGTTCTGGCCTCCTCGGTTCCGGCATCGGGCTTCGCTTCGATTTGCGGGTTGTCCCGCATCTCTGTCAGCTCAATTTCGGGCAAATCCAGGGTCGCGAAATTGGGCGTGATAAGCAGCTCCAAAGTCGCGGAATTCGGCACGGCAAATGTCGGCTCGTGCGCGACCGGCTCAGGCTGAACGGCTTCCTGATAATCTGCATGCAGCTCAAGCGGCGGCAGTTCGTCCAGCATGATTTCCGGAAATGCCGACTCGCCGGTGTGGGGCTGCGCCGTGGTTTCAATGACGGGCGGCGGCAAAGGCGCGCCGAAGTCGAGCGCCAAGGCGTCTTCTCCGGACGAAACGGGTCCGGACGAAACGGGCTTCCCGACCTGAAGCGAAGAAGAATTTGCTTCCGGTTTCGCTTTCGCTTTTTGCTTGGCTTTTTCGGCTTTTTTCAGTGCTTCCAGCAACAAGCTCATGGTGTCGCCGTTTTTTCTAATTGAGGTAGCGGCAGCGTATCGCCCACATCCGGTTTGGTGAAAAAATCCTGTTCCGGCATGAACTCCCGGAAATTTTTGTAATCGCCGTTCAGGCTGGCTTCCTTGATGACCACGGGGCGCATGAAAATGACCAGTTCGGTTTTGGTGCTGGTTTCATTGCGGAAACTGAACGCATCGCCTACAAGCGGCAATTGCGACAGTCCCGGCACGCCGTCCTTCAGGTTGCTGACGGTATCCTGCATTAGCCCACCCATGACCGCGACCTGGCCGCTGGCGACCTTGAGGATGGATTCCATTTCGCGTGCCTGAATCACCGGAATATTGCTTACCACCGGGGGAGTGGCGAGAGTCAACGCGGGGTTGGGGTCTTGCACGTAACCGATGATGCGCGATATGGTAGGGCGGACATTGAGCGTAACTTCGTCGTTACTGGAAACTTGCGGCGTCACGCTCATCACGAAGCCGACCGGCACAGTGTGCAAATCCGACGAATAGGTGGTGATGGCGGGGCTGGTCTGGGTGGCGGGCGTGGTGGTCGCGGTGATGGTGAAATAGACGCGGTTGTCCACCACCTTGAGCAATGCGGTCTGATTGTTCAGCACGCTGATTTTTGGGCTGGACAGCACCTTGACTTTGCCGAAAGACTCCAGCAACTGGACGGTTGTGCTCAAGTTGCCCAGGCGCGACATCGGGTTGGCGTAATTAAGCACGAATATACCCGGCGTCGTGCCCGTAGATCCCGTGGAGATGCCGGAGGGCATCAGGTTGCTGCTTACTTGAGCCTGCACCAGATTAAAGCCGGTGGTGGCGTTGTTGCGCAGGCTGGCCCAGTTGATGCCTTGCTGATACTGGTCGGAAAGCTGCACTTCGAGAACGGTGGCCTCAATCAAAACCTGACGCTTGGCGCTGGACATCACCTGATCGATGAATTCCTGGATTCTCTCGTGCTGGTGCGAGGTGGCGCGCACCGCCAGGATGCCGTTTTCCGGATTGGCGATGATCGATGCCGCCTCGCGGAAGGTGGCTTGAGTGGCGGCGTTGCCGCTTGCCGTGCCGGCTGCGCTGGGGCTGCCGGCAGGATTGGCGGGCGCGGGGGCGTTTTTGCCGTTGGCCGGACTGCCGCCGGCTGCTGGGGAAGGCGCGCCGCCGGCGCTCTGCGTAGCGGGTTGCTCCGTCTTGCCGTCCGGCAACAGCTTATCGGTCTCGCGCAGAATATCGCGGACGTTTTTTTCCAAAGTTTCCCAGAAAGTGTTGTTGGATTCGTTGTCAACCGAGGTCGTGGAGTTGTTGCTTGCGCCTCCGCCCCCGCCTCCGCCGCCCCCGCCGGAAATGTTGCCGGTGCCCGACGAGGCAATCTGGGTGGCGATGCTCACGTTGCTTTTCGATTTGCGCGACATATTGAGGTAATCGATTTTATACTGCTTCAGATAAGGCGTATCGGGCATTATCGTAAGCACTTGGTTCTCGATTTCGTAGCGCATGTCCACTTGCTTGGCGATACGCTTGAGCAGTTGCGGTAAAGTCTGGTTGAGCGCATTCAGCGTAACCTTGCCTTCGACGCGTGGATGGATGTCCACACTGATTTTGGCGTCGCGCGCCAAGGCGAACAGAAGCTCGTTCACCGACACGTTGTCCACCACAACACTGTAAGTTTCCACCTTGGGTGAAGGACTGGGTGGCGGTAATATCGCAGATTGTTTGATCGTTTTGGGGATGCTGCCGGGAGGCGCCGTCGGCTGGACGACATGCGCTGGAGAGGGTGCTATCGGCGCGGCGCCGCAGGATACAAGCAGCCCGCATAAAAACATGGCATAAAAAAGTTTCTGCTTGTCAGTAAGCATGGTTATAGTGTTGCCGCAATAATTCCAACGTTTCATTTCAACTCTTCAATCGGATAACCTATACTTTGCCTCCGAACCTGCTCCAAGTCGCGCTTCCCCAATTACATCCGACGCCGGATCGCGCCAAGCTTCCGGTTGCCCCAAGTTCGCAAGCAGCACTTCTCCCTGCAACATCTATTGCGTAGGTTTCTGCAAACCGGCTTTCCATCCGTTCCGCCAACATGCTATCCGCTTCCGTCAAGTCGTTGGTTTGTTGGATTCCTCTTGCGCTGGCATGGGATTTGCTGCGTAGTCGTTCGCCGTGGACGGATTGTAGCGCAAAGCGGCGGGAAAAAGGGGCTGCATTCGCCAACTGTTGGTTGATTTGAGCGATATTTTGGCAATAGACATACGATGCAGATCGCTATCTCACACTTGCAGTAATGGCAATAAAACGCCTCAACCCGGCAATGCGTTATGTATGATTTTCCGCTCGCGGTAAGCGCATAGCCCGGACAGGCCGGAGCAAAAAAGGCTGTCTTCCCCCGATTATCCTAGATTCCTCTGTTGAACGGGCTGGAGTGTGCGGTTTTCCGGGCGCAGGGCAAGGCGCAACGACGCGGAATGGTCATTCCATTCCAAGGAGTTGCAACGCTGCCATGCGCCCGGAAAACCGTGCAATCCAGCCCGTAGCGTTCTCACCATACGGGTACACGCAAAATACATGATAAAGTTGTTTAGAACCAATTTGCTACACATCTTGGCAAGCGGTCAACAGAGGAATCTAGGATTATCCTAAACCGAACGAGCCGGAACCAAAAAATATTTACCGCAGAGACGCAGAGACGCAGAGATTTTATAGGGTAATGGTATGGTTTCACCCTCTATTGTATTTCTCCGCGCCTGAAGCGTCTCTGCGGTAAATGTTTTTGGTTCCGGCTTGTCAGGCTTAGGATTACCGTGCGCCGTCGCCACTTGCCTGCGTCAGCACCCAGTCCATCGCGCGTTGCGGCAATATCCGTTTCAGCACGGCAAACAAATACGTGGGAAATGTGACGTAATAGCGCACTTTTGGACGCGAATGTTCCAATGCGTGGATCACTTTTTTTAACACCGCCTCGGGCGGCAGGGTGAACGGCGCGGCAGGGCCGGGCTTTTCGAGCCGCCGTTCCATGGCAAGGTACATGTCCCGGTGCAGGCTGCGCCCGGCGTCGATGTTTTTCTTGAAGGCCGCATGGGCGTTGGCGCGAAAGCGGCTTGCTATCGGTCCCGGTTCTATCAGGCTGACAAAGACGCCGCTGCCGGCCAGTTCCAGCCGCAACGTGTCGGTCAAGCCTTCGAGCGCAAACTTGCTGGCGTTGTAAGCGCCACGGTAAGGCATGGCGACAAAGCCCAGCACCGAGCTGTTCATCACGATACGGCCATGGCCTTGGGCGCGCATGACGGGGATGACCAGATTGGTCAATTCCAGCGCACCGAACAGGTTGGTTTCGAATTGCTCGCGCAACACCTCGCGCCGCAAGTCTTCCACTGCGCCCGGCTGGCCGTAGGCGCCGTTGTTGAACAGCGCGTGCAGCGTCCCGCCGCTGCGCGCCAGGATTTCCGCCAGCGCTTGCCGGATGGAGGCGGAATTTGCCAGGTCCAGCGGCAAACTTTCCAGGCCGCGCGCCTGCAATTCTTTCACGTCTTCCTCCCGGCGCGCCGTGGCGAACACCCGGTAGCCCCGTGCAGCCAGGCCTTCTGCGACGCATTGCCCGATTCCGCTGGAGCAGCCGGTAATCAGGATGCTCCGTTGGCATGAGTTATGCTTTTTAAATGTCATCAATCACCAAGATAAATTTTTTCATTGCAGTGTCGTTATACCCTACATAGTGCTCCAAAGCGTTAAGGAGAAAGATCATGAAAAAAGAAGATATGATTCGGCAGCTTCTCCGTGAAATCGAGTCGGATTTTTCGGTTGCGTTGAGGCTGGGGAAAATCGACAGCAAACAGTTCAATCAGGCCGTCAAGACGGAATGGAGTCACCTCCGTGCGAAATGTTACTCGGAGATCGAAGAGCTTTATTACACGGCGGCAGCCTGATAAGCTGGCGTAGACCAGCGGCATCAATAATCACAGCATCGAATACGACCCGGAAACAACCGAATGGCCGGATGGAAGCCTTGCAACCCCCTTGTTGCAGGGACGCAGGATGTGTTGACGAAGGCAGCGCATCGCAGCGACGACACGCGACAGATGCGCCTCGTTCCTCGGCACATCCTACGACCAAGGCAGGCGACCGGGGCTAGTTTTCCCGCCCCCACCAGACAAAGCCCTACTTCACCAACTTAAGCTGCGGCTTGCCGCGCGGCGGGACGGGCGGCTCGGTGGGCATGGCGTCTTCCCCTTCGGGAATCTCCCTGGGAAACGCCAAGCCTTGCCCGTTTTCCCGCGCATAAATGCCGAGGACGTTGCCGATGGGCGCCTCGATCTGGCGCGAAGCCCCGTTAAAGCGCGCGGAAAACTCTATCATGTCGTTGCCCAAACGCAGGTTGCGGGTGGCGCCCGCGCCGATGTTCAGCACGATTTCGCCGTTCTTGACATGCTCCAGCGGCACCCGCGCATGGCGATCCACCGCGACCGCCAGATACGGGGTGAATCCGCTATCGACGCACCATTCGTAAATCGCGCGGATCAGGTAGGGTTTGGTGGGCAGCCCTTGCTCCATGTCTTTCTCCCTACTTGCGCATCGCTTTTTCGGAGGCCGTCAGCGCTTCGATGAA
>JBAYVP010000083.1:0-16579 GCA_041674485.1 Sulfuricellaceae bacterium
CTGGGCTGCGCCATCGGGCTACACCGTGGATCATTACGCGATCAGCGCGTCCGAATCGGCCGGCAATACCAGCCTCAGCTACAGCGTGGCGGCAAGCGGCACCTCGGCCACCTTGACCGGGCTGAAGTCGGGCACCGGCTACAGCGTGGTGGTCTCCGCCTGCAAGGATGCCGCGTGTGCCGAAGCGGGCAGCGCGGCGGCGGTGTCCGGCACAACTTCCGAAGAGTATTGGCAGTTGCAGGGCAGCGGGAATAGCACCAGTGGTTTGGCCCGCATAGTCAGCGATGGCAATGCGTTAATCAGCGCTACCCGCATTGGCCCGGATGCCGGTGGATCAACAGCCTCACGCATTCAGCTGTACTACAAATCCAGTTTATCTCACGGACCGAGCATAGCGGTTACTTCGCAAGACACCGATGCAGCTATTTCTTCCAGCTATCTGAGCTTTACCAGTTTCGGGACCTCTTACGGCTTGGTGACACCATCACCGCCAGCGACATTGGTAAGCGAAGCCGGTGGCGTCCATGCAGTGCCGTTAAAGAGTGGGGGCGTGAGACTTTTCTTTGACCCACTCGGCAGTGACCGCAAGAGCCGCATCATGTATCTCGACAGTAAGGACGGTTATGTTGGCCGCGACTTTAACAGCGGAAGCGCCACAAACTGCTCGACTGCAGCCGATTACAATACCGGCGGCGGATGCGCGCCAACCGTGATCATCGGCGTCGAAGGAGATTCCATCCAGCCAAACAGCAAAATTGCCCATGCACGTCAATTCAAGGTCGGATTCCCTGCGCTCAACGATTGGCGCTGGGATCAGGCAGTCGGCACATTCATGGTGTTCACCACGGATAGCATCCCGGGTTGTACTACCTATATGATGAATCACGCGTACGCAATTTGGGATGGTACAAACTGGGTTGTGCAATACGAAAGTAATGGGTGTCCAAAATTATTCAAGAGTGCCCAGGCCGCCTTCCCGCTACATATAGGCGGCGTTAACTACAAGCTTTACTATGGCGACCCGTCGGTTACAACGGGAAGGCTGAGCACTTCCCTGCCATTTCTCGGACCAAAAAAACTCATCTACGCCGATGGCACGCTAAGCGGCAGTGCAAGCAGCGTGGATTTCGAAGACTGGGAGGCGACCAGCTCGTCACGCAATGTGAACTTCCTCTGGCCGGATGGAAACCCGCTTGACGACCAAGCCGAGGGTTACATCGATGACTATCATTTTATGACACCCACCGGCAGCCTGGATCTACAGGTCATGTATCTCGCCATTACCAACGGCACAGAAACACCGTTCGGTGCGGCGGCAATTCTGCTGAACCCTTAGCGAACCGGATTGCTACCGCTCATGTTGGCTCTGCGGAAACGATATATTGAAATGTGAGATAGTCGGGCAGGTCATGGGCTGGAATCAGCAACTCCCGGCCTGTCTGAGGATTCGCCAGCCTCATCAACTGCCCTGAAGCCGGCTGATTCGCGGTAGATCGCTCCTGATCGTTCTTGTAAACACGCGAGACCGCCTTCACGGAATAACCCGCCTCCTCGACGGCACGAATGATGGATAGCCGATTAAACCAGCGTATATGCGTAATATCGCAAATCCCTGCGGGAACGTAGCGCGCGTCACCGCACACAAAATTCAGCAGAAAATCCGGATGCATCACATTGGGGACCTGCACCAGCAATAACCCCTCCGCAGACAGAAGAGGCCGCAAACTTTGCAGCGCCTGCCAAGGATCGTGCAAATGCTCCAGCACATCGGCGAGCATGATGACGTCGAAGCGTTGCTCCGTCTTGAAATCCTCGATGTAACAAGCGTGAAGCTCATTATAATTCTCGGCATTGGGCGCGATGCGCTCGGCTACCGGTTCGATGGCGACAATGCGCCCCGCGAACCCTCTGTTGCGCAAAACTTTCCCCACACCCCCCGGACCTGCACCCACATCAAGGATTGATTGTGCGTTCAGCGGAACATGATCGATCAAATGCATGGGCGCATAAACTGCCGAATACGCTGTTTTTTCCTGCAAAGACATCATTTTTCCTTATCAAGAAACAATAGTACGCACCTCAAGCCGCAAACCGTGACAGCAAAAATTGCTCCAACTCTTTCACCGGCGATTCGTTCTCGAATATCTTGCCGATATTCTGCTCGATGCGCTGTTGAATTTCCTTACGCCATGCAGCGTCAGTTCCCAGCCGTAACGCGATGGCGACATAATCCTTCTTATCCCGCGCGATCAGCTCATCCAACCCCATAGCCTTGAGCATCGCATAGCTCTGCCGCCCGCGCATGAACTCCCCGGGCAGCGTCACCATGGGCAAGGCGCAGGCGAGGGCGTCAAGCGAGGTGTTGCCCCCTGACCAGTGCAGCGTATCGAGCATCACGTCACACGAACAGTTGACCTGTAAATACGCGTCATGATCCATGCGCGGCAGAAAAATCACACGTTTGAGAACCTCCAGTTTGCGCGCTGTCATGCCCCGCTGCAGACGCGCCATGAAAGCCTGCGTAACCGTTGCGAACATGCCCTGAAAAAAAACCAGCGTCGCCTTCTGATCCTGTTCCAGAATATCCAGAAATATTTCGTCGTTGTCCGGATGAATCTTGTATAGGGACTGCGGGCAGAGGTATAAATTCCGCTCCACCGGCAGGGAAAATCGCCGCCGATCCGCATGAGAGGAACATGACGGCCTCATATAATGCGTCCCGATACCGCCCAGCAAAACCAGTTGCTCGGCATAGTGCTCACGGGCATTTTCCGGCTCCATCGAGGCGCATGACAGGTAATAATCAATATTGCGGTGGCCGGTAGTAACGGGATGTCCCCATGCCACGCACTGAACCGGAGCAAGGCGCATGGCGCCCAGCATGCAACCGGTCACATCCATACCCATTTCCGGATATATCAACATATCCAGACCATCGCGCTTGATGCGTCGGGCAATTTCAGCGGCTTCCACACCGAATAACCGGTTGTAATGCTCGACGGATGCTTCAATTTCCTCAGTCACGGCATCGCGCCAATGTCCGGTATAGTAAACAAAAACCTCAAAGCGCTCGCGATCCAGCGAGGTAATCCAACTTTTGAAATAAGAGCCCACCGTACACTTGCGCAGGAAACTGGAAATGAAACCCACCCTCAGCCTGCGCTCGGCCACATTTCTTCCCCGAGGGATAGGCTCAAAAAACTCCGGCACCACGCCGGACAGGACATCCGCGACAAAACCGGCATACTCGGACTGCAACTGCCGATCATTCTGCCCCTGGTAGGCGAGATAAAAATTCCCCCATTGCAGTTGGGCCAGCGCCTGTGCTGCCGGCAGTCGCTTGAAATGTCCGGCGTTTTCCCTCAATCGCGCCAAGCCTTCGATATATTTCTGGCGCGCGGCACACACATCGGCCTGGTCAGCATAAATGGGGGGCAATGCCAGGCACTCACCCAACAATGCCGTCAGATTATCTGCATCCAATTCGTAGGCACGGCGATAAGCCGCCAGAGATTCATCCATTTTGCCCAATTCTCGCTGCACATAACCCAGCCAATTCAACAACGCGATATTGTCAGGTTTTAATGCCAGAGCACGCTTGAATGCCTGCTCAGCCTCCTCCAGTTTCACTTGCGCGAGCTGCGCCTGGCCCAGACTATAGCTGGCTTCGAAATCGCTGGGATCAAGTTTTGCCGCCTGCCGGTAACTTTCCTCCGCACCCGCCATGTCACCGGACTCGTGCAAGGCTTTGCCGAGATTGAACCATGCCAGCCGATAATCCGGGCTCAGCCGAACCGCTTCGCGAAAACAACCTAGCGCTTCCGGCAACTCTCCCTTGATCTTGAACAAATTCCCCAGGTTGTTGATGGCGCGCGCATAACCGGGATGGCAACGAACCGCTTCGCGGAAACAATGCAGCGCCTCATCGATGCGCTGCATCCCTTGCAAAACCACTCCGAGATGGTTGTATGCCGGCGCCAGGTTGGGGTTAAGCGCCAGCGCCTGCCTGAATAGTATTGCGGCCTCTGCGGGTTCATTCTGATCCTGCCTGACCAGTCCCAGGCTCAAAGAATAAAGCGGCTGATGCTCATCTAGGCGGATCGACTTTTTTATGAAATCTGCCGCCTCATCAAACTGGCCCGTTGCTTGCGCAATCAAGCCCAGACGATGCCATGCCTCGGCAAAATCAGGCGCGCTCTGCGCTATCTCCAGATACAACCGGCGCGCATCCTCCAGCTTGCCGGAGCGGTGCAGCCGGGTTGCACGTTCCATCAACCCGCTTACGCCCATCGATGCTCACTCTCTCTGGGCGCGGGATATTGATTACTCTGACAGATCATCAAACCCTTCCACCCCTTTTGCCTTGAGCGCCTGAAGATAGGCCGCTTCAAGGTTGCGTGTATGGCGGTCCATATCCACCAGCGGCGATTGCGCGATGCCGGCCAGGATTTGCTCCTTCACGCTTGAGTAAAACAGCTTGTCCGTTGCCGGCGCGCCACGATCTCGACATATTCCTGCCCGCTTTGTGCAATTGTATCTTCCACCCCGAGATTCCTCAGGATGCTGAAAGACGAGCGCTCACCGTGACGCTTGCCGCACAAGGTCACCACGGGGACACCCATGTCCAGTGCCTCAAGCGTACCGTTCGCGCCACCGTAGGGGAAAGTGTCGAGCGCAATATCCACCACGCTGTAGCGCGCCTGATTGACGGATTCCTCGGCGGCGGCGGGAAGGAACACGACGCGCGCAGCATCAATCCCGGCTTCCTTGAGCCGCTTCAGATAACCAGGTTGCGCCTCGGCGCTCAAGGGCGAAAACACCAGATAGGCCATCGGCAAGCGCTCCAGCACCGCGCGCCAGATTGACAGACAACGCGCGCTCAGCTTCAGCAAAGTCACGAACGCCGCCAGAGTTACGGCATTGCCCGGCAAGCCGAGCTGGCTACGCGCGTAGCCATGATCTTGTGCTTGTGGAATAGGGCGATAGGGATAAACACAGCCCTGCATCGGCAGCAACGTTTCAATCTGATAATTCTGGCTATCCGGCACATCGGCGAAATGGTCGGTCAACTTGTAATCGATCGCCTCGCATCCCACCGCCCCTGCGCTTGCGATGTGCGTGATCTGCACCCGCGCCGGCTTCAGCGCCAGAATACCCGGTGAAGCGCCCTGGGTATGCGTGGACAAGTCCACCAGAATATCCAGCTCGTCCCGCGCGATCAGTTTGGCCGCCGCAACCTCATCCAGCGCCTTCAATTTGACGAATTTGTGGCTGGCGGCGACAAACTTGTCGGTCCATTCATCCTGCACGTGCGAAAGGGAATAGCAGTAAACCTCGAAGCGTGAGGTGTCATGGCGGCTGATGGCCTGATACATCATTTTACCCATAACATGATTGCGCAGATCGGCGGAAAGATAACCCAGGCGAATTTTTCCGGGGCTACGCACTTCGGGCAAAACCATGCGCTCGGCAAATACCTGTTTCAGCGCCAGGTTATATTGCTGGTAGAGGTGCGACATATCGCGCCCATCCACATCAAAAAACAGCAGCAAATACACCAGTTGCGCAAGGCCATCCAGCAAATCTTTCAATTCTTTGTGCGGATATTCCCCCTTCAGCAACCCACTCAGATAACGCTCGCCTTTTTTCGCCTCGCCCAGATATTGGCACGCTTCAAGCCCATACAGCGCAAGCTGCAAGCAGGGTTTACAGTGCCGCTCGAACTGCCGGAAATTTTCCAGCCACAGACCGATCTTTCCTCCCGCCAGCAATACCTCGCCCAAGGCCTGGTATGCCGATGCGTTTTCCGGTTGCAGCTCCAGCACCCGGCGATAATAGCCCGCCGCCCTTTCACCCTGCCCGAACTCCTGCAGCGCCACACCCAGATTAAAATAAGCATCGGCGTTGTCGGGCTGCAACATGATGGTGCGGAGATACTCGGCAATGGCTTCATTCGGCTGCCCCAGTTTCTGCAAAGCCACCCCCAGATTGAAGTGGCTGTCTGCATCGTTGGGTCTGGCGGCAACGGCTTGGCGCAATGTGTCCAGTGCTTCTTTTCCCTGCCCCAGATAGCCCAGCGCCAGGCCCAGATCATTCAGTATCTCTGTCGAAGCCGGCCTGATGTCGAGCACCCGGCGAAAAGCGCCAACCGCCTCCGCATACCTGCCCTGCACATAATCGAGCCGCCCCAACGCAGCCCAGGCATCGGCATAGCGCGGTGCCTGTCTGACGGCCTGCTCGAAACAGGTGCGCGCCGATGCCATTTCGCCCTGTGCCTTGAGCACCATACCCAGCATATAGGCAGCCGGTGCGTATTCCGGTTGATCCTCCAGCACCTGGCGATAAAGTTTTTCGGCTTCCGGCAATTGACTGGCCTGATGGAGCCGCAACGCCTCCTGAAACAGTGCTTTCAGATCCTCCATGGACAACTTTCCGGCAAAGGTGCCAAAAAGCGCTTTTTCTTCTGCGGCGCGCGCATAAGCGTCTTCGAGGTGGCGCACGTAGGCATTCATATCCACCAGCGGAGAATTTTCCAGCCCTGCCTGGATCTCATTTTTCACGCTTGCGCGGAATGCCAAGTCGGTCGCCAAGCGGCAAGCAATGGCGACAAAATCCTGCTCGCTGCCCGCAACCGTGGATTCGACGCCCAGGTTTTTCAGAATGCTGTAAGAGGTTCTTTCGCTATGGCGCGCACCCACCAGGGTAACCACGGGCACGCCCATATCGAGGGCGGCAAGCGTGGTATCGCCGCCGCTATAGGGGAAGGTATCCAGCACGATGTCCACCAGCTCATAGCGCACGCGCCCGATATTTTCGTCCTTGGCGGACGGGATAAAGACGATTTTTTCCTCGGCAATGCCCGCCGCTTTTACCTGCCGCACAAAGCCCGGATATTCGCCGGTATGCAACGGGGAAAATGCCAGTACGCCATTCTCGACCTTCTCCAGAATCGCACGCCAAGCCGACAGGCAACGCGGGCTTAACTTCAGGATATTCACGAATACGCCGAACACCACCTTGCCATCCAGACCCAGCGCCGCCCGTGAATAGCCGTGATCCCGCGCCGGCTCGATATGGCGGAAAGGGAAAACGCAGCCCTCCATGAACAACAAATTTTCGACCATAAAATCGGCGTTTTCCGGCAGGTCGGCATAGGCATCCGTGAGCTTGTAATCCACCGCATCGAGCCCCAGCGCGCCATGATAGCCAAGATGGGTGATCTGGATGCGCGCCGGCTGATACGCCAGGATGGCCGGTCGCGCATAAGCCGCATGCCCCGCCAGATCCACCAGAATATCCAGGTCGTCTTCCGCGATCAAGCGCGCGGCCTGCTGATCGCTCAACCTGGCGACAGTGACAAACTTGTGGCTGAGCGCCCTGAAACTTGCCGTAAGGGCATCGTCAAATACCGGCTCTGCAAGCGAGTAAGCGTAAATCTCAAAGCGGCTGCCGTCGTGGCGCTTGAACACCTCGGCCATGAGCTGGCCCATCACATGGGTGCGAAAATCCGGAGAAAGATAGCCCACGCGCAATTTATCGCCGCGCGTGCGGCGCGGCGGCAGGAGAGGCGCATCGGCGGCATGGCTGCGCGACACCAGCGTGTTGTAGCGCCGATACAGCCCGAGCAACTGCTCCTGCCCGACATCGAAATACTGGATCATCCCCAGCAGGCGGGATGCCATTTCCGCTTCCCCCGCGCCAAATTCCCAGTCGAGCGCCTGCGCCAGATAGCGTTGCTCGCGTTCGAAATCCCCTAGGTATCGGCAGCTCGCCAGCCCCGTCAGCACCAGGAAAGTCGAGGGTTGCACAGTTTTCTCGGCGGCAAGAAACGCCTCTAACCACTCTTCGGTGCGCTTGAGCCCCAGAAGCAGGCCGCATAGATTATCCCAGGCTTCCGTGTAGTCCGGGCTCAATTGGCAGGCGGCACGAAAATGCTCGACCGCTGTCGTCAACAACCCCCGTTTTTTCAGCACCAGCCCCAGATTGAAGTGCGCCTGAACCAGCCCTGGATTGATCGCCAAGGCGCGTTCATAACTAGCCTGCGCCTCTTCCAGCCGTTCGCGTTTCAGGAGAATATTGCCCAGATTGTTATGCGCTTCCGCAAAATCCGGATTCAGGCGGGCGGCTTCGGCATAATTTGCCAGCGCCTCGTCCTCTCTCCCTATGGTCTGCAAGGCATACGCCAGGTTGTAATACACCCCGAACGCTTTCCCGCCCAACGCAATCGTGCGCCCATAACAATTGATCGCCTCGAAAGGGTCTCCCGCATTCTGCCGCGCAACGCCGCGCTGAAACCATTCGTTAGCTGTATTCATGAAATAATAGCCTTAGCGTGAAACACAATTTTGAACCCAACCCCCTCCAACTCCCCCTTGTCAGGGGGAGAGCCCACCTCCTCCCCTGACAAGGGGAGGCCGGGAGGGGTTTGTTTTCGAACATTACTTGACACTGGAAGCGGCCACTTCGACAGAAAAGCCCTGACTGCGCCATTCAAAATACGCTGCAATAACGCTACCCCAACAGGCGGCGCTTCAATCCCTGCTGCCAACGTACCGGCACCACCCGGTAAAGCCACCGGCCCGGCAAAGTGTAGCGCAGACGCAACGCAACATGCGCCAGCGCCAGAAACAGCCTGTCCCACCAAGTGGCGCTACGTGTCCGCTTTGCCGCCTCTTGCTCCCTGCCCGTAGCAATTTTCACCGCGTGGTACAGGCGCAAATTCGACATCTTGGCCTGCCTCGCACCAGACTGCACCAAGCAGCCATACATGCGCTCCGTATCTTCGGCCATTTTTGAAAGCGGAAACAGCGGAACCGCCCGCGCCATCTGCATCGCCAGATCCAGATCCTCCCGGTGTTCCGGCTTCAAAATAGCGAGAATCTGGTCGAGTATCCGATCCGCATCCTGCCAGTCCTCCATCAGCCATCCTGCCCCCGTCGCCGTTACGCGCTCGCCCAGCGCACCGATCGGCGGAACCAGCGCCGGACGCCCGGCCTGCCATGCCTCGGTCAGGGTGTAACAATAGGTCTCCGGCCCGGCAGATGGGAAAGCCGCAAGGCGAATCCGGTAATGATCCAGCAACGCGCCCACATCTCGCGCGTCGTAATGGCCATGAACCGTCAACACTTTGTCCTTGTCCTGGTACGCCTGAAACTGGCGGTCGAGGTAACCCACCACCACCCAGCGCAACGGCAGGCTGCGCTCGCGGGTGCGCTGCACCAGTTTTTCCAGCCGCCGCGCGCCCTTGACCGGGCCGATCGCCCCGAGCACGCCGATGTTTTCTTTACCATCGTCCGGCATGAGCAGCACCGAGCAGAGCGTATCCTCGAGCTCCTCTCCCTCATGGCCCGAGCCATGGGGAATCACGGTGACTGCATTCTGCGGGAAATAACGCTGCAAGGTGGAACCGGCCCATGCCGATGGCGCAATCACAAAAGCGGCGCGCTCGAAAAATTTTCGGTGCGCTTCGCGCCAGGCGGCAATATCGATCCCGGCAAAGTCCGCTTGGATAGCCAGGCACTGGCGGCAATGATCCAGATCGGTTTGCGCCCCGCAATAATCGCCGTCCGGCCCGAGCAAATTGATGGTCGGACAGGCCAGGTAAAAATCGTGAACCGTAAACCCGAATGGGATTGATGAGGCGGCAAACGCCTCCAACAAACCCAGCCTGCAACCGGCGAGGTGATGCACATGGCAAACCTGGATACCGAACGCGGCGCACAGGCTCTCCAACAGCGCGCCCCACAACTCATCCTGTTCATGTTTGAGTTGATAGGTGACCAGCCGCTCGCCGTTCGCGTCCTCCAGCACCCAGACATCCTCGAAAGTGGCAAGCAGATATTGGCGCAACCGCCCCCGGCCTGCCGCCATCAGATGGCGGATATGATTTTCCGTACCGCCCTTGCGCCCGTGCAGGACATGCAGCACACCTGGCCGCTGGCCTGCCTCGCCTTGCAAATTCAGGAACGAATACGCCATATCGCGTATCGGCTTGAGCGTATCTGCGGCGATGAACGAGGTGACTTCTTTCAGATAGTCCGGATGCTTGGCAACCAGACGCTGCATGTTCTCCTGCGCCAGCGCGCCTTTCTTGCTATCGAACGAACTGCTGCCCACATGCAGGATAAAGGTGTCATCGCACAGCACATTGCGGTAGCCAGCCTGCACGGCGCGCATACAAAAATCGTTCTCCTCGCCATACCCCAGCCCGAAGGTTTCCACGTCAAACAGGCCAATTTTATCCAGCAGCGCACGGCGTATGTACATGCAAAAACCCACGCCGGTGGGAATATCCGGGTAGAGCGGCACGGCGGCCTGTTCCATGGCGCGGTTGACATCCTCCGCGCTCAATCTCGCCGGGAGCGGGTTATCCTGGCAAAAATTGGGGAAAGAACAAATTTCCGCGTTATTGGAAAATGGCGTAATCGTGCCGATACTCAGGTCGGAAGCGGCACAGCGGCAAATTTTTTCCAGCCAGCCCGAAGTGACGACCGTATCGGAATTCAGCAAAATCACATCGTCCCGACCCAGCGCCATGGCGCGGTTCACCGTCCCGACAAAACCGAGGTTGACCTCGTTCCTGAGCAGCAACAAGCGCGGGTCGCCCTTGCCACGCAGAATTTCGAAATAAGCGGCGATACGGCTGTCCGGCGAACAATCGTCGATCAGGATCAAACGACAGGAGGATACGGCGGTGCGCAGCACGCTATCGAGACAGCGTTGCAGGTCGTCGTAGGCGTTGTACACCGGAATGATGATATCGATTACAGGCTGCGGCATGGCGTTTCAGGGGTTTCTTTTGATGATCTGCTTGATGAAGCGCCAGGGCGACTTGATCCACCAAGCCAGACTGGCGCGGTAATCAAGCTCCAAGTTGAGCGCGGCAACCTGTTCGGCGCGTTGCGCCAGCAGCGCATCGCGTTCGACAACCTGTTCGGCGCGTTGCGCCAAAAGGGCATCGCGTTCGGCAACCTGTTCGGCGCGTTGCGCCAAAAGGGCATCGCGTTCGGCAACCTGTTCGGCACGTTGCGCCAGCAGCGCATCGCGTTCGGCGATCTGTTCGGTGCGTTGCGCCAAAAGGGCATCGCGTTCGGCGATCATCCGCTCGCGCTCTTCCATCTGCCCGGTGCGCAACGCCAGCAACACATCACGCTCTGCAATAAGCTTGGTATATTCTTCTAATTGTTTGGTGCGCAGCGCCAGAAAATCGTCGCGCTCGGCAACCAGCCGTTCGCGATCGATCAGCAGCCGATCCAGTTCCAGCACGCGCCGGGTTTGCCGGGCATAATCCCGATAAACCGTTTCGGCGGCATCGCTGAACAGGGAAAGCCTGCCCAGCGCGGCAGGCAGCATGGATGGGTTGCGGCTGCACGCCACCATGTAATACATGGGTTCAACAGCAGGGCAACGGCCTGCAACAACCTGGCCGCCATCGCCGACCAGGTATTCCGTTGCCGCGACATCCCCGTTTTCCGGCCAGATGTCTGGCCAAATAGCGGAATGAAACAACAATTTCTGACCCAGCCAGAAACGATGGGGAAAGGCCGCGCGCAGCAACTCTTCCAGCTCGTCGCGATACAGTTCGCGCACATGAAATTCATTGTGATAGTCATGCGCGTCGGAATACAGGCGCTTGTTGGGTGAGGACAGCAACAGCACCCCGTCGGGGCGCAACACGCGCGCCAACTCGGCAATGAACGCCTGCTGCGTCTCGATGTGTTCTATGGTTTCAAAGGAAATAGCCAGGTCGAAGCTTGTGTCCGGAAACGGCAGTCTGTCGCACGAAGCGGCAATAAATTCCAGATTGGCTTGACGCCCATAACGGCTGCGGGCATGACGGATGGCATCGACCGAAATATCCACGCCGATCACCCGCTCGGCATTTTCGGCCAGCATGGCCGCGCCATAGCCCTCGCCACAAGCCACATCGAGCACGCTACGATGCTGGCTTAACTGGCGCGCCAAGGCATAGCGATGCCAGTGCTCATACCAGATTTCACCTTCACGCTCGGGCAGGAAGCGTTCGCCAGTGAATGAAAGGGGTTCGGTCACGGATTCAGGCCATATTCAAAGCGGCGAATTATACATGCCATGCGCTTGCCCCGCCTCATATCAAGCAGAAGTGCGCTACTACTTTTCTGCCGGCGAGCCAACGCTAACATCGTCCACCCAGACGCGGCCATCGCCCGCCAAGGTCAAAATAATCTCGAGGTGGGTTGTTTCTTTCGGCAGCTTGGTGCGCAGGCTCACCGCCTGCCAATCCGCATCGCCAATGAATTGACCTGGTGTCTTTACGATTTCCAACTCACGCCCCATCTGCATGATTTTCAGCATCAGGGAAAAACCCGGCGCCGTGACACCCTGCGTTTTCAGGCGGGCGGATAGCTCAACTTCCTGCCCAGCCAGCCCTTCGGCGCGAATAGTCTGAATTGCCCCGCCCCACTCCGGCATGCCGGTATTTTCGATCACCAGGCTGTGCTTGCCACTGAACACCTGGCTTTGATCAGGTTCGATGCGGTAACTGTTCCCGGTATGCACCACGGCTGTCCAGCCGGGTAGCTTCCCTGCTGCACCGACTTCCTCAAAACCCGTGTTCTGCAAGGTATCTGGAATCATCGCCACGCGGTTCATACGGCGCTTCATAATCTCGGACATGACTGCCGGGTCGCCGGCCAAGGCGTGTGTGGGTATGGCCAACATGCCAATCAGCAGCGGCAACAAGCGAGTATATTTTTTCATGCTGTTTTATCCCTTAAGCCAAAACTGGTTTACGGTGAATTGAGGGGAGCAATAGCCTCCAACTTCATCTCCAATAGTGCCCTCCTTCCTTCACCCACCCATATTTTATATTTTTATCTATGTGTGATACCGCACATACCATCGTGAACGAAAATGGGATAAATATCAACTATATAAAACAGTACATTATTACAAGCAATTTTGCGAAAAATCCAAACAACTTCCCCTTATCTCGATTTGCTCCGATAACGTAAAACCCGCGTAGCGATTGGGAACAAACCAAAGATAAACCACGGGATATTTTCTGGTAGGTTGGAGCTGAACGCAGTGAAGCCCAACATCATCCGACCGCCTGCGTTGGGCTTCGGCCTCTGGCCTGATGGAACACCTGGCCATTCCACTAAGCAATCTAAAAACGATTGCTTAGTGGCTGGTTATCAGCACCCACCTACGAAACCGCTACGCCGCAAGCGGCGGGGAATTAGACCCGAAGAGATTAAACCCGAAGAGATTAAAAAGGAAAAGCAAATGAACAAATTCGAAAGCGTTACCCAGCCAAAAATGTGGTTCGTGGCATTACTGCTTAGCGCTGTTGTAGCGGGATGCAGCGGCGGAGGGGGCGATCCAAGCGTAGGTGGCACCGCCGAGCTCGTGCCCATGGTGACTACCGTGACCCCTGTTCCTCATGCCGTCGATGTGCCCGTCAATATAAAAGCCATCACTGCCGTCTTCACCAAGACGATGAATCCCTTCACCCTTACCCCGGCAAGCTTTACGCTGACGTGCCCTGCCGGAACACTTATCACCGGAGCGGTGACTTACCTGGCAGAAAGCAGGCTGGCAAAGCTTACCCTTCCGACAGCAACCCATCTTCCGCCCAATACCCTATGTACTGCCACCGTGACCACCGAGGCCAGGGACACCACAGGCATGCCGCTGGCCAGTAATTTTGCATGGACATTTACCACCGGCACAACGCTGGATGACATTGCGCCTTTCGTAACCGAGATCAACATTGCCAACGGTGCAACCAATGTTCCCATCAACACCAAAGTTAGCGCAACGTTCGGTGAGTGGATGGATCCCTTAACGATCACTGCGGCAACCTTTACCCTGAGGCAAGGGACAACACCTGTTCCAGGTACGGTGATCTACGCTGGCGTGTCTGCGGTCTTTACACCAGCCAGCCCTCTTGCCGCCAACACCACTTATACTGCCACGATTACAACCGGAGCCAAGTCCGCCGAGGACAATGCACTGGCAAGTGACTTTGTGTGGAGCTGGACTACTGCTGCAGCCACAGACACCACCGCACCCACGGTAACCGGGACTATGCATACCAACGGCGCGACCAACGTAGCCGTCAACACTAAAATCGGCGCGACATTCAGCGAGGGGATGGATCTCTTGACGGTAACCAGCGTGAATTTCACCGTAAAAGAAACGGCAAGCGGCGCTACGGTGTCTGGCATAGTGGGCTACTCAGGGGTGAGCGCGATATTCATCCCGTTGAACAATCTCGCTCCCAATACCCGCTACACGGTCACCGTCAAAGGCGGAACCAGCGGCGCCAGAGATCTGGCTGGCAATCCCATGGCAAGTGACTTCGCCATTAGCTGGACCACGGCTGCGGGCGCAAACACCACCGCACCCAAGGTAACCGGGACGACCCATGCCAACGGTGCGACCAACGTAGCCATCAACACCAGGGTCGGCGCAACCTTCAGCGAGGGGATGAATCCCTTGACGATTACCAATGTGAGTTTCACGCTGAAGGAAACCGTAAGCGGTGCGGCTGTGCCCGGCACAGTGAGCTACTCCGGGGTGAGTGCGATATTTATCCCGTTTGGAAATCTCGCCAGCAATACGGGCTACACCATCACCGTCAAGGGCGGAACCAGCGGCGTCAGAGATCTGGCTGGCAATCCCATGGCAGGTGACTTCGTCATTAGCTGGACCACGGCTGCGGTCGCAGACACCACCGCACCCACGGTCACCGGGACTATCCATGCCAACAGTGCGACCAATGTAGCCGTCAACACCAAAATCGGCGCTGCATTCAGCGAGGGGATCGATCCCTTGACGGTGACCAACGTGAATTTCACCGTAAAGGAAACCGTAAGCGGCGCTGCGGTGTCAGGCATAGTGGGCTACTCCGGGGTAAACGCGGTATTCATCCCGTTGAATAATCTCACCGGCAGTACCGGTTACACCATCACCGTCAAAGGCGGTGCCGATGGAGCCAAGGATCTGGCAGGCAATCCCATGGCAAGTGACTATGTGTGGCGTTGGATTACCAGTGCCGCACCGGACACCACCTTACCCACCATGATTTTTACGGTTCCTTCAGCCAATGCACCGGGTGTCGCGCTCAACAGCGCCGTCAACGCGACGTTCAGTGAGGTGATGGATCCGCTATCGATCACTACAGAAAATTTTATTTTGCTGGAAGGCGGAAGTCTGGTGGCGGGAACGATTACCTACGACATGCTCAACAGCATGGCGACCTTCACGCCCCTGAGCCCTCTCACCATCAGCACCACCTATATTGCTCTGGTTTCAGGGGTCACAGACATCAAAGGCAATGGAATGGCAAGCGGTATTGCGCCTGATCCATGGAGCTTTACTACGCCTGTGGTCAACCTTGGCTCGGCCTCGTCTTTCGCGGCTTTGGGAGGCTCTTCCGGAATAACCAACTCGGGGATTCTGACCGTAATCAACGGTGACATCGGAGCCACCACTGCCTCTACTGCGGTGACTGGGTTTCACGATGCAGCATCACAATGTATCTACACGGAGACGCCGCTGAATATCGGAACCGTAAACGGCAAGATATACACGGCTCTGCCGTCTCGCTGCCCTAATGAAGGAACTGCGTCCACCTTAGCGGTCGCAACGCAGGCACGTGCAGATACGCTGGGCGCGTATAACGCTCTGGTGGCAATGCCGGCTGGCACAAATCCGGGCGGCAACCTGACCGGGAAAACTCTTGCTCCCGGCATCTATACGGCTCCAGAGGGATCGTTCCTGATACAGGGAGGCAATCTCACTCTCGACGCCCAAGGCAACGCGAATGCTGTCTGGGTGTTCCAGATGGCGGCTTCGCTCACAGTGGACTACTCGGGAGCGGCAGCCCCTCAAGGCATCATCCTGGCTGGCGGAGCACAGGCCAAGAACGTCTTCTGGCAGGTCGGTACTTTCGCGACGATCAACGCACCAACAGGGGGAACCATGGTAGGAACCATCATTTCTCAGGCGGGAGCCACATTCTCCGGCAGCGGCACAGCGATAATGCTGGAGGGCAGAGCGCTGTCCGTTAATGGCCCGGTCACGCTGATGAACACCGTGATCAATGTGCCGGCCCTGTAAGGCTTAAGGAGTCGAGCAAAAATAACATGAACAATTTGTAGGTTGGCGGTGAGCGCAGCGAACCCCAACGCAAAGCCGCCGAAAATATCCGCCGGGTCACGATTCCGGCATGGGCGTGTTGGGTTCACGTTGTTCACCACCAACCTACGGGCTTATGCCCATTCGCACCCGTTATTCTTGCTCGATTCCTAAGCAACCAGCCCCTATTCCACTTGTGGCTACGCTTGAGAACGGTTCAGAAGCAGGTACTTTCAACCCAGATAATCCATTTGGACGTAGGTCGGGCTTCAGCCCGACATGTCGGGTTAAAACCCGACCTACAACCCATTGATTTTGCAATACCTCAAGAGCTAAGAGTTCGTTAATAAATAACTTGTTCAATTTCATGTAATCGAATATCCTTCGATGCATGATAAGAGATTCGTTAATTGGTCAACGTTGGGCGGTAATGCGAGATGCGTTGGACGAGCGC
>JBAYVP010000084.1:0-16368 GCA_041674485.1 Sulfuricellaceae bacterium
TCTGCGAACTGGACAAGATGCTGCCGGAGTACTATCAGGTGCGTGGCTGGAACAAGGACGGCGTGCCAACCGCCGACACCCGCACCCGTCTGGGTTTGTAATTCAATTCTGCCGCGGGGCGCCAGTGCTTTTTCGAGTACTGCGCTCCGCGGTTTTCTGAGGGGCATCACAATGAGGCATGTCATTATTGGTAGTGGCCCGGCCGGCGTGGTCGCCGCCGAGACCTTGCGCAAGACCGATCCGGATTCTGAAATCACCATGCTTTGCGGAGAAGGGGAGCCGCCCTATTCGCGCATGGCGATTCCCTACCTGCTCACGGGCATCATCAACGAAGAAGGCACTTATCTGCGGCACGACAAGGATCACTACGACCGGTTGCGCATCAAGTTGGTCCAGGGGCTGGCGCGCAGCGTCGACACCACCAAGCGCACTGTCAAACTAGATAGCGGCGATCTGCCTTATGACCGGTTGCTGATCGCTACCGGTTCGGTGGCGACGCGCCACAACATTCCGGGTGCAGATCTGCCCGGCGTGCATAATTGCTGGACCCTGGCGGACGTGCGTGCCATCACGGCGAAAGCCAAGCCCGGTGCCCGCATCGTGCAGATG
This sequence comes from Sulfuricellaceae bacterium, assembly GCA_041674485.1. Taxonomy (GTDB): domain Bacteria; phylum Pseudomonadota; class Gammaproteobacteria; order Burkholderiales; family Sulfuricellaceae; genus JAGXQV01. Next base: position 610 of record JBAYVP010000084.1, read on the forward strand.
GGCGCGGGTTTTGTCGGCTGCATCATCATCGAGGGTTTGTTGAAGCACGGCTTCGACCTGACCATCCTGGTCCGTAGCGGCCGCATGGTCTCGCGCATGATCAACCCGGTGGCGAGCGGCATGATCAGGCGCTGGTGCGAATCCAAGGGCGTGAAAATTCTCGTCAATACCCAGGCACAGAAAATCACCGCAGTCGACGGCGCGTTGCAAGTCACTCTGGAAAACGGCGAGGTGCTGCCGGCCGACATTTATCTGAGCCTGGTGGGCGTCAAGGCCAACACCAAATTCCTCGCAGGCAGCGGCATCAACGTGGATAACGGGATACTCGTCGATGCCGGCATGCAGACCAATGTGCCCGGTGTGTACGCTGCCGGCGATGTGGCCGAGTATGTAGATTGCATCAGTGGCAAGAACGAGGTCAACGCGATCCAGCCGAATGCTGTCGACCAGGCGCGCATCGCCGCACAGAACATGGCGGGCAAGAACGCCAGTTCGCGTGGCAGCTTTGCCTTCAACGTACTCGACACGCTCGGCCTGATATCGTCTTCCTTCGGTGCCTGGCAAGGACTGCCCGGCGGCGAATCATCCGAACTGGTGGACGAGAAGAACTACCGCTATTTGCGCTTGGAGTTCAAGGACGATTTCCTTGTCGGCGCCAACATCGTCAACTTCACTAACCATCTCGGCGTGTTGCGCGGCCTGATCGAAGGCAAGGTCCACTTGGGCGAATGGAAACAGCGACTGCTGCATGATCCTACCCAGATTATGTCGGCGTATCTCGCCTGCGCGCAGAAAGCCGCTTAACGGATAACAAAGCCAATAAAAAACCCGCACTTGGCGGGTTTGAAGGATGTTGCTGGACTGCTTTGTGCTATTTCTTGGTGGGCCCAGTGGGGCTCGAACCCACGACCAAAGGATTATGCTTACCACTACGACTTTCGTCGCCCCTTTCGAGTTTGTGGTCCGGACTATACCTTCCCTTTACGGGCTGATCGTCTAGTCTCTACACCTTCCCTTTGACGGGCTTGGCTCGGGGTTGGCAGTCCCACAACACATGGGCTTGAGCGTTCTCCGAATTTGATCAGTTCTACATATCGCCAGAGCAAACTTGGCCATATGCAACCCATTTCCGCGGATCCATGCATGCCGGTGGCATGTTTAGGGTCCGCAAACTTAAGTCCTCTGCTCTAACCAACTGAGCTACAGGCCCACTCAGCGCATTATACGTGAGGCCTGACTGATTTGGCTGCAGCGTTGATCAGGCTTGCGCGGGTTTGTCCTCGGTGGCAGGTGCTTCCTCGTTCGCGGTGGTCTCGTCGGGAGGAGCGGCATCGTCATCTGAGGCAGGCGTATTCTCTTCGGTTGGTGCTTCTGCCGGGGCTGGCGTTGATTCTGCCGCTGGCGCTGGAATAGTTGGCGCTGGCGCACTCATGGTGCGGGGGGAGGGCATGTCGGGAGTTGCAACCAACTTCGCCGATCTCACCAATTCTTTTGGCAGGTTCTTTTCCAGAATCTGCTTGCCATTCCGAGCGAATTTGTTGAACTGAATGCCAAGCCTGAATCCACCCTGCTGTCCGGACAGAACGTTGTTTTTGATTTCTCCGTGCGCCTCGACAATCACTTGGGGATGGTTTTCGTCGCCCGGATCAATCAATAGGTATACCGTGACCGCTTTCGGAGGGGGAATGTTGCGATGACAGATGACGGAAACCCCCGTCATGCTGATGTCATTGGTCCGAGTTTGCATGGTTTCTTGCTTGCCATGCATTTCAATGACAATGGCACATCGCCAATGTATGGAACATCTCGGGCTTTTTCGATTGTCATCCATCAAAGTGATTTCCTCACTGCTGCGGGACCTGGATCAGATGTTCCTGTCTGAGGATTTGCCGCGATTCGCCTCCCCCCGCGCAAATCCCCTGTCACTGCGCCCAACTTTAACATTTTCTGGAGCCGCACTCCCTGATCGGTACTAACCACATTTTCTTCTGGTTGACGCGCTAAATGAGAATGGTTATCATTACCCAAAAGGAGGTGTTCATGAGAGCTTCGATGTTTGCACTATTTTTGTTTTCCACCTTGGCTGCAGGGGCGGAGGCTGAGTTTTCCTTAATCATCCGAAATCATGTTTTCGAGCCGAGCGAAATTCGTGTGCCAGCCAAGCAAAAAATCCGGCTGATCGTGAAGAATATGGATACAACGCCCGAGGAATTTGAGAGCCATGAACTCAACAGGGAAAAGGTTATCCCGGCTGGAGCAACGGTGAAAATCCTGATTGGACCACTGGCTCCCGGGCGTTATCCGTTTGTGGGTGAATTTCACGAGTCAACCGCACGCGGAACAGTGATTGCGGAGTAATCACGATGTTTGGATCCGCAATCATCGTATTCAGAGAGGTCTTTGAAGCCGCGCTGATCATCGGCATTATCGCCGCTGCCACAAAGCATCTGGAAGGACGGAACCGTTGGCTTGCCCTGGGTATCTCTGCGGGCATTACAGGTTCCTTGCTGGTCGCCTTCCTCGCCGAATGGATCGCCGGGCTTGCCGAGGGAGTGGGCCAGGAGTTGCTCAATGCCGGTATCCTGGGCCTGGCGGCCTTGATGCTCGCCTGGCACAACATCTGGATGGCGCGTCACGGTTCCCAACTTGCACAGGACGCCCGTTCGCTTGGTCAGGATGTCAGCGAAGGCAGCAAAGAGATGTCCGCGCTTGGTCTGGTCATCGCGCTTTGCATTTTGCGCGAAGGGTCTGAAACGGTTCTTTTTCTTCACGGCTTGCTTGCCGGCAATGAAGAAACTGCAACACGGGTTCTGCTGGGCGGTGCGCTTGGACTCGGATTGGGTGCAGCAGTTGGGATCGCCCTCTACAGCGGGTTTGCGAAGATTCCGGCGCGCTGGTTCTTTACCGCGACGAGCGGCCTTATTCTTGTGCTTGCCGCGGCCATGGCGAGCCAAATGGCCAAATTTCTGGCCCAGGCCGACTTCCTGCCGACGCTGGCCATGCCGGTTTGGGACAGTTCCTGGCTGCTTCCCAACGGGTCGCCCGTCGCGACTTTCCTGCATATCCTGGTGGGCTACGATGCGCGACCTCTAGGGATTCAGGCGCTCTTCTACGCCGCCACCGCGCTGCTGATCATCATCGGTATGCGCGTGTGCAGTCCTCCAAGGCAATTCACCAGAGCAGAGTGATTTTGCCAGCGAACGGCTAGTAAGAAAATCAGGTTTCCGAATCGAGGAAACTGCGCAGCTTTTCCGAACGCGAAGGATGGCGTAGTTTGCGCAACGCTTTGGCTTCTATCTGGCGGATGCGTTCGCGGGTGACATCAAACTGTTTGCCGACTTCTTCCAAAGTGTGATCGGTGTTCATTTCGATGCCGAAACGCATGCGCAACACTTTCGCCTCACGTGGCGTGAGGGAGTCCAGGATTTCCTTGGTCACCTCGCGCAAGCCCGTGTACATGGCGGCATCGGCAGGCGCGAGGGTGGATGCATCTTCGATGAAATCGCCGAGATGGGAATCGTCGTCATCCCCGATCGGCGTTTCCATGGAGATTGGTTCCTTGCTGATCTTGAGGATCTTCCGGATTTTCTCTTCGGGCATCTCCATTTTTATTGCCAATGTCGCCGGATCTGGCTCGGCGCCGGTCTCCTGGAGTATTTGCCGGGAGATGCGATTCATTTTGTTGATGGTTTCGATCATGTGCACCGGGATGCGGATGGTGCGGGCCTGATCGGCGATCGAGCGCGTAATGGCCTGGCGGATCCACCATGTGGCATAGGTGGAAAATTTATAGCCGCGCCGGTATTCAAATTTATCTACCGCCTTCATCAGTCCGATATTGCCTTCCTGAATCAGGTCGAGGAACTGCAGACCGCGGTTGGTGTATTTCTTGGCAATGGAGATCACCAGACGCAGATTGGCTTCCGTCATTTCGCGCTTGGCGCGGCGTGACTTGGCCTCACCCGTCGACATCTGCTTGTTGATGTCCTTGATTTCCTTGAGCGGAATGCCGATGCGTTCCTGAATGCCGATCAGTTTCTGCTGTTCTTCGATGATCGCAGGAGATGCGCGCAACAACTGGGGGCTGTAATTTTTGCCGCTCGCAATTTCGTGCTTGAGCCAGTCGAGATTGATCTCATTGCCCGGGAACATCTTGATGAAGTGCTGTCGCGGCATGTGCGACTTGTCCACACAAAGATGCAGGATCTTGCGCTCGTGCTTGCGGATGTCATCGACGATGCTGCGCACCGAGTCACAGAGGCGCTCGGTAGTTTTTGCGGTGAAACGGATATTCATCAATTCAGCGGTAATCTGCTGTTGCAGCTTGATATAGTTGCGATCCTGCGTGCCCTTCTTGGCCAGGGTGACACGCATTTTCTCGTAGAGGTGAACCACGAGGCTGAAGCGTTCCAGTGCATCGCCCTTGAGCTTCAGCAGCGAGGCCGCGATCGCCGCGCTGCCATCGTCATCCTCGTCCGCCTCGATTGCCGCAACTTCGTCTTCGGCGAGCGCCTCGATTTCAGTGGAGGCATTCGGATCGATCAGACCGTCGATCAACTCGTCGATACGCATCTCGTCACGCGCCACCTTGCCGGCAGAATCGATGATTTCGACGATCGTGGTCGGACAGGCGGAAATGGCAATGATCATGTGTTTCAAGCCGTCTTCGATGCGCTTGGCGATTTCAATTTCGCCTTCACGCGTCAGCAGTTCGACGGAACCCATTTCGCGCATATACATGCGGACTGGATCGGTGGTCCGGCCAAATACGGAATCGACGGTGGAGAGCGCCTGTTCCGCTTGTTCTTCAACTTCCGCGGCATCAACAACGGCCGGCGTTTGCTCGACCAGCAGCAGACTTTCAGCATCGGGCGCCTCGTCATAGACCTGGACGCCCATGTCGTTGAAGGTGGTGATGATGGACTCGATCTGCTCCGCATCGACCATGTCATCGGGAAGATGGTCGTTGATTTCGGCATAGGTCAGGTAGCCGCGTTCCTTGCCGAGCGTGATCAAATTCTTGAGGCGCGTGCGACGCGCATCAAGGTCGAGCGGCAGGGCGACTGGAACCTCTGCAATGCGATCCTTGGAACGCTTGCTGCGTGATTCTGCCTTCCCGGGTTTGGCTGGTTTGGCCGGGGCGACCACAGCCTGTACCGGTGCCGGCTGAACCTTGGCCGGCTGGACGTTTGCAGGCTTGGCTGGCTTGACTGGTTTTGCCGGCGCATGCTTGGCGGCAGATTTGGCTGGACTGGGCTTGGCTGCAACGGCCTTTGCTGGCGCCGATTTCTTTGCCACAGCTTTGGTGGATTTTGAGTTTACCTTGGCCATGATGTCCTCGCTGTCGGCCCAAGGTTGGCGGATCGATATCCCGTACCAACCTGGCGGACAATGATTTGAGAAAACATATAATTATACATGAATTAGAGGTCTTGCCGTCCCTTGGAAACAAAGGCCGTCTTCTGCGACAACAGTGTGGCGAGTTGCCGTCGTTCCTCGGCAGACAATCCGCTGCTGCGCTCCTTGGCGCTCAGGGCGCTGATCGCATGAGTCAGTCCGCTATGGCGCAGCCGTTCCAGGGCATCAATGAACTCCTCTTCCAGCGCCTCTTCATTGACGTCTTCGGCGAGCAGCACACTGGCAAACTGGGAGAGCGTTTGCTCATGTTCGGTACCGCGAAAGTGTTCCAGCAACAAGCCGATTGGCGTTGATCCGGAAGAAAGCTGCACGGGCAGAATGCCATGGTCTACCGCCTCCGCGATGGCCCGTAAAGCATCTACCTCCCTGCTGTCGCCGGTGATCAATTCAAGCGGTAAGCGTGCCACGCGCTCGGGGCGATGCAGAATATTTTCAAGTAAGCGATGTTCGATCGAGCGGGCGGCAGGGCGCTGTGCGGATCGTGGCGGCGGGCGGCGACCAAAGTACAAAGGCTTCAAACTGCAGGCAGCTTCGACTTCCTCCTGGGAAAGCTTGGCGATTGTGGCGATGGCCTTGGTTAATTGGACTCGCAATACCGGTGCAGTGACCCGTTGCAGCAAAGGCTTGGCGTCATGGATCAGTTGTGCCCGGCCTTCTGCGCTGCTCGGCTGCGTTTGTCGCTCAAGTGCGCGGACCATGAATTCGGAAAGCCGCGTTGCGTTCCTCGCGTATTGCAGGAACGCTTCCTTGCCGTGTTCGCGAATGTATTCATCGGGATCCTGGTCACCTTCCATTTGCAGAATCTCAACGCTCTTGTTATCCGCAAGATGATCCAGGCTGGTTTCCATCGCACGCCAGGCGGCCTTGTCGCCTGCGGTGTCCCGGTCGAAACAGAATACCACCCGATCGGTTAGCCGAAACAGTTTTTGCAGGTGCATCCCGGTGGTGGCAGTACCGAGTGACGCCACCACGTTTTCGACACCCGCTTGAGCCAGCCCGACCACGTCCATGTAGCCTTCGACCACAATGGCGCTGCCGGCATCGTGGATGGCCTTGCGTGCCTGGGGCAGGCCATACAGTTCTCGTCCCTTTTCAAACAGCGGCGTCTCTGGCGAATTGAGATATTTGGGTTCTCCCGCATCGAGCACGCGACCGCCGAAGCCGATGACATTGCCACGCTGGTCGAGAATCGGGAACATGATACGGTCGCGAAACCGGTCATAGCGGCGGCCTTGTTCGCTGTCGATAACCAGGCCGCATTCGGTCAACTCGGCGGCTTTGTAATCGGAAAATATCCGGTCGAGATTTTGCCAGGCATCCGGCGCATAGCCCAGGCCGAAGCGCGCAGCGATCTCGCCGGAAAGACCGCGGCGCTTGAGATAATCGATGGCACGTGGACTGGTTTTCAATTGCTCCCGATAGAACTTCGCTGCTTGCGCCATGAATTCAGTCAACGGTGCTTTTCTGGCGATGTCCTCTCGGTGTGCTGCAATTTGTTGCGGAACCTGTAGGCCGGCGATGCCGGCCAGTTCCTCCACTGTTTCGACGAATCCCAGCCCGGAATATTGCATGACAAAGCCGATGGCGCTGCCATGTGCCCCGCAACCGAAGCAGTGGTAAAACTGCTTGCTGGGGCTGACGGTGAAGGAGGGTGACTTTTCCGAGTGGAACGGGCAGCAGGCGCTGAAGTTTGCACCCGCCTTGCGCAAGGGGACATGGCGCTCGATGACATCGACGATATCGACGCGCGCCAGCAATTCTTGGATGAATGCCTCAGGGATCATTGCGTTGTCGTGATCACCCGTGGTAAGCAATATGGGCGATGATTTTACGCCGTTAGGTTGGACGCCAGTGCCCGTTTCCGATTCCGGGGGACTATCCGGTCAGTTTGGCTTTGATCAGTTTTGACGCTTCGCCCATGTCGGCACGGCCAGCCAGCTTGGGTTTCGCAATGGCCATCACCTTGTTCATCTCCTGCATCGATTTGGCACCACTTTCTGTAATGGCTGCCGCGATGATGGACTCTATTTCGGAGGTCGACAGCTGTTGCGGCATATAACCCATCAACACGGTGACTTCGAACTGTTCGGCATCCACCAGATCCTGCCGCCTGGCTTTTTGATACTGTTCTATCGAGTCCTTGCGCTGTTTGAGCATCTTGTCGATCACGGCAATGATAGCGGTGTCATCGAGTTCAATGCGCTCATCCACTTCACGCTGCTTGACTGCCGCCAGCAGCAGGCGGATGGCGCCCAGCCGCGCCGTCTCGTGGGCACGCAGGGCGTTTTTCATGTCTTCGGTGATGCGAGCCTTGAGAGACATTCGTTCCTCCTCAAACAACAACGCCGGCAGCGCTTGCGCGGTGCCGGCATTCCGCTGAAGCTACAGGGATGTGAGCTTAGTAAAGCTTGGGCGGCAGCATCTGGCCGTGAATGCGCTTGTGATGACGCTTCACTGCCGCAGCCAATTTGCGCTTGCGCTCGGAAGTGGGCTTCTCGTAGAACTCGCGCGAACGCAGCTCGGTCAGAACCCCTGTTTTTTCGATGGCGCGCTTGAAGCGGCGAATCGCCACTTCGAACGGCTCGTTTTCCTTGAGACGGATACCCGGCATAAATAACATCCCTGATTGATGCGAAGAATCGCGCATTTTATCCATCTTTCCGGCAGATTCCAAGCAAAAAATCATCAAAATCGTCTTCATGGCCAAGAGGCCAGATTCTCCGCGGGTAGAATGAGCCGCATCATGCGCGTCCTCGGCATCGAATCTTCCTGCGACGAAACCGGAGTCGCCATCTACGATACTTCCCTCGGGTTGCTCGGTCATGCCGTGCATTCCCAGGTCGATATGCACCAAGCCTACGGCGGCGTGGTGCCCGAGTTGGCTTCGCGTGATCACATTCGTCGTCTGGTGCCCTTGTTACGCCATGTGCTCACCGCGGCCGATACGCGTCTGGTCAGCCTTGACGCGATCGCTTACACCGCTGGGCCGGGACTGGCAGGAGCGCTGCTGGTGGGCGCCAGTTTTGCCGCTGCGCTGGCATTTGCGCGCGGCATACCGGCCTTGCCTGTGCATCACCTCGAGGGGCATCTGCTTTCACCTCTGCTGGCGCACGATCCTCCGGAGTTTCCGTTTGTCGCACTGTTGGTTTCCGGGGGGCATACGCAACTGATGCGTGTGGCTGCCGTAGGCGAATACGCGCTTCTTGGCGAGTCGCTGGATGATGCGGCCGGCGAGGCTTTCGACAAGACCGCCAAGCTGCTCGGCCTTGGTTATCCGGGCGGACCGGCGCTGGCGCACTTGGCAACTTCGGGAAGACTGGGTCGCTACCATCTGCCGCGGCCCATGCTGCACAGCGGCGACCTGGATTTCAGCTTCTCGGGACTCAAGACAGCCGTACTGACCCTGGTTCGCAACGCGGAGTTGAGCGATTCCGAGCGGGCCGATCTGGCCGCCGAATTTCAGGAAGCGGTGAGCGACGTGCTGGTCGGAAAGTCGTTCGCGGCCCTGCGTCAGAGTGGATTGCACCGTTTGGTGGTAGCAGGAGGAGTCGGCGCCAATCGAAGACTGCGAGAACGGCTCGACCAGGAAGCGGCCAGGCTTGGCGTCAGGGTTTTTTACCCCGATCTGGAGTTATGTACTGACAACGGCGCCATGATCGCCTACTGCGGGGCCAGACGCCTTATGGCAGGTGCGACGGCATGCGACCCGGGCGTATTTGCGGTGCGGCCGCGCTGGCCGCTACAGGATTTTCGCACCGAATTAGCACCCCAGACCCAACTACGGGCACTCGCTCTTGTTCGCACCGATCCTGGTTTCGCTACCAGCCAGTAAATTGGCGATGTTGCTGCGATGGCGCCAGATCAGGATCAACGAAATCGCGCTGACGCACTCGGCTGCGATCGTATCCGGCAGCAGCCACCAACCGAGCATGGCCGCGCTGATGGCCGCGCTGAGAGCGGCGAGAGAGGAATAGCGGGTGATCAGGGCTACCAGCAGCCAGGTGCCTGCTGCCGCCAACCCCAGCACTGTGGACAAACCCAGCAGTACGCCAAATGCCGTGGCGACGCCTTTGCCGCCACGAAATTTAAGGAATAGCGGAAACACGTGACCCAGGAAGGCAGCCAGACCAGTGGCGGCAACGAGCGTGGCTTCTGCACCGTAGCGGTTTGCCAGCCAGACTGCCAGCCAGCCTTTTGCGGCATCGCCGAGCAGGGTCAGCAGCGCGGCCAGTTTGTTGCCCGTGCGCAGCACGTTGGTGGCGCCGGGATTGCCCGAACCAAAGCTGCGCGGATCGGCCAAGCCGAAGCTGCGCGAGACGATGACCGCAAACGGGATCGAGCCGAGCAAATAACCTAACGCGGTGAAAATTGCCAGGGTCATGGGCGAAGTCAGGTGGTGTCACCTAGAATGCGGTGCATTCTAGCCAAGAAAGTACATCCTCGATCATGGACTTTATTTTTATCGATGATATGCGCGTCGATGCGCATGTCGGGATTTTTCCTCGCGAACGGGCGGCGGCGCAAACCCTGGAAATCAGCATGACCTTTGGCGTACCTGATGCGGCGGCGAAGAACGACGACATCGCGGAGACGATCCGCTACGACTCGGTCATTGAGCGCATCCGCAAGGAACTGGCCGAAAGGCACTTCAATCTGCTGGAGACCCTGGGTGAATATGTCATTGCACTGATGCTCGACGAATTCGGTGCGCCATGGGTAAAGATTTCCATCGCCAAGCTGGGCATCATGCCCGGCGTGCGCCGGGTCGGAGTGCAGATCGAACGCAGCAAGAGCGGCTAGCCGCTCTTGCCAATCAAGCAGTTGGTTCAGGCAAAATTCTTTGCTGCGAAATCCCAGTTGGCCAGACTGTTCAGAAAAGTTTCAACGAACTTTGGCCGGGCATTGCGGTAATCGATGTAATACGCATGCTCCCACACATCGATGCACAACAGGGCCTTGTCACCGGTCGTCAGTGGTGTGCCGGCAGCGCCCATGTTGACGATGTCCACCGAACCATCGGCTTTCTTCACCAGCCAGGTCCAGCCTGAACCGAAATTGCCAACGGCGGAAGCCTGGAAGGCTTTCTTGAAATCGTCGAACGATCCCCATTTCTTGTTGATCGCATCGGCCAGCGCGCCAGTGGGCGCAGCGCCGCCATTCGCCTTCAGGCAATTCCAGAAGAAGCTGTGATTCCACACCTGGGCGGAATTGTTGTAGATGCCGCCTGCCGGAGCTTTCTTGACGATGGCTTCGAGTGCCAGACTCTCGTACTCGGTGCCCTTGATCAGATTGTTCAGATTGGTGACATAGGCTTGGTGATGCTTGCTGTAGTGGTACTCGAAAGTTTCCTTGGACATGTGTGGCGCCAAAGCGTCCATGGCAAAGGGCAGTGCGGGTAGGGTGTGTTCCATGAGAGTTCTCCTGTGATCTGATGATGCAAGTCGATTTAATGCCCGACAATTTTAGTCGGGGAATGGCTATTTCACAATAGACGATACAAAGGTATGGGCTCAGGCCGATTTATCAATATGCCCCTGCGCCCTGCCATTGGCAAACTGCAGGTCGATCGCATCGCCGGCGGCGAGTTGTGTGCTGTTCACAACCGGGTGTCCGTGGCTGTCGCGCACGATGCTGTATCCACGTTCAAGCGTGGCCTGTGGGCTGAGTTGGGCTAGGGCTGCAGCGAGCGTCCCCAGTTTGGTCTGTTGCTTGGCCAGCAGGAACTTGAACGCGGTCTGGCAGCGTTGCCCTGTCAGATCTGTGCGCGCTTTCAGTTTCTGGATGGATGGTCGCACCTGACCGAGTCGCCAGCGTTCATCTTCCAGGACAACGGCTTCACGCCGCAAACGTTTTGCCAGAGCGGCTCTCAGGCGGGTGGCGAGGTGTGACGCGGTTTCCTGCTGGTGTTTCAGTTTTCTGCCTGGATGTACCAAGCGTTGAGCCAGCAGATCGAGACGCTGCATGCGCGTTTCCAACCCCCTGCGCAGTGTGCGCTGCAAAGCCATGCCAAGTGCGGCGAGTTGCTCGGCGGCTGCGAACCAGCCCGCGCTGACGAGTTCAGCGGCTGCCGTCGGTGTTGCAGCACGCTGGTCCGCAGCGAAATCTGCGATGCAAAAATCCGTTTCATGGCCAATGCCGGTGATCACGGGCAGCTGGCAGGCTGCGACAGCACGGGCCACGCATTCTTCATTGAATGCCCAGAGATCCTCGATGCTGCCGCCACCGCGAACGACGAGCAGGACGTCAACGCCATCCTGCTGGGCGCGTTCGTCGGCCAGGGCGATAGCGGCCGCGATTTTTTGGGCGGCGCCGTCACCCTGGACCGGAACCGGATACAGGACGGTGCGCAGGTGCGGCGCGCGACGCCACAGAGCACTGATCACATCGCGCAGTGCCGCAGCTTGCGGTGAAGTGACGATGCCTACGCTGCGCGGGAACCCGGGCAGCGGCAGTTTCTTGTCCGCCGCGAACAGGCCTTCGCGTTCAAGCTGCAGACGCAGTTTGGCATAGGTTTCATACAAGGCGCCCACGCCGGCGCGGCGCAAGCCTTCAACGTTGAGCTGGTATTCGCCGCGCGCCTCATACAGGGTGACCAGCGCCTGCGCCTCGACTTGTTGGCCGTTTTCCAGCCGCCAGGAGAGCAATTGTGCGCGGTTGCGGAACATCACGCAGCGCACTTGGGCGGTTGCATCCTTGAGGGAGAAGTAAAAGTGCCCTGAAGCCGCGCGTGTCAGATTGGACACTTCACCACTCACCCAGAGCAGAGGAAAATTCAGTTGCAGGATTTCGCGGGCACGGCTGTTGAGTGCGGCAACGCTCAGAATTTCGATCGTCATGCGATAGATGAGGGTACGGCAGGGGTTGACTTTGGGGAAAATTCAAGGACGGATTGTAATGGAATCTGTGGCGAGGTCAGAACATTTCGGAGACCATCGCGGAAACCCGTACAGTGGTTGAGGCTGCCGCATAACTCATTGTTTTATATGAAATGTAATAAAAGCTTCATTTTGTGGCGATGTAAAAAAAGGGCTTGCTGGGGGCCGATTTAGCGACTTCGCCCCCCATCAATCCACAAGCTTATCCACAGATTTTGTGAATAATCGAAGACGCCGAAGATCATCTGATCTGGTCTGCATGGTCGAGTCGTCTGTGTTCGCGCTGCGGTGAAAGAAATTCCGGTAACCTAAGCGGTCATTCTTATCTTTCCTGCTTCGCACCATGTCTGATGCACTGATTCCGCTTCATTCGCCGGTTCTCCTCGGGATTTTCCGTGAGGCACTGGAAACCAGTCTGATTGAGCGGGGTGCGGCGCAAGGTATCGAGTTGCTCGGGTCGGCCGACGAATTTTGGCGCAGTCTGGCTCTGGCCGAATTGTTGCGCATGGCGGAAGCTGGTAACCCCCAGGCACAAGCGGAACTGGCTTGGCGCCACGCCATCGGCGCGGACACGACAAAGTCCTATGCGCAGGCCTTGCGCTGGGCGAGCGCAAGTGCGGAACGCAGTTGTGCCGCAGGGGAGGCTATGCTCGGCTGGCTTCTCTACCACGGGTTTGGTTTGCCCAAGGATCACTCCGAGGCGGCGCACCTGTTCGAGCGCGCAGCGGCACGCGATGATACGCGCGGGTTAACCTGGCTGGGCCTCTGCCTGTTGCGCGGCCACGGCATCGCGCGTGACGCCGGCAGGGCAAGGGAATTGTTCCGCGCGGCAGGCAGCAAAGGCGGCATGGGCGCACGCTTGTCCCAGTATTGGCTGGGTCGCATGCTCTATTTTGGTCTCGCCGGCCAGCGCGACTTCGCGGAAGCAACGCGCTGGTTACGCATGGCCGCCGATCAGGGCCATCAACGCGCGCGCGATCTGCTGGCACGCTGCTGTTTTTTCGGTCGGGGTGTCGTCGAGGATCGCAGCGCGGCGGCACGACTCTGGCGCGATGCCGCCGAAGGCGGCAGTGCGGCAGCAATGTATTGCCTGGGCATGTGCCTCTATGCCGGCGAGGGTGTGCTCCAGGATTTCGCCGAGGCTGCCAATTGGTTTCGTGCCGCTGCGCGCAAACAGGTCACTGGTGCGATGTTTCTGCTTGGCCAGTGCTACATCTTCGGCCATGGGGTGACGCGCGACATGCAGGCCGGATTGGGCTGGTATCGGCGTGCAGCCGAGCTGGGTAATCGCGATGCCGAGTTTGAGTTCGGCGAATGGCATGCATTCGGTCGCGGCGGTCTGGCGCAAGACACGGTGGAAGCAATCCGCTGGTACCGTGCGGCGGCGCGGCAGGGACATACCCGGGCGCAACTCAAGCTGGGTCATTGTTATCGCTATGGCGACGGTGTTGCCGCCAATCCGCAATTGGCCGTGGCCTGGTATCGTCGTGCCGCGGAGAGCAAGGACGTCGCGGCCCGGGTCTGGCTCGGCGAATGTTATGAGCACGGCGAGGGTGTGCCGCGCGATTGTGCCTTGGCCATTGAACATTACCGTGCTGCATCGACAAGCGGGGAGCCGCATGCCATGGCCGAACTGGGGCGCTGCCATTTGCATGGCATCGGCGTGCGCGTCAACATTCAGCGCGGCGAGCAACTGCTGCGGGAAGCCGCGGAGCTTGGTTGGCAGCCGGCCCTGGGGGAGCTGGAGCGCTATTATTTCGCCCATGCCGAGCGCTTGCTGAATGGCGACAACACGGCCGAAGATCCGCAACAGGCGGCGGTCTTCTATCGCAAAGCCGGCGAACTCGGTCATCGGCGCGCGGCATTCATGCTGGGCGAATGCTACCGCTACGGCATTGGCATTGCGCACGACTACCGCCAGGCGCTGGTCTGGTATCACAAGGCGGCGCGCCTGTTCGAGGCCAAGCTGGCGCTGGCCGACATGTACTATTTTGGTCTTGGTGTTGCGCAGAATTACCGCGAGGCACTGCGCTGGTACGAGCAGGCCGTTGGCCAGCATCAGGATGCCTACGCCATGTACAGCCTGGGGTATTGCCTGCTGCATGGCCAGGGCACGGAACGCACGCAAGCCACGGTGCGCGAGGCAATTCGCTGGCTGCGCATGGCGGCGTCCCTCGGCGAGGCCGATGCGCAATATGAACTGGGCTGCGCCTACTACCGCGGCGATGGATTGACGCGGAGCTTGCGGCTGGCAATGAAGTGGCTGCGCAGTGCCGCGCGCCTTGGCAACGAAGCGGCACAGGCTTTTCTGGAACGCGTCGAACGCGTCGATAAATTGAACTAAGCCCGAATGTGCTTCTGCGGCATCAGTCTGCAGATCAGTCGGCCTCCAAGGCTTCCAGTCTTGTTCTAGCCTCGACGATTTGCGCATCGAGCTGTTCCACCAGTTCCTGCAGCAAATCACGATTGCGCTGGCGGGCAAGGTTGGCAGCGGCAAACAACTCATAGAGCCGCGACGCAACCAGATGGTTGAGTTCGGCTTCGATTTCGGCCAGGCGCCGCTGCATCCGTGCGATCTGTCGTGCCGGACCCTGCGGTACGACGGTCTCGGAGTAATTCCCGGCATGCTCGGGACGGCCGGTTTGCCATTGATTCAGTATTTCGAGCAACACCATCTCGTCGCCGGTGCGATAGGCGCGATTGGCCTCGCTCATCAACTCGCTGCGCCAGGCCCGGTCGGTTTCGTCACTGGCGCGATCGGGGTGAATTTTTTGCGCCAACTGACGAAACAGACGTTTCAAGTCGGAAGACGGCGCGAACGGTTTTTCGTTTTCCCGGTCGAGCTCGGTAAAACGCCGGTGTTCCCGCTGGGACTGGTCGGATTTGGCCTGAGCCGCTTCGGCCTGGTTTTGCACGACTTCATCGGCGGCCAGTCGATCCGCGTAGCAGCGGGCGATTCTGGCTTGCAATGCATCGAGTTCGATCATGCGAGAGCCGATACGAGCATGGTATTCGCGGGAGAATTCCGCCAGCTCGGCCTGCAGCGTAGCGAACTCGAGTTCCATGTCCCCCAGTTCCTGTGCCAGCATCTCGAGTTCGCCCTTGAGGCGGGCATCCTCGTCGAGCATGACCAAACCGCCGTTGCCGGGCAGCGGGTCTTGCAAAAGCAGCGCGGATTTGGCGCAGGCAAGGATTTTCGGCAGTTGTTCCGACAAGCGTTGGGCCTGGAGTACCAGCAGGATGTCGCGTCTAGTGATCGATAAAAACGTCGTTTGCGCGTTGTGCAGGATGCACACCGGGAACAGTTCGGCGGTTTGTGCCGGCCGTTGATTCACGCCGCTGCTACTGGGGCTCCAGGCCAGTGCGGCTTGCCACAGTTCGGCGGATTGTGCGAGGCGTTCGCGCTGGGATTTCCATACTGCAGAGAAGTTGCCCTCGTCGCCACGGGCAAGGCGGCTATTCAGCA
>JBAYVP010000085.1:0-16290 GCA_041674485.1 Sulfuricellaceae bacterium
AGCGGGATGCAATGCAAGGCGCAAATTGCGCCGCGTGGTCATTCTCACGCAAGCAATTTGCAACGCGGCAGTGCGCCCGCTGGGGGCAATCCAACCGGACAATTTCCCCCGCGCAAGGCATATTAACCACACTTTGCTTGGGAAGCCCGGCTTCGCCCTTGTTCAGCCGCACATTGCCAGGCGCTTCTGCGTGTTTGAGATTGGATGTCAGTGCGCACACCACCACCGTATTGATGCGGCTGGCGTTGAACACGTTGTTCTGAACCACCAGATGGGGATGCACATAGCCCGGTTCCGAACCAACCGGGTCATCGAGATAAATCCAGTAAATGTCCCCTTGCCGTATCACCATTCACCCTTGAGTGCGTGGTAATGCCGGGTGCGCCTTACGCGCTGCAATGCGAGTTCGGAGGCGTCGGGGGCGTCGCCGTAGGCGGTGTCGAGCCGTTCCAGCATTTGCCGGTTGCGGTGACGCTCGATGAACGCTTCCAAAGCCAGAGCCATCAAGCGGCTGCGGGAAATATGCAATTCTTTCGCCAGAGCGTCCCCTGCCTCATGCAAGCCGGGGTCCAGCGAAATAGCGGTTTTGACAGTATGCATGGCATTTATACCGTTAGTATAAGCAACGATACAAACATAGTCCCGCGAGGCAAAAAGATCAAGCCACCATCGCCCTGATGCCGAGCCGCTCGAACAATGCCTGATCGTGGCCGGTGGACGCGTTGCCGGTGGTGAGCAGCTTGTCGCCGTAGAATATCGAGTTTGCGCCGGCGAGGAAGCACAGCGCTTGCAGTTCGTCGCTCATCCCCTGGCGTCCGGCGGATAGGCGCACGAGGCTGGCGGGCATGGTGATGCGCGCGCAGGCGATGGTGCGCACGAACTCCAGCGGATCGAGATCGGGGCTGCCGGCCAGCGGCGTGCCTTCGACTTGCACCAGCAGGTTGATCGGCACCGATTCCGGCGGCGGATCGAGGTTGGCCAGTTGGGCGATCAGCGCGGCGCGGTGGGCGCGGGTTTCGCCCATGCCGACGATGCCGCCGCTGCACACTTTCATGCCCACCTTGCGCACCCGGTTCAGCGTTTCCACGCGGTCGCGGTAGCTGTGGGTGGTGGTGACTTCAGTGTAGTATTCCTCGGCGGTGTCGAGATTGTGGTTGTAATAGTCCAGCCCGGCCTCGCGCAATTGTTCGGCCTGGCCTTCCTTGAGCATGCCCAGCGTCACGCAGGTTTCCAGCCCCAGCGCTTTTACTGCCCGCACCATGTCGAGCACCGGCGCCATATCCTTGCCTTGCGGTCCGCGCCAGGCGGCGCCCATGCAGAAGCGGGTGGCGCCCTGTTCTTTGGCGGCTGCGGCCTGGGCAAGCACGGTGTCGAGTTCCAGCAGTTTTTCCTTTTCCACCTCGGTGTGGTGGTGCGCCGATTGCGAGCAATAACCGCAATCCTCGGAGCAGCCGCCGGTCTTGATCGACAGCAGCGTGCTCACCTGCACTGCGTTGGGGTCATGACGCTCCCGATGCACCTGCTGGGCGCGGAACAGCAGATCGTTGAAGGGCAGCGCGAACAGCGCCTCGATTTCGTTGCTCGCCCAGATGTGGCGCGGCCTATCCACGGCCTTGCGGTCTATTGCCAATCGGCCCGCATCCGCCGGATCATTCATCGACTTCCACCTCCACCGTTAAATCTTTCCAGTCTTCGCGCCCGGCGCGGTAAAGATCGCGCAGCCCCAGCGGCACCACCGCCAGTATGCCCACCGCCCATACCGCCAGCCACATGTGCAGCGCCCCGCCGAGCAACGCCTTCAGTTCGCCGGAAAAATTGAGGATAACCACGAACGATCCCGCCATGCCGTAAAAACGATAGCCCGCCCAACGCGTATATTCGCCCACCCGACTGTCGGGATGGTGCGCCACCGCAGCATAGGTGAAGATCGAACCGGCGATCCAGATCGGCGCCAGCACCGGGAGCAAGGTCGCGATGATGCTGCCGAGATTGAACACGCGTGCGGACAGCTTGCACTGCCCGGCGCTGATGATTTTTTCGATTTTTTTCACAGCCATGGTTGCCGACCTTATGATCAAAAAACGGGGTTAATCCTAAAAACCGCATTTGCTTAACCGCAGAGACGCAGAGACGCAGAGACGCAGAGAAATAAATTGAGTTACAACAATTTTCCACCTCATCAAATGGGTGATGTCGCACAATACCATAACTTACTGTTTTTTTCTCAGCGCCTGAAGCGTCTCTGCAGGGTAAATTTGTTCTCCGCCCGGAAAAAACCATTCACCGCAGAGACGCTTCAGGCGCTGAGGAAAAACAATGGGTTGTAGAATTGGTAGAATTGAATGGTTTCACCCTTTTCATTGATTTCTCTGCGTCTCTGCGGTTCATCTGAGTTTTTTAGGTTAATGCGAGTAAAATGAGCGCAATCATCAAGGATACGCCCCGCCTTGTCAATTTTTCAGCCCTCATTTTTAAACGTCTGCACAAAATTCATGCAGCGGATGTTTTCGCAGGAATGCCTGCTGTGCGGCGCAACGGCGATTGATGGGCAACTCTGCCCGCCCTGCCGCGCCACTCTCCCGTATCGTCCGCAGCCTGCCTGCCCCATATGCGCGCTACCCACGGCGGGCGGGGAAATCTGCGGAAACTGCCTGAAAAAACCGCCGGCTTTCGACCTGACGCTGGCCGCCTTCAGCTACACCTTTCCCGTTGATGCGCTGGTTCACTCTTACAAATACGCCGGCAATCTCATCCTGCTCGACTTGCTCACGGAACCGCTGATCCATCTGGCAGCCGCGCAAACCAGGCCGGATCTGCTTATCCCCATGCCGCTTCATCCGGCGCGACTCAGGGAGCGCGGCTTCAACCAGGCGCATGAAATCGCCAAACCACTTTCCGGTAAACTCGCCATCCCGCTGGACGGGCGCGGCTGCAAGCGCGTTATCGACACCAAACCGCAAGCCGGCCTGAAATTCAAGCACCGCGCCCGCAACCTGCGCGGCGCGTTCAGTTGCGAGCGGGATTTGAGCGGCATGAATATCGCGCTGATTGACGATGTGATGACCACCGGCGCTTCCCTTAACGAACTCGCCAAAGCAGTGCGGGTGCGCGGCGCGGCGCAAGTGAGTGCTTGGGTGGTGGCGCGAACGCTGCCGCGCTGACTATCAAGATGCAGTAGCGTTTCAGGCATCAAGTCAGCCTTGACAAGGCAATGCAAGCGCATTACCTTGCTGAATATAAGTTGCTTTATGAGGTTGCCATGACCGCGACACTTGAACTCGAATCCACCTTGACCGACCGCTACCAGACCACAGTGCCGGATGCAGTTCGTCGCGCGCTCAAACTGGGCAAGCGCGACAAAATTCGCTATGCCGTCCAGGCTGACGGCATGGTCACGCTGTCCCGCGTAGCCACCGAAAATGATCCTGTGTTAGGTAGCTTTCTGGATTTTCTCGCCCGCGACATCATGGATCATCCGCAACATGTGCGTAGCGTGGATGCCGGTTTGGCGGAGCGCGCCCTGTCGCTGGTGAAAGATGTCGAGGTGGATATCAATGCGCCACTAACGGCTGAAGACGAATGAAAGTCAACGGCTGGTCGCTCTTTGCGCACCCGCTGTTTCTGGAGCAGATTGAAACGCTATGCGCGCAAGTTGAAGCCTTGCAACAGAAATATCCCGTAGACTTCATCAAGAAAAATGCCGCTAAACGACTGGCTGCGATTACCGGATTGGCATTCGATGTGATCCCCCAAGACCCCGGACGCGCAGAATACCGGCAGGGCGCAACCCTCGGCGGGCGACACAAGCACTGGCTGCGCGCCAAGTTTTTTCAACAGTACCGGCTGTTTTTCCGCTATCACCGGGAAAGCAAAATCATCATCTACGCCTGGGTGAACGATGAGAACACCAAACGCGCCTATGAACATAACGATGATGCATACAAAGTGTTCCAGCGCATGCTTGAATCCGGTCATCCGCCGGATGACTGGCAAAACTTGCTGGAGGAAGCCGGAAGCACCGGCGAACGGCTAAACAAATTCATGGAAAAACCGGCTGACGGCTGAGGCGCTTTCTATTTCCCCCGCGCAAGGCATAAACACGGCAAGGTAAATTTGTTCTCGCCCAGAAAAAAATTATTTACCGCAGAGACGCTTCAGACGCCGAGAAATCAACGAAAAGAGTAAAACCATTCAATTCTACAACCCGCTGTTTTTCCTCAGCGCCTCTGCGGTGAATGGTTTTTCCCCGCGCGGAGAACAAATTTACCCTGACAAACACGGTTGTGCCGCTTGACTCGAAATTTAAAGGTGCTACCTTACTCTCTCCTCAATCCCAAATCAGGAGGTTATATGGCAACTGCATGGATACTCGTCGCCAACGCCAGCGAAGCGAAGGTTTATGCCAACAAGGGCATCGGCAAAGGCCTGGAAGTCATCGCCAGGCTAAGCCACCCGGATAGCCGCAAAAAAACCTCCGAGCTGGTCAGCGACCGCCCCGGCCACATGGCGGGTGCCGGCAACGGTCATGGTTCGCATGTGCCGGCCACCGACCCCAAGCAGCACCAGCGCGACATTTTCGCCCGCGAACTGGCGCAGCAACTTGACCTGGGGCGCACCACCAACCGCTACCAGCGCCTGATCGTCGTCGCCGAGGCGCATTTTCGCGGCCTGCTTAACGGCGTGATGAACAACCAGGTCAGCGGCTTGGTCAGCGACACCATCGATAAGGACTACACCAAGCTAAACGACAAGGAACTCGCCGGACGCCTGGAAAAAGTGATTTACCTCTGAACCCCAGCCGGACAGGCTGGAACACAAAACTTCACCGCAGAGGACGCACAGGCGCGCCAAGCCATTCCTCTGCGGCGAATAGGTTTTCTCCTCCCCCGATCACAGATATTTGAACGGGTCGATGCCCCACATGCCCGGCAATTCGTGCTGCACTATCCGGTCGCTGCTGCCCGGCGGCGTGGCAAGATCAATGTCGCGCGGCGTGACGAAGCCCGTATTCGGGTCGAAAATCGCCCGCACCAGCGGATGCAGCAGGCTTTTTTCCCCTTGCCGCACCACTACCGCCAGCAGCCCGCTTTCCAGGCTGACCAGCGAGCCGGTCGGGTAGATGCCGATAACCCGGATGAAATGCTGGATCAATTCCTCGTTGAAATGGAACTTGCTCCATTCGAACAGTTTCTTCAGCGCGACAGTCGGCTCCATGCCTTTATGGTAGACGCGGTTGGAAGTCAGCGCGTCGTAAACATCGACGATGGAGGCCATTTGCCCGTAAGGCGAGATGGCATCCTGCTTCAGCCTGTCGGGGTAGCCGGTGCCGTCGAAGCGTTCGTGATGCTGGACAGCGACGAGTATTGCGGTTTCCGTCACGCCCTTGGTCTGTTTGAGAATTTCCCGTCCCTGGGCGACATGCGATTTCATCAGTGCGAATTCGGCTTCGGTGAGGGCGCCGGGCTTGTTGAGGACGGCATCGGGCACCTTCATTTTGCCGATGTCGTGCAACAGCCCGCCGATGCCTAATTCCATAATCAAATCGCGCTCGATTTCCATGGCATGGGCGAAGGCCACCAGCAAGGTGCATACGCTGACGCTGTGCTGGAAGGTGTAGTCGTCTTTTTGCTTGATGCGCGACAAGCTGGTGAGCGCATCCTTGTTGCGAAATATCGAATCGGTGATGCGTTCCACCACCGGCTGCGCTTTTTCCACTTCGATCTGCTTGCCCAGCCGGGCATCCGCCAAAAGGCTATGCACCACTTTATGGGCTTCCTGATGCACCTGCCGGGCGACGGTCATTTCCTCGTGCAGCGGCGTGGGCACAGGCTTGGCGCCGGCTGCCACGCGGGTGATTCTTTCATGAATTTCGCTATCGAACTCTTCCTTGGTCTGCGCGTCCGCGACATCCGTGCCCAAGGCGGTGTCGATATATACTTCACGGATGCCGTAGGCGATGATCTTCTGGATGGTCTCCTCGTCCTTGAGGCGGAACGTATTGAAGACGAAAGGGTGATCGATCCAGCCGCAGTTAATATCGTGGATGAACATGCCGGGCGTGAGTTGATCGCTACGAACGCGCTTAATCATGGACATCCACCTTGTTGCGTCGGCTCAATAGAGTATCCGGCAGTGTATCGCGCCTTCGATGGCCTTGAGTTCGTCGAGTGCAATCTGGCTCTCGGTCGCATCCACATCGATCACCACATAGCCCACCAGTTCCGTGGTCTGCAAATACTGCGCGGCGATGTTGATGCCGATGCGCGCGAAGCATTCGTTAATGCGTGCGAGCACGCCGGGAATGTTGCGGTGGACATGCAGCAGCCGGCATTTGCCGGCGATTTCGGGAAGCGAGACTTCGGGAAAATTCACCGCCGAAGCTGTCGAACCGTTGTTGCTGTAGCGCATCAGCTTGGCCGCCACCTCGCGGCCTATGCTGGCCTGCGCCTCCAGGGTGGAGCCGCCGATATGCGGGGTGAGGAGGACGTTTTCGAAACGTGACAGCGGTGAAACGAAAGGATCGTCCTTGCCCTTGGGTTCGGCGGGAAAAACGTCAATGGCCGCGCCCTGCAAGTGTTTCGACTCCAGCGCGGCGACCAGCGCCTCCAAATCGACGACGGCGCCGCGCGCGGCATTGATGAGGCAAGTGCCGCGCCGCATCTGCGCCAACTCCTGCGCGCCGATCAAATTGCGCGTGGCGGGCGTATCGGGAACATGCAGCGTAACGACATCGGACGCCGCCAGCAAATCGGCCAGCGCCGACACCTGCCGCGCATTGCCGAGTGCTAGCTTGGCTTCTATGTCGTAAAAGATCACCGACATGCCCAGTTGCTCGGCAAGCACGCCAATCTGCGTGCCGATATGGCCGTAGCCCACGATGCCCAGCGTCTTGCCGCGCACCTCGAAGGAATGGGCGGCGCTCTTCACCCAGCCGCCTCTATGCAGGATGGCGTTCTTCTCCGGGATGCCGCGCATCAGCATGATAATTTCGCCAAGCACCAGTTCAGCCACGCTGCGCGTGTTGGAAAACGGCGCATTGAACACGGGAATGCCGCGCCGCGCCGCAGCCGGCAGATCGACTTGGCTGGTGCCGATACAAAAACAGCCAATCGCCACCAGCTTCGGCGCCTGATCCAGCACCTCCTCGGTAAGCAACGTGCGCGAGCGCACACCGACGAAGTGGGCGCCGCCTATCGCCGCAATCAAGGCCGGCCCCGCCAAGGCTTGGGGATACGATTCCACTTGCGCATAACCGTCGCGGTGCAGGGCTTCAACGGCGGAAGGATGGATGCCTTCGAGCAGCACGAACTTGAGTTTGTCTTTACTGAACGACAGATGGGATGGCATGACGATGGCTTCCTTATATCCTGAACCGGACGAGCCGGAACCAAACAGGATGTAGGGTGGATAAGCGAAGCGCATCCACCGCACGGTGTCGAGGAATGTTCAGGTGGATGCGCTTCGCTTATCCACCCTACCTTGTCGTGATGCCCTTCGATCCGCACCAGTGCTTAATCTACGGCATATTCTTCGCAAATAATGTAAAGACTTGGCCGATTAAGTTACTGAACCGGATCAATTTGATCGTTCCCACGCGAGGCAAAGGAACGCGACCGCCGACGCTCCGCGTCGCGTATCAAATCCAGGTATCTATCACCAGCTAACTTTTCCAGCGTAATTTTGCCGGTGTTCCGTTATATCGGGACGCGGAGCGTCCCCGGCTGCATTCCTTTGCCTCGCGTGGGAACGATCTAAGGATAGGAATGCGAAACGTTCCGCAACCGCAGCAAACGATGAAACCCGTTGCAGCGCGGAGGAAAATCCCACATTCTCCCTCCGCACTACAACGGTTTTTTTGCGTCAGCCCTTTTTGGCGATTGCTGCCAGCACGGCTTCGCCCATTTCCGCCGGGGATTTGGCGACGACCACGCCGGCGGCTTCCAGCGCGGCGATTTTGTCGGAAGCCAGGCCGCTGCCGCCGGCGATGATCGCGCCGGCATGACCCATGCGCTTGCCCTTGGGGGCGGTCTGGCCGGCGATGTAGGCCGCCACCGGCTTGGTGACGTGCGCCTTGATGAATTCCGCAGCCGCTTCCTCGCGCGTGCCGCCGATTTCGCCGACCATGATGATGGCTTCGGTCTGCGGATCGTCCTGGAAACGCTGAAGGCAGTCGATGAAATCCAGCCCCTTGATCGGGTCGCCGCCTATGCCCACGCAGGTGCTCTGCCCCAGGCCCGCGCGGGTGGTCTGGTAGACCGCTTCGTAGGTCAGCGTGCCGGAGCGCGAAACGATGCCGACCTTGCCTTTTTGGTGGATGAAGCCCGGCATGATGCCGATCTTGCATTCGCCGGGGGTGATGATGCCGGGGCAGTTGGGTCCGATCAGCACCGACCGGCTGTCTTTCAGCACGGCCTTGACATTCATCATGTCGAGCACCGGGATGCCCTCGGTAATGCACACGATCACCGCTATGCCGGCGTCTGCGGCTTCCATGATGGAGTCCGCCGCATAGGCCGGCGGCACGTAAATCATCGTGGCGTCGGCGCCGGTCGCCTGCACCGCATCGCGCACGGTGTTGAATACGGGTAGCCCGATGTGGGTCTGCCCGCCCTTGCCCGGCGTCACGCCGCCAACCATTTGGGTGCCGTAGGCGATGGCCTGCTCGGAATGGAACGTGCCTTGTTTGCCGGTGAAGCCCTGGCAGATGACCTTGGTGTCTTTGTCAACTAGTATGCTCATATTTTTCAAACCTCGAATTCATTGCGGGCGACGCCGGATTGGCGGATTATGGACAGAAGGGTTCCTATGCGCAATTCATCGTGCTCCGGTACGGGAACGGTCGTTGTTCCTCGTCCTTCCCTGCGTTGCATGACTATATGGCTTCCTTTTTGTCTTATTTCCGCAAATCCGTGCCGCGCCAAAATAGCGCATACCTCTCTTCCCGAGAGGATGCGCAGCTTACCCAACCGCTACCTCTACCTCAAGTTGGGTTATGTATATTTCCCCAGGCAAACGTCGGTGCAACTCTTCCTGTGATGCGCACTCAAGAAAAAGCGTTACTGCTTCATGCAGATTGTCCCTGGCTTGCGTGACGTTGTCGCCCTGGCTGGCAATGTCCAACTCCGGGCACAGGGACACGTAACCGTCTGCTTCCCGCTCAATGATTGCCGTAAAATTCATTGGCGCTATTCCGGCACACCGACCGCAGCCACCGCGCGTTTCGCCGCGTCGGTCAAGTCGTTGGCGGAAATGATGTCCAGCCCTGATTCGGTCAGCATTTTCTGCCCCAGCTCGACGTTGGTGCCTTCGAGGCGCACGATCACCGGGACTTTTACGCCGACTTCCTTCACTGCGGTGATGATGCCTTCGGCGATAATGTCGCAGCGCATGATGCCGCCGAAAATATTGACCAGGATAGCCTTGACGTTGTGGTCGGAAAGAATGATCTGGAACGCCTTGGAAACGGTTTCAGCCGTCGCACCGCCGCCCACATCAAGGAAGTTGGCGGGCTGGCCGCCGTGCAGTTTAATCAGGTCCATGGTCGCCATCGCCAGCCCGGCGCCGTTGACCATGCAACCGATATTGCCGCTGAGGGCGATGTAGTTGAGGTCGTATTCGTGCGCGGCGACTTCCTTGGCGTCCACCTGGGTGGTGTCGTGCATGGCCGCGAGCGCCTTTTGGCGGTACAGCGCGTTGTCGTCCACGCCGATCTTGCAGTCCAGCGCGACCAGCTTGCCGTCCTCGGTGACGATCAGCGGGTTGATCTCGACCATGGCCAGATCGCTGGCCATGAACAGGCGGTATAGCCCCTTGGCGAGTTTGCCGAATTCGGCAATCTGGGCGCCTTCCAGGCCGAGGCCGAAAGCCAGGTTGCGGCACTGAAAATCGCGCAGTCCCCATATCGGATCGCAGGTGGCGCGCAGGATTTTTTCCGGCGAAGTCTTGGCGATTTCCTCGATTTCCATGCCGCCGCTGCCGGATGCGACCAGCACGATGCGTTCCGATTCGCGGTCCACCGTCAGGCTGAGATACAGTTCGCGCGCAATCGGCAGCGTTTCCTCAATCAGCAGGCGCGACACCTTTTGGCCGTCGGGCGCGTTTTGGTACGTGACGAGCTGGCTGCCGAGCAGCGCGGCAACCGCTTCTTTCAGCGCTTCCGGCGTTCTCACCAGCTTGACGCCGCCCGCTTTGCCGCGCCCGCCTGCGTGGATTTGCGCTTTAACCACCCAGGCGGCGCCACCCAGCTCCGCCATTGCGGCGTCAGCCTGCGCCGCATCATCCAGCGCCACGCCGCGCGGCGTGGCGACTCCGTATTCCCGCAATACCTGCTTGGCTTGATATTCGTGAAGGTTCATGTCGGCCCAATTTCCAAAAAAATAATAAGAATAACTTTTTTAGCGGCTGGAGGCTAGAGGTCTTGGCTTTGCTTACAAGGTAAATTTGTTCTCGCCCAGAAAAAAATTATTCACCGCAGAGACGCAGAGACGCCGAGAAATCACTGAAAAGGGCAAAACCATTCAATCTTACAACCCATTGTTTTTCCTCAGCGCCTCTGCGTCTCTGCGGTGAATGGTTTTCCCCCGGGCGGAGAACAAATTTACCCTGGCTTTGCTCACACGGTAAATTTGTTCTCAGAAAAAAATTACCCTGAGCGGTCAACTGAGCTTTCTGGGATAATCCCACCAACCCGTCTATTTCCAATATTTTTTCATGCTGAAATCCAAAGACTTCCGTCTGCCTTCTTTAAGCCTGCGCTTTATCCCGGTGTGGCGGCGCAATTTCCTGGTGTGGCGCAAGCTGGCGATACCTGCGCTGCTCGGCAATCTGGCCGATCCGGCGTTTTACATGCTGGGGCTGGGTTATGGGCTGGGCGGGCTGTTGCCGGAAGTGCACGGCATGACGTACATTGCTTTTCTCGCTTCCGGCACGCTGTGCTACAGCACGATGAACAGCGCCAGTTTCGAGGCGCTGTATTCCGGTTTTTCGCGCATGCATGTGCAAAAAACCTGGGACGCGATCCTGAATGCGCCGCTCACGCTGGACGATGTGCTGCTCGGCGAATTGGTGTGGATCATCACCAAGAGCCTACTGTCCGGGCTGGCGATTCTGGCGATCATCTGGGCGATGGGCTTGCAGGTTTCCTTTGCGATGTCGCTGTGGGCGATACCGCTGATTGTCCTGATGGGCTTCTGTTTTACCGGGATGGCGCTGGTGATCAATGCGGTTTCGCCGAGCTACGATTTTTTTATGTATTACTTCACGCTGGCGATTACGCCCATGGTGCTGCTGGGCGGGGTGTTTTATCCGGTGGACCAGCTCCCCGGTTTCCTCCAGGGCGTTTCCGCAGCGCTGCCGTTGACCCACGCCATTGAAATGGTGCGCCCGCTGATGCTGGGGCATGCGCCGGAAGGCGTGTTGCGCCATACGCTGGTGCTGCTCGCTTACGGCACGCTGGGTTATTATCTGGCGCTTGCGCTAACGCGCAGAAGATTGCTGAAGTAAGCGGCACTGTGGTGACGTTATCCTAGTGACTTAATCGGCCAAGTCTTTACATTGTTTGTGAAAAATGTGTCCTAGGCCAAGCACTGGTGCGATTCTCCGGCTAAAATTCTTTCACCGCAGAGACGCAGAGACGCGGAGAAATATAAACGGATGGTGAAACCATACCATTGCCCTACAAAATCTCTGCGTCTCTGCGTCTCTGCGTCTCTGCGTCTCTGCGGTAAATATTTTTGGTTCCGGCTCATCCGGCTTAGAATTATCCCTTCGCCCATTTCCCGAACATCTCCCGATACGCCGTTTCCACCCTGCGGGCGAATCCTGTTTCGTCCATCAGCGCGCCGCTTTCCATTTCCCGGCGCAGGCCGGCGCGAAAAGTGGCGAGCTTGGGCAAATCCGAAGCCAAGGCTACGGCCAGCGCTACATAGTCGTCTTCGGTGCGGGCGATTAACGCAGGATGCCCGGCGCCTTCCAGGATGGCGCTGCCCAGCCGTCCGACGCTGGGACGCCCGGCCAGCGTGACGAAAGGAACGCCCATGTACAGGGTTTCGAACAAGGTTGTCCCGGAATTGTGGGGGAAGCAGTCCAGGCCGATGTCCAAGCCGCGCAGCACGTCCCACGGGGGAGAGTGGCAAGCGATTTCCAGTCGCTCCCGACGGACCCCGTAGGCGGCGAATTTTTCCGCCAGCGCGTCTTGCATCGTGGTGCTCTTGAAATCGCCGCTGTCGATCACCAGCCGTGCGTTTTCCACCCGGTTTAATATTTCCGACCATACTCGTATGGTATGGGGATTGATGCGCACCGCCCGCGTCAGGGCGCCGAAGGTGACATAACCACGCGTCAAGGCCGGCAATATGCTCACCGCCCCCATGTCTTCCGCCGGGCGATAGACGTATCCAGGCGTATCCAGCCGCCAGGGCGCTTCCGAGAATAGCCCTTCGCTGCCTGCCGGGGCGGCTACTGCATCGGTCAACAGGTAATCCACCGCCGAGAGGCCGGTGGTGTAGCCGAATCCCAGCCAGGACAGGGACACCGGCGCGGGCTTCTGGGCGAATACCGACAGCCGGTTTTTGGCGGTGTGCCCGGCCAGGTCCACCAGGATGTCGATGCCGTCGGCGCGGATGCGATCAGACAAGGCATCGTCGGTCATGCCTGCCATCGGTGTCCAGTGATCCACATATCCCTTATAGCGGGCGGTGACTTCGTCTTCCCGTGCCAGTTCGGCATAGGCGTAGACTTCGACGGCGTTCTTGTCGTGGTGCGCCAGCAAGGGTTCCAGAAAATGCCGGCACGAGTGGCGGCGAAAGTCCGGCGAGACATAGCCGACCTTCAGGCGGCGACCGGTTTCGCGGCTGTTGCCGTGGGCGCGCCATTTTCCCCGCTGGGGCAAGCCGAAGCGTTCGTCATACTCCCGGTACGCGGCATAAATTTCTTCGCCGCTTTTGTCCGGGTGGTAGTTGAGGGTGAACAACAAGTTGTTAAACGCCGCCACATAGTCGGGCTTGATCTCCAGTGCGCGGCGAAAACCAGCCGTTGCGTCATCAAACTGCCCTTGGTCTTTTAACACATTGCCCAGATTATTGTGCGCTTCGGCGTAATTGGGCTTGATTTTCAGCGCCATATGGTGGCTCGCCACGGCGTCGTCAAATTGTCCGAGATATTTCAGGGTGTTGCCCAGATTGCTGTGCGCCTCGGCGAAATCAGGTTTAGCCCCCAGCGCCCGGCGAAAGCTTGCCGCCGCATCGACGAGTTGCCCGAGTTCTTGCAGGGCTACGCCTAAGCTGTTGTACGCTTCCGCGTAATGGGGATCTATCTGCAACGCCCGATGGAAGCTCTCCACAGCGCTATTGAGTTGCCTGATGTCTGTCAGTGCAATGCCCATATTGTTATGCACCACAGCAGAATCGGGTTCGATCTCCAGCGCCCGGCGGTAGCTTGCCACGGCTGCGTTAAGTTTTCCGAGGTCGCGCAGGGCGTTGCCCAGATTGCTGTGCGCCATGAAAAAACCGGGCTTGGTCTCCAGCACCCGGCGATAGCTCGCCACTGCCGCGTCGAGTTTTCCGAGGCTGCGCAGAACGTTGCCCAGGCTGTTAAGCAGAAGCGGCTCGTTGGGAACAACGCTTAGCGCCCGGCGACACCACATTTCGGCTTCCGCGAATTTCCTGCTGTCGTGGAGTACGATGGACAAGTTGCCCATGGCCTGGTAGTAATTTTTCTTGTTCCTGATGGCGACCTCGTAGGAATTTGCCGCCTCGTCCAGCTTCCCCTGATTGGCCTGAGCCATTCCGAGCAGGAAACAGGCCTGCGGATGGTTGGGTTTTGCGACCAGCACCTCGCGCAGCAGCAGTTCCGCCTGGGCGGCATTGCCGCTGTTGATATGCTGTTCGGACATGCGCAGCAAATCCTGAATGGCACTCGCGGGCTGCACCGCGCTTGCCTGCCGGACGCTGGGGTTATTCAGGCAGCACTTCTTGAATTTCTTGCCGCTGCCGCACGGGCAGGGATCGTTGCGTTCCGGCTGGCTCATGACGGATTCATGTCTTTCGTGTGAGATGGATGTCTATTGTTGCATAGGGTTGCCTGCCACGCGGCCTGGCCTGTTCCGTCGGAAAAGTATTTCACGCCGATACGCGGCAACAAGCTGTGATATTTGGCGCTGTTGAAGCAGAAATGCCTCAGATGATGTCCTCAAATGCATCGTCCCTTACTCCCCACACCCTGTCACCCAAAACCCAAGCTTCAATGCTTGACGGTGCATTGAGTTTCGCGTTTGTCGGCAAGCATTTCAGAAGATGATAATGAAGTGCGTTGGAAACGGCATCGGTTGCGAGCACCAGTGGGTCGCTTTTGCCGGCAACGATGACTCTACCGATCCGCTTGACATCCATCTCGAACGGGGGAGTTCTCACAGAGAAGCTTATGGTTCCACTGACCTCCTGTCTTGTATCCGGGTCCCATCCTTTAACAATGTGGCTGCTCGTCGCGATATTGCGTAACCCGTCAATCGTCTGCTCATAGTGACGACGAAGTTCAATGTCGATTTCGTCAAAGTACAGGTCGACGCAATCCCGGTTGAGTTCCTCTGCCAGCACCTCAAGTTTGAGCGCTAATCCCTGAATGATTTGCGTTTCAATTCTCTCTGTACTTGGCCGGTCTGTTTCAGGAATACGAATGCGGGATCGTTTCGCTGCCTTGGCTTTCATTTTTAGCGCTTCCAAACGCTCGTGCGCCTCTCGCTCTAGCAATAATCGGCGAGCGTCGTAAATGACGGGGACTTGTTGGCTACGTATCAACTCGAAGAACTCTTCCCGGACAGAGCCGGCAACGGCTGCCCATGCCTCATTACCGGGCTTGAATGCGTCGGTAAAGTGAATTTTCGCCCCCTGTGGGGCAGCAGCGCAAAATCGATTGAATCCATCACGATAGGCTTCCCGCATCTCATCCAAATATTCGGATGGGTAAGCGAGTGCGCACATCACGCCGAGCATATTGTCGTGGTCGGAGACAAGATTGCGCGAATAGCCCATCTTGCCGGCCTCGTCCACATAGGCAACAATGTTCATCAATGATATCCTAGAGCCGTCACGAGAAACAGCGAGAATGCAACATCCAGGGTGAAAGCTGATAACGGCCCCAAATGGACAGATTGCGGACGCGCCTATCGGGAGCACGTGGCTTTGCTATGATTTCTATGTCATATCCGAGGTTTTTTAAGCATTCCATCAGCTTACGTTCGGACAGGTTCGCGAAGTCACCGCGCAGCAGGCATGAAACCTTCGGTTGTGCGATGCCCATGCGTTGGGCAGCCTCTTCTTGGGTCAAGCCGAGACGGCGCACGGCGCGCGTGATTTCGATCACTAGGCCGGACTTGATCTTAAGCTTTTCAGCATCCTCCAATGCCAAATCGGCAAACACGTTGCCGGAACTGGTTTCGATCTCGATGCCGTCAATCATGCGCTTTGCCATCTCGTAACTCCATTGCCAGCACCTCGGCCACTTTCAGCCTGGCGTGAATGATGTCCATATCCTCTTTCGGCGTGGCGATGCCGCTCTTGCTCTTCTTCTGAAAACAGTGAAGGACGAACACAGCCTCCGCGAATTTCACAGTGTAGACGGCGCGGTACGTGCCGCCGGAATCATTTTCGACCACTTCCAGAACTCCGGCGCCACCGAAGCCTTTGAGCACCTTTGCCGCATCGTGCTGGTCGCCGTGCTGCGCAAAGTCCAGTGCATGACCGAAAAACTTCCGCACGTCGGGCGGAAGTGACAT
The DNA here is from genome assembly GCA_041674485.1 of Sulfuricellaceae bacterium. Lineage (GTDB taxonomy): Bacteria > Pseudomonadota > Gammaproteobacteria > Burkholderiales > Sulfuricellaceae > JAGXQV01. The sequence goes on from JBAYVP010000085.1 coordinate 15,770, forward strand.
TAAGTCCTTCTTGCTACTCCCGATCCAGGCGAGCGATTTTTCTTTGTCGGCCATTCCCGCATTATACCAATGCAGGTATATCTGGCAAGATGCTTATGCCTTGCACGGCAGTAATTGTCCGAAGTGGATTGTTTCTAAGCAGGATGCAATGCATACCTTCGTCACAGCACGACCTGTGTCCCCATTTCCACCACCCGGTTGGGCGGCAGCTTGAAGAAGCCGGCAGCGCTGCCGGCGTTGCGGAATAGGGCGATAAACAGCTTCGCGCGCCACAGCGCCATTTCCGAGCCGATCCGGGGAATCAGCGTCTCGCGCCCGAGGAAGAACGAGGTTTCCATCAGATCGAAAACGACGCCCTGGGCGGCGCACACTCCAGCCCGTTCAACTGAGCTTTCTAGAACTGAAGTTTCACCGTTTTAAAATCCCTTTGTGGCCGTGTTTACAGGGGATATGAATTTCGACGGGATTTGCTATTGATACAGCAAACCCCGTCAAAATAGCTTTCCCTTATACGCTACGGC
>JBAYVP010000086.1:0-16280 GCA_041674485.1 Sulfuricellaceae bacterium
AAGACGCAACACTCGATACGGGCGGTTGGTTAGACCTTCCCCGTCAGGGACTTTCACCCTGAAAGAAACGTCAAGCTTCGCTTGCCGCACTAACGATGAGCGCCGGAGCGTGGGAACGATCAACGCAACTTCGGATACGCGGATTAAGCTGACTCTCCTTTATCCGAAACTATTGTTGTTACGCGGTACTAGGTCCGTCCCCCATCCTCCGCCCTCTGCTCGCGAACTCGTCCTGCTCGTTCTGTTCGATTTTGGCCTCGCGCTTGGCTTCGTTGGCGGTATGGCGCTGCAATAAGGTATCGTAGGCTTTCATCTGGCGCTGGCGTTCCAGCCACTCGCGTTGCCCGGCTTCCCAACGCTGCTTGCATTTCGTCACGTCGTCGGTCTGATAAGCGATGGCCTTGTCGAGCTTGCCCATGAACAACTGGAATTCGCGCCACGCCGCCATTTGCATGCCGTGCTGGGTGTTCTGCATCAGGCGACCGCGGTATTCGTCGCGAAACAGCGCCAACTGGGTCAGTTTCTGTTCCGCTTCCTGCCATTTCACTCTCAGCAATTGCAGCTTGCGCCCGGCTTCATCGCTTTGGTTTTGCGCCACATCGAGCAGGGTCTGTAAGGGAAAGCGTTTCGCCATGGTTTAACCTAGATTCCTCTGTTGAACGGGCTGGAGTGTGCGGTTTTCCGGGTGCAGGGCAAGGCGCAACGACGAAGAATGGTTATTCCATTCTGAGAAGTTGCAACGCCGCCATGCGCCCGGAAAACCGTGCAATCCAGCTCGTAGCGTTCTCACCAAATAGGGGAACACAAAACACATGATAAAGTTGTTTATAGCCAATTTGCTACACATCTTGGCAAGCGGTCAACAGAGGAATTTAGGTTTATCGTCAGGAAAACAGTTGCGCCAATTGCAGGCGGCAACTGGCGTAATCCTCGCGCTGGTGCATGCCCTGCTGCAAAAAAGCTTCGAGCAGCGGATATTTCCCTATGGCTTCGTCCAGCAGTGGGTCGCTGCCCCTGACGTAAGCGCCGACGTTGATCAGGTCGCGGTTGCGCTGATAACGCGAATACAGCAGTTTGAAGCGCCGCACCAATTCCAGTTCCTGGAACGGCACCAGTTCGGTGATGGCGCGGCTGATGGAGGCCTCGATATCGATTGCCGGATAGTGCCCCTGGTCGGACAACGAACGCGACAACACCACATGGCCGTCGAGGATGGCGCGCGCGCTGTCGGCGATGGGGTCCTGCTGGTCGTCCCCTTCGGCCAGCACGGTATAAAAGGCGGTGATTGAGCCGCCGCCGGGGCGACCGTTGCCGGCGCGCTCAACCAATTGCGGCAGCTTGGCGAAGACCGAGGGCGGGTAGCCTTTGGTGGCGGGAGGCTCGCCGATGGCCAGCGCAATCTCGCGTTGCGCCATCGCGAAACGGGTGAGCGAATCCATGATTAGCAGCACATGCCGGCCTTCGTCGCGGAAAAATTCGGCGATTGCGGTGGCGTAGGCCGCGCCGTGCAGTCGTTGCAGCGGCGGCGTGTCGGCGGGTGCGGCGACCACCACTGAGCGCGCCAGCCCTTCTTCGCCCAGGATGTTTTCGATGAATTCCTTGACTTCGCGCCCCCGCTCGCCGATCAGGCCGACCACGATTACGTCGGCGCTGGTGTAGCGCGCCATCATGCCGAGCAGGATGCTCTTCCCCACGCCGCTGCCGGCGAACAAGCCCATGCGCTGGCCGCGCCCGACGGTCAGCAGCGCGTTGATGGCGCGCACGCCAACATCCAGCACGTCGCGGATCGGCGCCCGGTCGAGCGGGTTGGCGGGACGGCTTTGCAGCGGCACGCGCTGTTCAGCGACCAGCGCGCCGAGGTTGTCGAGCGGACGCCCGGTGCCATCGAGGACGCGCCCCAACAATTCGTCGCCGACCGGCACTTGGCGCACGCGATCTTCGGATCGTCGCCGCAGGATGAAGGTTTGCCCGATTTGGGGAATGCGCTGCAATTCCGGTTCAGCCGGCGCCACTTTAGCGCCCGGCACCAGGCCGTAAACATCGGAAGACGGCATCAGGAACAATTTGTCGCCGGAAAAGCCGACGACTTCGGCATCTACGTCATGCCCGTCGGGCAGGTGGATCACGCAGCCGCTGCCGACTGCCAGACGGATGCCGACTGCTTCCATCACCAGGCCGGCGACCCGCGTCAGGCGGCCTGTGACCAGCCACGGCTGCCCGTCCGACACTGCCGTCGTGCAATCGTGCAGAAACTGCTTCCAGCGGCGTAGCGGCTGGCCGGACGATTCCGGCGCCGGCGCCGGTTCCGGTTCGAGTTCGGCTAATCCAGCCATTTGTCGTCGCGCCCCAGCGCGGTCAAGGCTCTGTCCCAGCGCTCCTGCAAGGTGGCGTCCAGTTCGCTGGCGTCGGTCTTGATGCGGCAACCGCCGCGCGCGATGTGGTTGTCTTCGACGATGCGACAGTGGGCGTGGGCAAGTTCTTCCTCCATCAAGGTGCGCGCCAATGCCGCATCTTCCGGGTGCAATACCAGTTGTGGGTGCTGAACCGGTTGCGGCAGGCTGTTGAGTGCTTCGCGGATCACCGGCAGCACGGCTTCGGGGCGGAATTTCAGCGCGCTACGCATGATTTGCCGAGCGAGCGCCAGTGCTAAGTCAAGCATATCTTCGCTCAAGTATTGATCGAACTGTTCGAGCGCTTCGTCAAGCGCTGTCTTTAATAGCTTGATGCGCTCCCATTCGGCGAGCGATTTTTCGCGCCCCTCGCCATAACCCACCGGGTAACCCGCCTGATAGCCCTCATCCCGTCCGGCGGCCAGCCCTTCTTCCCGTCCGGCGGCCAGACCTTCCGTGCGTCCGGCGGCGTATCCCTCATCCCGCCCGGCGGCATAGCCTTCATCGTGCGCCTGGCGTTGTATTTCCTCCAACTCGCCCGCCGTCGGCCAAGCCAGGGGAGGCGGTTCTTCCTCTTCCACTTCCGGCGGCGACTGGGGACGCTCGTCGAAGGAGTCTAGCTCCCACAGCCGGTACGCACCAAGTTCCTCCTTGGAAATGACCGGCTTAGACAAAGGTATCCTCGCCCTTGCCGCCGATCACCACTTGTCCCTCGTCGGCGAGTCGGCGCACCACTTGCAGGATGCCCTTTTGCTCGGCTTCGACTTCGGATAGACGCACCGGCCCCTTGGATTCCAGATCGTCGCGCAACATTTCGGCGGCGCGCGCCGACATGTTCTTGAATATTTTCTCGCGCAGCTCTTCGTTCGCGCCCTTTAGCGCAACCACCAGCGATTCCGACTGTATTTCGCGCAGCAGCAACTGGATGCCGCGGTCGTCGATGTCGATCAGGTTTTCGAAAACGAACATCTCATCCTGGATTTTTTGCGCCAATTCGGGGTCGTAATCCCGCACGCTGGAGATCACCGTGGTTTCCAGTTGAGTGCCCAGATAGTTGAGAATGTCGGCAGCGGTTTTGACGCCGCCCATCACGGTTCTCTGGAGGTTTTTCGAGCCGGCGAGCAGCTTGGTGAGCACGTCGTTCAACTCGGCGAGCGCCGCCGGCTGCACGCCGTCCAGCGTGGCGATGCGCAGCATGACGTCGTTGCGCTGGCGCTCCGGGAAAAATTTGATGATTTCGCTGACCTGGTCAGGCTCCAGATGCACCAATATCGTCGCGATAATCTGGGGGTGCTCGTTCTTGATCAGTTCCGCAACCGCGCCGCCTTCCATGAACTTAAGCGCTTCGATGCCGCTGGTGTCGCCGCCTTTCAGGATGCGGTCCAGCAGGCCGGCGGCCTTGTCGCTGCCCAGCGCCTTGTTCAGCACGGCGCGGATATAGTCGTCCGAGGCCATGCCTATCGAGGTTCTTTCCTTGGCCATGTCGACAAATTCCTGCAACACGGAAGCGATCTTTTCCTTGGTCGAACCGTCCAGGGTCGCCATCGCCGTTCCCAGCCGCTGTGCTTCCTTGGGGTTCATGTGCTTGAAAACTTCAGCCGCTTCCTCCTCCCCCAAGGTCAGCATCAGGATCGCGCTTTTCTCCAATCCGCCGTCAATATCAATTTCAGCCACCGAGCCACTCCTTCACCACGCTGGCCACGAGGCGCGGCTCAGTTCTGGCCAGTTCCCTGGCGATTCTCAGATTTTCTTCGTAAATATTGCGCGCTTCCTCAGCTTCTCTTTCACGCTGAGTTTGTTCCGCCTGCGCAATCTCCTCGGGCGATTCGCCGGGCGGCGGCGGTGGCGGCGGCGGCGCAAAAATATCCCGCAGCGGCGGCAAAAACACCTTGAAAAAGAGTAGCAGGATAATGAGCGCAATCGCCAGGTTCTTCGTCAACTCTTTGGCCAGCGCTACAACTTCCGGGTCTTTCCACAACGGCACAACGGGTTCTTCGGCGACGCTGAAGGAGGCGTTCGCCACATTGACCGTATCGCCGCGTTGCGCATTGTAGCCCATCGCCTCGCGCACCAGATTGCTGATTTGCGTCATTTCCTGCGCGGTCAGCGGTTTCAGCGTCACCTTGCCGTCCTTGCCGGTGACTTTGCGGTAATTCACCACCACCGCCGCCGACACCCGTTTGATGCCGCCCACCGCCTGGCGCACCACCTTGACGGTTTTGCCGACCTCGTAATTGATCGTGGATTCCTTGTGCGAGCTGCCGTTCGCGCTGCCTATCGTCGCCGAAGCCGGCACGCCGGCGGGCGCGTTGATCGGTGCTGTGGCGGCGCCCGGCGGCTGGTTGGACAAGGCGCCCGGCACACCGGCTGCGGGTTGGCCGGCATTGCCGGTGGTTTCCGCGCTTTGCTGGCTGCGGATGGCCGCGCCGTCCGGCGTTGCGTTGGGTTTGAAGGCTTCCTCGGTCTGTTCGGATTGGGCGAAATCGACATCCGCCGTAACCCGCGCGCGCACGTTATCCGTTCCGACAATAGGGCTTAAAATATCTTCGATGCGCTTGACCAGACTGCGTTCCAGTTGATGCAAGTATTCGAGCTGGGTAGGGTTCAACCCATTGTTTTTCTCGCCGTCCGCCTGGCCGCTCAGCAGCGTGCCGTTCTGATCGACGATGGTGATGTTGCTCACCATCAGTTCCGGCACGCTGCTGGAAATCAGATGCACGATGCCGCTTACCTGCGCCGCGTCCAGCATTCTGCCGGAATGCATCGTCAGCAATACGGAAGCCGTCGGCTTTTGCTGTTCGCGCACGAACACGGTTTGTTTGGGGAAAGCCAAGTGGACGCGCGCCGACTGGATTGAGGAAATGGCCTGGATGGTGCGCGTCAGTTCGCCCTCTATCGCCCGGTGGTAATTGGCTTGCTCGCCGAATTGGGTGGTGCCGAGTTTCTGGTTGTCCATCAACTCGTATCCCACCACGCTGCCCTTGGGCAAACCTTGCGCCGCCAAACGCAGGCGCAACTCGTACACCTGGCTGGCTGGCACCAGGATGGCGCCGCCCCCTTCCGCCATTTTGTAGGGGATGTTCATCTGTTGCAGCGAGGTGATGACCGGGCCGCCGTCGCGGTCCGAAAGATTGCTATATAGAACCCGGTATTCCGGGGGCTGCGCCACCCACAACCAAGCGCCGACGATGAGCGCGATGGCGACCGCCAACCCGACCATGACGCCCAGCTTTTTGTTGTTGGGTAATTGAGCGAATCTCTCTTGCAACCGGGCGCTTAATGGCTGCTGAAGTTCCTCTGCCATATTTTAAGAGCCTTGTTCCCGGAGGGTGTTGGAGTGGTGGAATTAGTGTGATATTGAATGATACCTCACGTAGAGGCTAGGGGCTAGAGGCTAGGGGCTTAGGAGTGAGGAGTGAGGCGTGAGGGGTGAGGGGTGAGGCGTGAGGGGTGAGGGGCTAGTAAAACCCGGCGCGCAGCGCCGAAATTGCCCTTCGCGCCTCACCCCTCACGCCTCCACCCCCTACACCTGCATGTTCATGATTTCCTGATACGCCGTCACCAGTTTGTTACGCACCTGAACCATGGTCTGGAAGGAGACGTTGGCTTTTTGCAAGGAAAGCATCACGTCCTGCACGTTTGAATTGGGGTCGCCCAGTTCGAATGCCTTGGCCAGATTGTTGGCTTGCTGCTGCGCCGAATTGACGTTGTCCAGCGATGATTTCAGCGCGGACGCGAAATTCTTTCCATCGGGCAAGGACGCGGACTCAGGAGCGCCCCCCGCCGTCATGGATGCGGAACGCAACTGACCCAGCAGTTGATCAATTCCCAGAGTATTCATTATCCCTCTCCACCGCGTGTTTCATTTTCCGGCTTAAAACCTACCCCGGACATGCTATGCATCATCCGGGAATAAGCAAGTTTCAAGCCCATTATGCATGACCGCTTTTTCGGTACGGCCACACCAATCCAAAACCCAACAGGATTTTACTTTCGAAGTCGTCCCAATAATTGAAGCACGTTCCATGCCATCGCGTCATGCCGCCTTGGGATCGTCTCCGCCGTCTTCCTCCCGATACTGCTGGAGCTTGTAGCGCAATGTGCGTTCGCTCATGCCTAATCTATCAGCGGCCAATTTCCGCACACCTTTAACGGCAGCCAACGTTTCCATTATATGTGCTTTTTCCAGCGACTTCATATCGACATTGCCGCTGACCCGCACACTCTGCGGCAACATCAGGTTATCGACGTCTATCACCTCGCCCGACGCCAGGATCATCGCGCGCTGTATGACATTCTCCAGCTCGCGGATGTTGCCCGGCCAGGCATAGCGCTCCAGTTGCAGCGCAGCCGCCGGCGCCAAGCTCATGCCATGGCGACCGACCCGCGACGCCAGACGCGCCAGGAAGCTCCGCGCCAGCGGGATGATGTCCTGGGTGCGTTCGCGCAAAGGCGGCAGTTCGAGCGGAAACACATTCAGACGGTAAAACAAATCCTCACGAAATTCACCCTTCGCCACCGTTTCCGCCATATCGCGGTTGGACGTGGCGATCACCCGGATGTCCAGCGGAATCGCCTTATGTCCGCCCACCCGCTCCACCTCGCGCTCCTGCAACACGCGCAGGAATTTGGCCTGCAACGGCAAGGGCATCTCCGTCACTTCGTCGAGCAGCAGTGTGCCGCCCTGGGCCTGCTCAAATTTGCCGGACTGCGCTTGGGCTGCGCCGGTGAACGAACCTTTCTCGAAACCGAACAGCGTGGATTCGAGCAGATTTTCCGGGATCGCCGCGCAATTAATCGCCACGAAAGGCTTCGCGGCGCGCGCCGAATGGCGGTGGACGAAGCGCGCCAGCACTTCTTTGCCGGTGCCGCTCTCGCCGGTCAGCAACACCGTGACATCGCTCGAAGCCACGCGCTGCGCCAGATTCAGCACTTCCAACATGCGCGGGTCTTGCGCCACCACTTCGCCGGTTTCGCTGGGCAGGGACGGCAGCATATAACGCACCACCTCGGCCAGCAAGCGGTCCGGCTCGAACGGCTTGGTAAGATAATGGCACGCCCCGGCGCGCATCGCTTCCACCGCCTTGTCTATCATGCCGTAAGCCGTCATCAGCAGCACCGGCAAATGGGGATAAGCCGTCCTGATTTCGCGCAGCAACGTGTGGCCGTCCATCGGATGCATTTGCACATCGCTCACTACCAAACCCACGCGATGCTGGCGCAACGTCTTCAAGGCAGCCTCACCGTTGCCGGCGCTGATGGCCTCGTAGCCGGCCAGCCCCAGCGTGTCGCACAACGCTTCGCGCAAGTCTGCATCGTCTTCGACGATCAATATCGGTAATGGTTTCATGAATTTCAGCCGGTTATTTTCATATGGTCACTATGCTAGCATAAACGCGGGGGCTAGAGGCTAGAGGCTAGGGATTGTCGGCGCTACGCGCCGGTTTTTACTAGCCTCTAGTCCCTAGCCTCTAGCCTCTAAAAAATAAACAATTTCTGTGGATAACTCTGTGCATATCCTGATGGCATCCACGCTAACCGCCACCGACACAAGGAAAACTCCGGGGTTGATGCTTTATTGAGCAAAATATATTCATTAATATTCATTAACATACAAAAACAAGCCCTGCCTTCATGAACTTACCCCGCATATCGAAACACTTTCATTTACAATGTGCGTTAACTGGCCTCCGAAATATGCTTCCGTCATCATTTATCCGTATGACATCAACGTAATCAGGCTGAGTCGAGATGAAAACACACCGCGCACAACACATCGCATGGCTCTTGCTCCTGTCCTTATGCGCAGGCTTTCCCGCCGCTGCCGGCAACTGGAAGCAGGTGGCAAACGACAATAAAACACGGGTGGAAATCGATGTTGCCAGCCTGGTCGCAATACCGGACGAAAACATCGCCAAAGCCTGGGAACGGGAGACCCACGCCAAGCCGAAACAGGCCAAGCCCGGCGATTTTTTCTTTACAATGGTGAAAACGCTGGCGCAATACCATTGCACCGACCGTACCACCACCTACTTGTACCGTGCGTACTATGACGCGGACGGCAGCGAAATCAAGGCTATGACCACAAGCGCCGATCTTGGCAAGGTGGATTTTCTGGTTCCCGATAGCCTGGAAGAGCGCAAGCTGATATTCGCCTGCACCTATAAAAAACCTGTTGCCAAGAAGACATCCCCCGTAGCCCCGCCCGAAGCGGTGGAAAAAACCAGCGAAGCGCCGTCTCCCGTCACCCAACCGCCCGACGAAAAAGACGCGCAGAAAAGCGCAGCACCGGCAAAATCTGCCGCCAAGGGCGGCAAATCACCGCCTACGGATAGACCGGAAACGGCGGAAAAAAAACCGCCGGACACAACGGCACAGTCTTCCCCAGCGTCGTCCGGGAAAGCGTCGGCGGGGAAATAATGCAAGTCTTTCACTTACCCGTGAAATGCCGGCCTAGCCCACTTCTTCGACGCTTTGCCATGATAGAATGGGGCGAACTTACACGCGCAATACATACGAGCATATGCTGGGCAAATATATCAAATCTTTGATAGGATGGAAAAAAAGCGACGATGAGCAGCCCGCTGCCCTGGTGTTGGACATTGCCCAATCGAAACCCGCAGAAGCCGAAACAGGTAGAATCATAGACACCGGGCATGTGCCGGGCAGCGATGTCATCACCGCCATTTTACCGGTGGAAACCTCGGGCGGGCAGACCGACGCCGAAAACCTGCGCCAGCGCTTCCTTAGCCACCAGCCGCTGCTCGACCGGTCGCAATATGTGGTTGGCTACGAATTATCGTTGCGCCACAAAACCGCGCAACTGCAGAACGATGCCGGTGAATTGCAACTGCTGCAAGGCCAGACGCTGGTGAAATGCCTGATCGACCACGACATCAACCGCTTGGCGAACGACAAGCAAACGCTGCTCACCCTGCCGCCGGCCATGCTGGGCAATCCCTTGCTGCTGCTCCTGCCCCAGAAAGGATTGACGCTGTGCTTCGATTTCGGCGGCAGCTTCGACGAAACGACCTGGCATCGCTGCAAGGAACTCAAAGCCCTGGGCTATCGTATTGCGCTGGACAATTTCACCCCCGGCTCCGCGATGGAAATCCTGCTGGAGCTTGCCCAATTCGCCCGTATCGACGTAACCCGCTACAACGCCATCGAACTGGCGCGCATCATCGATAAACTGCTGGAAAAGTCCCCGCAAATCCAACTCGTCGCGCGCAACGTCAACACCGAAGTGGATTTCGACGTTTGCCGCAAGCTGTTTTTCCATTATTTCCAGGGATATTACTTCGCCAAGCTGCAACCCACCGCCCCCTCGCGCATCGACAGCGACCGTGTGCGCGTCATGGAATTGCTCAACATGGTTAAAAACCGCGCCGAAATCGCGGAAATAGAACGCGTGTTCAAGCACGACGCGACCTTATCCTACAAGCTGTTGCTGTACATGAACGCCCCGGTCAACCGGCTGTCCCAGGAAATCCATTCGATTGCCCACGCCATCATCATACTTGGCTACGAACAGCTTTACCGCTGGCTGACCTTGTTGCTGTTCACCAGCGGCATCGTCGATCCGCGCAGCAAGGCGCTGCTCAAAAGCGCGCTGGTCAGGGCGCGCATGGCCGAATTGCTGGGGCAGGAGCGGTTTTCCGGACAAGAACGGGATGAACTGTTCATCGTGGGCATATTTTCCCTGCTCGACGTTCTGCTCAACGCCCCCATGGTGCAAGCAGTGGAACGCCTACACCTGCCCTCGTCGATCACCGAGGCGCTAATTCGCCACAGCGGCGTCTACGCGCCCTATCTCGACCTGGCAGTGGCGTGCGAGGATGCCGACGAAGAAAGCATTTCCCGCATCGCCGCCGACAGCGGATTGGACGCGAAAACCGTTAACCAGGCCCATATCCAGGCGCTGATCTGGGCGGAGGAAATCGATTTGTAGTTTTTTTCCGGGAACAAATTTACCCTGCGCCCCCAAGCCTTACAGTTGCATAAACTGCTTGGCTAATTTAAGGCTCTGCCCTTGATAGTTCGAATTCATGTCCTGCCCATACAGAAGCTCGGGGCGGGCCGCCATGCGCTCGTAGCGCAGCCACCCTACCGTCTGCCCGTGCTCCAGCAGGAAGGGCACCTCGTGCGAGCGCACTTCCAGCACCCCCCTGCTGCTGCCCGCTTTATTGGTCGCGGCATTCCAGCCGAATCCAGGATCAAAAAAGCCGGCATAGTGGACGCGGAACTCGCCGGCGCGGGTGTCGTAGGGCAGCATCTCGGCCGCATAGTCCGGTGGCACCGCAATCGCTTCCTTGGTCATGAGAATATAGAATTCATCGGGATCCAATATCAGTGAAGACGTTTTGTGAAATCGGATAGGCTCCCAGAAATCCAACGGATCATAATCCCGCCTTTCCAAGTCGATACGTTTGACATGCTTCTTCGCGCGATAACCGATCAGGTCGCCCTCATGCCCGGCGCCTTCCAAATCCACAGTGAACGGTAAAACGCCTGTTTTTGTCGATCTTGCGTTTTTCTCGTAGTCGCTGAAATCGACAATTTGCCCTTCCTCAAGAAGCTGTTTCCAGTCGGCGGAAGTGATGGGTTTCGCCTCCTCTCCGCGTGTGCGGCGAAACCTCAACTGATTCAAGCGCGTACCGGCTTTGACCACCACACTGAAACTCCGGGGCGCCACTTCGATATAAAGTTCGCCCTTGTAGCCCTCTCTCACCTGGTCGAAACTGGTCGCCTCATCGGCAATCAAACGCGTCAAAATATCCAGCCGCCCCGTTGAGCTTTTCGGATTGGCAAAGGCCGCTACATCGCTTCTCAAATTAATGGCTTCCAAAAGCGGGATGACATATACCCGCCCCTTTTCAAGCACCGCGCCCTTGCCCAGATCGATTTTGAAGTCGGAAAACCGGGTGTCGAGTTGCGCCATTTTATCGAGCACCCTCATTCCCTTGCCGGGAAGAAAGCTCGTATCCACGGGGTAAGCGCAATTGCCCAGGCGCAGGTCTATGCTGGCGGGCTGAATCTGGTCATGATCGATATTCGCCAGCGCCGCCTTGATTTCGCCACTACCCAGCATTTCCTTAATTTTCTGGCTCGGAAGAATTCCGGTATAACCTCCCACACGCGTTGTAGCCATCGAACCGGTCTTTGTCATCGCTTCATTCATCTGATGTACTCTTCCGCACCCTGTCTTGAGGTCGTCTTTGAATTCGCCGCTTATTAAAAAAGGAGGCTGTTCAGTACGTGCGGCTGATTATAGCCGTGCGCTGCCCGTTGCACCAAGCGCTTAAAGCGCACGAACCAAGGTAAATTTGTTCTCAGAAACTCATGATGAAAATCAATGATGGAAAATATTCATGAATCCCAGGCAAACTGAGCAGCAACGCTGCTCAACTCATGACGGCAATCCATAAAGACAAAACCTTTTTTCACTGCGGAGGACGCGGAGGACGCAGAGGAAGAGCATGAGGGTTTTCCTCTGCGTCCTCTGCGGTGAATCGGTTTTTTCCGTGCTGAGAACAAATTTACCCTGGCGCACGAACACAGGCCATATCCAGAGCTACGGCATCAAAACAAAATTGCACCCGCTCTATATCGATCAGCATCTTGCATTGCCTTCCTTCTCCAGCTATACTTGTCCAAATTAATGCACAAGTAAGGCAAATATGAACGTCGTCACCTATTCCCATGCGCGCAATGCGCTCAAGTCCATTCTGGATGGCGTAGTCCAAGACGCGGACGTAACCATTATCAGTCGCCGCGATGCGGAAGGCGATGCTGTGGTGATGTCGCTGGACAGCTACAACAGCATCATGGAAACATTGCATCTGACCGGCAACCCGGCGAACGCAGCGGCGCTGGCGCGGGCAATTGCACAGGATAAAGCCGGGCAGGCACAAGAGCGCCAATTGCTTCCCACCGATTAATCGTGCGCGCCATTCGCTTCGTGCCCGATGCTTGGGATGCCTACCTGTACTGGCAAGACCAAGACAAGAAGACGCTCAAGCGATTGAATCTGCTGATTACGGCCACTGCGCGCGACCCGTTCGTCGGCATAGGCAAACCGGAGCCGCTTCGGGGAGAGTTATCCGGCTACTGGTCAAGGCGCATAGATGAAGCAAACCGCTTGGTGTATCGCGCAACCGATGCCGAGTTGGTGATTATCGCCTGCCGTTTTCACTATGACAGTTGAGCATCCCGCGAGACGCAGCTAACCCGGATATTGCATACCCTAAAGAGCACAAGTAAATTCGCGTGATGATCGCGCAAAATTTTGATTGATGTAGCGAGTCATAGTGGGCGCGACCGCAATAAGCCAACGCGGCGGCGCTCAGTCGTAGATAATGATGCGCGACCGCGTTCCATCCACATCGACCAGCAGGCCGGCCTGCTGGGCTGCTTCGCCCACCTTGGCCAGTGCCGGCAGATGGTTGATTTCGGCAAGCAGGGAAAGCGTGCATTTCGGGTCGCAACCCATATAATATTCATCGGAGGCGCGGCAGCCGCAATCTCCTGCGTCCACGCCGATGTCAAAGCCGCTGCCCATTTCCAGGATCAGCGGTTCCCCATGCATGACCTGGGCGCGCGCACGCAATGCGCTGTTTTTTCCGTCCCAGGCTATTACGGGAAAGTTGTCGAAGTTACGCATGGTAATCCCCTCTTAAAAAATGCCTTGCGCGGGGGATGCGATGCAACGCGCAAATTGTGACCGCGCAAGGCATAGTCATTCGAAAACGAGCGACCGGCCACTTTGCCGCTCTTCCGACCCACACCGGAAACAGTGATGCGAGCCACAAACCTCTTGAAGTTCACGCCCTAATTCTAGCACCATAGACGATAAAAACAATCAGGTATTTTGGCGTACTGATTCCAACGAGCGTCGCGCAAAACACAACGCGGCTATCTCGTAAAATTTCGAGGGCGATACTTCGTTAACACCCCAATCGCGGCTCTTGCACCCCTTGGGTAAATGCGCGTTTCTACGGAGTTTTGCGTAAAATATCGGCTTTGCTGCGCAGCTCGACAGGTGCAAAACATATTTGCACAGCATAGTCTGGCTTGGGGGGAGCAGGGTAAATTTGTTCTCAGAAATTCATGATGAAAATCAATGATGGAAGACATTCATGAATCCCAGGCAAACTTAGCGCGACGCTACTCGACTCATGGCGGCAACCCATAAAGACAAAACCTTTTTCACCGCAGAGAACGCAGAGGAAACCCCTCATGCTTTTCCTCCGCGTCCTCTGCGGTGAATCGGTTTTTTCTGTGCCGAGAACAAATTTACCCTGCTTGGGGGGGCTTTTTTTCCTGGTTGAGTGCGACAAAGCCGGTATAATCGCGCCTTTTCGATGGCGGGGCAGGTTTCCCGCTTGAATTTCGGTAAAGCCATTTCCAGCCCCACTCCCTCCAATAACGCATTGCCATAATGAAAATCTGCATTCTTTCCGACAGCCACGACAACCGCATCCTGCTGGCTGCTGCGGTGGAAGCGGCTCATGCGCTGGGCGCCGAGGCGGTGCTGCACTGCGGTGACTTGGTCGCGCCCAATATGCTGAAGATGTTTCGCAAGCTGGAAATGCCGGTGCATCTGATTCACGGCAACAATACCGGCGATCTTTATACTTTATCGCGCATGGCGCACGAGCCGGGCAGCCATATCCATTTTCACGGCCAGGATGCGGGGATAGTGCTGGGCGGGCGGCGCGTGTTCATGGTGCATTACCCCCACTATGCGCGCGCGATGGCTTGCACCGGCGAGTGGGACGTGGTGTGTTACGGGCACGACCATAAAGCGGCGCTGGAACAAGTCCCCAACATCCGGGGCGGCACGACCTGGCTGGTCAATCCCGGCACGGTGGGCGGGGTGGCCGCGCCGGCGACTTACATCATTGCGGACTTGGAAACGTTGAGCTTCGAAATCCGCGAGTTGTCGGAAAACGGGCTGGAAATGAGCGGCTTGCCGCCCAATTCGCAGAAGCTTTAGAGAGCAAACAACCGGGACGCAAAAGAAATACTGATTCGAACATAAGAATATTCAATTAATTTTTCCCAATTTGACAATGGATTACCTGCGGATTTCAAGGTAACATGGCTGCCGGTTTTTAGTGTCTTGAAGTCCTTAAATTATAGGTAATCCGCGACGGAGGTAAATCTGATGACGGAAGTCGTTGCAACCAACCAGACCATTCTGGTCGTCGGCGGCGGCATCAGCGGCATGACGGCGGCGCTGGAAGCGGCCGAATGCGGCAAGAATGTCGTGCTCGTAGAAAAAAATCCCATGCTGGGCGGGCGTGCGTCCCAGCTATACCGCTATTTTCCCAAGCTGTGCCATCCGGTATGCGGCCTGGAGATCAATCAGCGGCGCACCAAGTTCAACTCGCGCATCAAGGTGTTGACCATGGCCGAAGTGACGGGCATCACCGGCAGTGCCGGCGACTACACCGCCACGGTCAAGCTCGCGCCGCGCTTTGTCAACGAAAACTGCACCGCGTGCGGCGCATGTGGCGAGGCGGTGAAGGCCGAAGTGGCGGACAGCTATAATTACGGCCTGGG
Organism: Sulfuricellaceae bacterium; assembly: GCA_041674485.1. Lineage (GTDB taxonomy): Bacteria > Pseudomonadota > Gammaproteobacteria > Burkholderiales > Sulfuricellaceae > JAGXQV01. Next base: position 14,958 of record JBAYVP010000086.1, read on the forward strand.
CAAGGTCAAGGCGGCGTATCTGCCGCACAAGATGGCCTATCCGCAGCATTACGTGATTGACCCGTCCATCGTCGGCACGCCCGAGGGCGAAGCCGCCAAGGCCGCCTGCAAGTACAACGCCGTGGACCTCGATATGCAAGAGGAAACCGTCCAGTTCAAGGCCGGTGCGGTAATCTGGGCGACCGGCTGGAAGCCTTACGATGCGGCGAAGATCCAGCCTTACGGCTACGACCGTTTCTCCAACGTGATCACCAGCGTCGAATTCGAGCGCCTGTCCGACCCGCACGGGCCGACCAAGGGCAAGCTGTTGCGCCCGTCCGACGGCAAGGAAGCGAAGAACATCGCGTTCATCCAATGCGCCGGTTCGCGCGACGAGAACCATTTGCGTCACTGCTCGCGCATTTGCTGCATGGCCTCGCTCAAGCAGACCACTTATGTGCGCGAAGCCTACGGCGACGCGGGCAAATCGACGATTTACTACATCGACATCCGCGCCATCGACCGTTTCGAGGATTTCTACGCCAAGGTGTGGAACGACCCCAATGTCAGCTTCGTCAAGTCTAAGGTGGCGAAAGCCGTGCAGGACGAGAAAAGCGGCGACGTGGTGTTGCATGGCGTGAACACCGAAGGCTATCAGCGTTATGCCACCGCGCATGATCTGGTGGTGCTGGCGGTGGGCATGGAGCCGAGCGTCAAGGGCATGAATCTGCCGGTGGACATTGTCGCCGATGCAAGCGGCTTCATTGAGGCAGACGCCAAAAACGGCGGGTTCTTCGGCGCCGGTTGTGCAGCCAATCCGCTGGACGTGAACCGTGCGGTGCAATCCGCGACCGCCGGCGCGTTGCGGGCGATTCAAGTGGTTAACCGTGTAGCCAGAGCGGAGGGTTGATTAAATGGCGGATATGAAAGTAGCAGCGTACATATGCCAGGGGTGCGGTTTGGGCGAACGCCTGAACACCGCAGCGCTGGCCAAGGTGGCGCAGAAGGAAGGCAAGGCTGCGCTGGTCAAGGAGCACGGTTTTCTGTGCAACGCCGAAGGCGTGAAACTGATTCGTGACGATATTGCCAATGAAGGCGTAACGCATGTGATGATAGGCGCGTGTTCGCGCCGCGCCAAGACCGAGGCGTTCGGCTTCACCGATGTGGCCGTGGCGCGCGCCAATTTGCGCGAAGGCGTGATCTGGAGCCAGCCGGAAACGGCTGAAGCGCGCGAAACCACTCAGGAAATGGCGGAAGATTACATCCGCATGGGCTGCGCCGAAGTCAAGAAAATGACATTGCCGATGGGCGACCCGGCGGCTGTGACCGAACGCCGCGTGCTGA
>JBAYVP010000087.1:0-16203 GCA_041674485.1 Sulfuricellaceae bacterium
GAAGAGAATGGAACAACCATTCTTCGTCGTTGCGCCTCTTGTGCCCAGGCCGTAAGGCCGTCGGGTATGCCCTGCACCCGGAAAACCGCACACTCCAGCCCGTTCAACGGAGGTTTCTAGGTTTATCGTCCGCAGCGACGATCACGGTCGCCATGATTTCCGGCTTGACGCGCCGCGCGAATGCATCCTTGATGTCTTTGAGCGTTACTTTATCGACGTGAGCGGAAAAATCGTCCAGGTAGGTCAGCGGTAAACGATAAAAGCCGATGACGCCGAGGTAGTCGAGGATTTTGCGGTTGCTGTCTATCCGCAATGGAAACCCGCCGATCAGGTTGTCCTTGGCTTGCTTCAGTTCGGCTTCGGTCGGGCCTTCGGCGACGAATTTCGCCAAGGTGTCGCGCACCACCGCCAGCGCCTGGTCGGCTTGGTCGCGCCGGGTTTGCAGGCCGATCTGGAACGGGCCTTCCTGTTTCATCGGGGAGAAGTAGCTGTGCGCGCTGTAGGCCAGACCGCGCTTCTGGCGCACTTCCTCCAGCAGGCGCGAATCGAAGCCGCCGCCGCCCAGGATGTAATTGCCGACGAATAGCGGGAAATAATCCGGGTCATCGCGCTTCATACCCGGCGCGCCCATCAGGATATGGCTTTGCGTGGCAGGATGGGCGATGCGCCGGGTCTGCGCCTTGGCGAGCGACGCCACCGGCGTCGGCGGCTTGGCCTCCCCATCGCCGCGCGGCAGCCTGGCCGTCAGTTGCGTCGCTATTGCCTTGGCCTGGGGCAGCGTCACATCGCCGACAATCGCCAGCACCGCGTTATCGCTGCGATACCAAGTGCGGTAGAAATCCACCAGATCGCTGTGCGTCAGCGCGCTCACGCTTGCCACGCTGGGTTCGTATCCGTAGGGGTGCGCACCGTAAAGCATCGTGGAAAAAGCCCTGCCGGCGAGGTAATCGGGCTGGGTTTCGGCTTCCTTCAGGCCGGCGACGGTGCGGTTTTTCTCGCGCTGCATCACGGCTTCGGGGAATTCCGCCTGTTGCACCACCCGCGCCATCACGTCCAGCGCCTGCTCACGTTCGCGCGCGCTGCTCAGGGTGCGCAGGTTGACGCCGGCGCGGTCGAGGTCGAAACTGCCGCCGAGTGCTGCACCGATATCCGCCATGCGCGTGGAAATCCCGTCCTCGCTCAAGCCGCCCGCGCCCAGCGCCAACATGCGCCTGACCAGCGCCGCCTGGCCGGATTTTTGCGACGCATCGCGGCTGCTGCCGGCGGCGAAATCGATACTCACGTCGAGCAGCGGCAAATCGTGGTTTTCCACGAAATAGACGCGCGCGCCGTTGTCCATCTGCCAGTGCTGGATTTGCGGCGTGGCAGATGCGCCGACGGACACAATCAGCAACAATAATCCCAATAAAATTTTATTTAACATGGTGCAACCCCTTCTGCGGCATGGCCGATTTCATATTATCCAGCGGCTGCGGGTCGAGCACGGCCACCGTCAAGTGGTCGTCCACCAGATATTTGCGCGCCACCTCAAGCACCTGAGCGGGCGTCACCGCCTTGATTTTTTCCAGCACGGTGTCGAGCGCCTTGTACGACAGCCCCGCAGTTTCGAACTGGCCGATCAGCATCGCCTGATAAAACATCGAATCGCGCTGGTAGACCCGGCTTGCCACAGTCTGCGCCTTGACGCGCTGCAACTCCTCTTCGGTCACGCCGTCCTGCTTGATTTTTTCGATCTGGGCGCGGATCGCCGCTTCCAGGTCGGCAACCGTCTTGCCCTCGACCGGCGTGCCATCAAGGTAGAACATGCTCGGCCCACGCGCGAGCGTGTCGTAACCCACGCCAACCGAACTCGCCACCTGCTGTTCCTGCACCAGCGCCTTGTTGAGCCGCGCCGCGGCGTGGCCGTCGAGCACCCCGGACAGCACGTCGAGCGCATACGGCTCCCAGTCCTGCTCCGGATTTTGCAGCGCAGGCGCATGGTAGCCCATCAACAGATAGGGTTGTTGCGCCGGCGCTTTCACCGTCAGGCGCTTGATGCCGCGCTGCTCGGCCTCGACCGGCTGCTTGCGCGGCGGTGACGGTTGCGCCGCGATCTTGCCGAAATGTTCTTTGGCAAGCGCCAGCACCGCCTGCGGCTCGACATCGCCGACCACCACCAGCGTCGCGTTGTTCGGCGTATACCAGCGCTTATACCAGTCCAGCGCGTCATTCGCGGTCATATTCTCCAGATCGTTCATCCAGCCGATCACCGGATGATGGTAGGGATGCGATAGAAACATCGCCGCACGCAATTGCTCGTACACCAGCGCTTGGGGCTTATCGTCGGTGCGAAGCCGGCGCTCCTCCATCACCACCTTGATCTCCTTGGCGAATTCTTCCGGGGAAATCACCAGATTGTGCATGCGGTCGGCTTCCAGACGAAATGAAACCGGCAGCTTGGAGGCTTGCAATTGCTGGAAATAAGCAGTGTGATCCTCGCTGGTGAAGGCATTCTCCCGCCCGCCCGCAGCCGCGATGATCTTGGAAAACCGTCCGCCCGGCACCTCCTTGGTGCCCTTGAACATCATGTGTTCCAGCAGGTGCGCGACACCGGTCGTGCCGCTCACCTCGTCGATGCTGCCGGCGCGGTACCACACCTGCGACACCACCACCGGCGCACGATGATCTTCCCGGACGATCAGCTTCATCCCGTTGTCCAGCTTGAATTCGTGCGTACTCGCCCAGGCCTGCAACGGGTTGAACAATACCAGGCACCAGGCCGCGATCAGTAACTTGCGCTGCACAAAACCTCCTTATCGCCTAAAATGGCGGAATCAATAATTATAACCTACCCTCAGACTACTACACCTATGTTAAGTTTCTTCAAATTCAGCAAAGACCCCGCACCTGAAGAAAAACCCGCGCCCGAGGAAAAACCGGCGAGCTGGACGGAACGCCTGAGACAAGGGCTGGCGCGCACCCGCGACAACCTTGGGCAAAAGCTTGCCGGCCTGCTCGGCGGCGGCAAGATCGACGAGGAACTCTACGAAGAACTCGAAACCGTACTGCTATCCGCCGATGTCGGCGTCAGCGCCACTCAGGCGCTGCTCGACGACCTGCGCTCGCGGGTCAAGCGCGAGAGCTTAAGCGATGCCGTGCAATTGCAGGCCGCGCTGCACGACGGCCTGTCCTCCCTGATTGCGGTTCTGGAAAAGCCGCTGGACATCGGCAGTCACCGCCCCTTCGTGATCATGCTGGCGGGCGTCAACGGCGCCGGCAAGACCACCACCATAGGCAAACTCGCCAAATATTTCCAGGCGCAAGGCAAATCGGTGCTGCTCGCCGCCGGCGACACCTTTCGCGCCGCAGCGCGCGAGCAATTGCAAGCCTGGGGCGAACGCAACAACGTCACGGTCATCAGCCAGGAAGGCAACGACGCCGCAGCAGTGATTTACGATGCGATCCAGTCCGCCCAGGCGCGCGGCATCGACATCGTGCTGGCGGATACCGCCGGGCGCCTGCCGACCCAGTTGCACCTGATGGAAGAACTGAAAAAAATCAAGCGCGTCATCGCCAAAGCCGAGCCGGGCGCGCCGCACGAAGTGCTGCTGGTGCTGGACGCGAACACCGGCCAGAACGCGCTGGCGCAAGTCAAATCGTTCAACGACGCGCTTGGGCTGACCGGCCTGGTGCTCACCAAACTCGACGGCACCGCCAAAGGCGGCGTCATCGCCGCCATCGCCAAAACCTGCCCGGTGCCGGTGCGCTTCATCGGCATTGGTGAGCGCATCGACGACCTGCGCCCATTCGCCGCGAAAGATTTTGCGGACGCGCTGTTTAAATAGTGTCTGGACGGAAAGTCTGGAAATGCCGCCACATAAGGCTTCCAGCGATTTTTCTTAAACGAATACTTTCGCAAATTTTGCGAAGAATGCGTCGTAGATTGAGCACTGGTGCGGCTCTTTGGTGGACGGCTATGGCGCACGCCATAGCGTCTACATCCTGTTTGGTTCCGGCTCGTCCGGCGGCATCAGGAAGGTGATGTAAATCCAGTAAGAATATCTTCCGGTGATTTTCTGCCAAGAAAGGTCTTATCGAAATCCGTATCGAAACTGATTAGCACCAGCCCGAACTGCTGAGCGGCAACATACTGATAGGCGTCATCGAAATCAAGCCGGAACTGTTGTCGTGCCACCATCATTTCCCGTAAGCTTGTGGGATCAAGCGCAATTCGGCGAACAGCTCCGTTTTCGAGAACATCTGTAACGAAGGCACGCCATATATCCGGTTTGTCGAGTCTAGTCAATATGAGGCCAATCGAGCAGACCGCAAATTCGGAGATAGCCAATTCCGCTGTTGGGAGCAAAATGAGGTATCTCAACTGTTCCACCAGTCGAGCGATTTCTTCTGAAGAGAGAAAGAAGTAAATTGATCGCAGTATTCGGAGAGGCCGCCAGCCCAGGATAATGAGAGGTATTGCTGCCGCTGCAACCTGATGTGGCGCCCGGCGATGAAGTCAATAAAATCTTCAACCTCACGCTGGAGAGGTTCAGGAAGTTGTTCGATCTTTTGAGCTAGTTCGCTCATGGACTAAATATACCAAGCGGCTGGTTTTCATATAAGGTGGGTAGGCATGGCTTTATCGTGCCTATGCGGCGGGAAATGCATCAACGGCGTGGGCGCAAAAAGATACCCCCCTACTTGGCTCACGACACCGGCGGATCAGTCCGGGCGCAGCCAGGCTGCGGGCCAGCCGTCGAAATCGCCGACCGCCCGGCTGTCGATCAGCAGGGTGTAAAGCGCTTCGGCGGGAAAATCATTGACCCGGATCCGCCACTCATGGCCGCCCACCGTTGCGCTGTAGGGATATTCACCCTTGCCGCTGCGACGCCAGGCCGGGGAGGTTTTCAGGCATTGTTCGAGTGTCATGGACTCATCCCGGTCGGGGTTACGCCGAATCGTTTGTTATAGCCTTCATTGGTGCGCTTGGCGCTGCCGATGATATTTTCATAGACTTCATCGCCGGTCAGTCCCTCGTCGCGGTTTTTCTGCACCAGATATTCGAAGGTCGGTCCGTCGGGATTGCCGTATTTTTCCTGGTCCCGAGCTTGCAGATCCGCCACCTCCCGCTTGTCGGGCATGAATTCCCGCGCCTTCAGCCGGGCACCATGGCGGATATCATACGCCTTGCATGCACGGGTTTCGACGCTCAGGCCGTCTTTCCGCCATTGTTCGTTCAGCGCCGGAATGACCGCAACCTGATCGTTATACCATCGTCGGATTTCGTCGTTGGTCCGGGGCGTCGCATTGTCGTCCGGCGTCGATGCCGCCGACTGGGCGACTTCGCCTGCCTGAACCAGGTTGATCCCGGCATCCATCGACAACATGGTGGCCAGAAACGCCAGTAGCGCCAGTCCACACGCTTTCAAATTGCGCATTGTTAACTATCCTCTATATAAGAATCAGTCTCATCTTAGCATGAAGCCGGAAGGGTGGGCATAGCTTTATCGCACCCAGCCACCGGGTTAGCTTCCAACAAAGTAACGCCGCTTGATGTCATATTCCGAACCCTTTTTGAAATGCATCGGCGCCCATTTCCTCCAGTCTTCGAACAAATCCTGCGGCTTCCAGGTGTTCAATGCCGCCGAGCCGTATTGCCCGATGTGGCGCTTGACCGACTCGCGGAAACGGTGGTGCGCGAACACCCGCATGAATTCGCCGAAGTAAATATCCGCCACGCGCGTGTCGCCACGGATCAGCACCATATTTTCGTCGTTGACGTTGACGCTGGATTCGCTGAAATTAGCGGAGCCGGTCAGGGTGATGGGCTGAGTGCCAAGTGGGTCGATGAGCATGAATTTGGTGTGTATCCAGTTTACGTTAACGCCGATGCCGCCGCCTTCCCGATGCCAGCCATCGAGCCGATCCACAAAAATGTTGCTGCCCAGCGCCATGCCGATATTCGGCAAACGACGTATGCGTTCGATGTCGGCGATGGCTGCGGCGCGCGAGGCGGCGTTCCCGCCGTTGACGTATTTGTCCAGCATGGCGAATCGCAGCACGCCGTCGTTCTTGTCGAACACCGGGCGGAAGTCTTTGACGATGCCAAACGGAAATGTCATGAATAAAGGCTTGGGATCATCGGCAAGCGCTATCCACCAGTCGAACACGCCACGACCGCGATGCGGGGAAAAAATCGGCGTCAGCGCGGCGGATTCATCGTTCGGGGGCAGGGCGTTGTTGGCGTTGGCCCAATCCTTAACGTTTTTGTCCACGGGGTCCCCCGCGAGTTCGTTCCAATAGCCGAGATATTGTTTGGCCAGCGCGGCATCGTGAATAACGTGCCCGACATTAAGTTGGCCGTACAAGGCATTGCGGCTGATGTTGGTCGAGCCGGTCCAGACGGAAACGGGTTCGCCGTCCTTGCTGAGCACGATGAATTTGTTATGCATCAGCTTCGCATGGGTGCGTGCGAGGCAAATATCGTCGATCTGCGTGTCGGATATCGCCTTTTTGTTGGTTTTTCCGGTTTCGTCATCCGCACCGTGGTAGATGATCTTTACCGCTGCGCCGGCCTGCCTGGCACCCTTAAACGCCGCCAATACGTCCGGCCATGGCTGTTGTTCCGGCAGGTGCAGTTCATAAATGGCGGCGTGCAGGCTATACGTTTTGTCCGCTGCCTTGGCGATGAAATTCAGCAACGCGGGAACCAGATCGCGTCCCAGCCATGCATAGGCCGGCATGCCCGCCTGATCGAGAGTCTGGCACGGAAAACGTTTGGTGAAGGCCTGGGACGCGATGGCGCCACGGTTGAAATGCACCTCGTGCTTGGCGCCGGCCAGCGGTTCGGTGTCGATAGTGACAGTGGTTGCCGCTTTTTCCGTCAATGCGCCGGGGCAACCAAACATCGGGACAACGCGGTAGCGATAGCGGTATCCCGGTTTGGCAGTGTAGTCCGCCCACTGAAAACCCTGGAAGGGATGCTCATGACTGCTGGCATCTTCAAATCCGCTGGAAGGGCGAATGCTGGGAAAGGTCTTGTTCCCCTTCAGCCAGACGGTTTCGTCTTCGGTGAGGTCGGTGCGCTGAATGGCAAACCCCATTAGCCCCTCCGCGTCCGCCTCCTCCATGTCAAAGGCCAGAAAAACGACGTAGGTGCCGCTAATTGCTCTAACTTTTACGATTCCCGATGCTGAATTACGCATGAATTCCCTCCGTGCAAGGCATAACCCGAATAAATGAATGCATCAAAAATACTGTTTGGCCGGCGTGTACAAGATGTAGTTTTCCCGCAAAGTGGCTTTGCCGGTTTTCTGGTTGTAATACGGCTTGTCTATAGGCCTGCCGTAGCTTTTTGCGGTGACGGCGCCGCTCTGGGTGATTTCTATCAGGGTGTAGCCGAAATACGCGTTCTTACCCTTCCATGCGCTATTGGGTGGGCTGCCGCCGTTGCCGGCCACGATTTGCGGCACGTCGCCGGTTACGCCGGCGACAGTCAGCTTGGGCGCATAACTCCACTCATGGGCGTGGGCGGCCAGAAACGCGCGCACCTTGGTGGGCGTACCGTCTCCCATTGGATTATTCAGCAAAGAATAAAACGCAGCGGCATCTTCCGTGCGGATGGTTCTGTCGCCCGTATCGTCGCTGACCATGCTGTCGCCGGACTGCAACGGCTTGTGCCCCATGACGAAAATGTGATGAATGTCGGCGTCATTCTGCCCGTCGATCAACTGCTGCTTGAGCCAGTTCAGAGGCACGTCGCCTATGGTGTCCTTATCGATTTGGGTGTCGGTGTTGAGGATCACAAACATGACATCCCCACTACGAAAACTGTAGGTCAGCCTGCTTTCATCATCCAGCAAACCGTCCGAGCCACCCTTATCATCCGGCGCCGGTCCATTGTTGCCAATGATAAAATTGGCCGGATTGCTTCCCATGAATTGTTGCCAATAAGCATAAGCCGGCGGATTGGGGCATTGCGCATATTTGCAGTCGCCTTCGTCCTGATTGACCAACAATTCGTGGTTGCCGGTGAAGGTGACGATGGGCACTTTTTTTGCGATTAACGGATTTTTCTTGGTATCTGTGGCTAATTCAACCCATGCGGAAAGTTGTTTCGCCAATTTTTTCGTCCCCGGCTCTTTCGCCTTAACGATGTCGCCCGCCAAAAATAAATAATTGGGCAAGCGGGGGGACTTGGCGATATCCTTAAAAGATTGGCGCAATTGGGCTACGTTGGCGGTGCTGTCGGATTGGGTTGCGTCCACCCCTTCCTTATCCAGGCGGTTGCAGCCGAAAAAGGCAAATGAAAACGCCACGGGGTCCGCAGCCTGACTATCATGACCGGCTGCGGCAGCATTGCCGACGCACCACAAATTGCCGACGCAGGCCAGCGCGATAGCCAGCGATAAACCGCGATTACCGAGATTGTGCAAAAAAAGACCAGATGGTTTTATGCTCATATAATTCCATTTATTTGAAATAGTTGTGAAATTCATCACTTGAGTTGGTTTATTTTTGCTGAAGAAACGCAGAAAGCCGGATAGGCGCAGCTTTACCGTGCCCATACGGGAAATGCATCAACAGCGTGGGCACGAAAAACGTGCCCACGCTACCGGGCTGTTGGAAATCATTCATCGGAAAACGAAAGGTATACCCTCAATTTGTGCGTCGGATTTGGTATAAGCAACGCCGTCGACTTTTAGTCCGCGGGAGTCAAGTAGCGTAATGGTGCCACCCTTATTTGACAACTGCGCTCCAGTTCCATCAAGCATAAAGACCGTAGCATGCCCAGGTGCGATCTTGCCTGATATTTTGCTTGCTTTATCGTGCTGGTCGAGAATTTGCCAGCCTGTCATATCCAATACGTTGCCCGAACAATTCAGCACCGTTACAAACTCGCGAGTCGGGTCGTCTCCGCGAGGATTGAGCATTGCGGCAACGATCCGTGCAAGATGGTATGGCGAATCCGGCGCGACCACTTCCCAAGAATCAACTGTGCCATAGTCGGGAATCTTAACATCGGGAACAGCCGGAGCATCGACAATGACTGTACCATTATCTTCATTGGTATGCCATTTCTGGTTTTGGAATTTCAGGAACAATGCCGACGCAGTGTTTGATTTAGGAAAGTCAATAACAAGAGCACCATCACAAAAGGTGCCGTTGTTGTCATTTGCATCCCCTTGATTCATATGGATAAGGTGGACGCCATTGCCAGGCAGAAAACCAAAATATTGGTCTTTTTTGTTGTTTTCCGGTCCCCATTTCTCACCGAATGCATATACCACTGCCCCATCCTCTAAAATGGCTCGTTGCAGCAAATCCTCCACAAATTCAAATAAGTCGTTATGGGGACCGGGGGCGAGATGCGTAACCGGTTTCATGTCTGTTGCGCGGAACAAGTTACTTCTGATGTAATCTATCGCCGCCCCGTCGTTTTTGCCATCCTTCAGATTATTCCAGCCAAACGGAAGTGCGCGTGCGCGTTCAACAGCCGGATGCTTGATGTCTTGCATAATCAAATATTCTATCAGCCTTTTTTCAACTGGACCGCGGCTTGATCGCACATTGATTGCGATTCGGAATTTCTTGCCTTCCACATCCATTAGCAACTCTGAATGCGGATCGTTGTCGCTGTCACGTTTGTATTCAATCGCTTTTCCTTTTAATACACCATAGTTATTCATGCTTAGCTCCTTATGTTTAGAGGCAGGTTGATATAATTTCTCGGAAATCCGAGGGTGTCCAATTGGATCATTTAGAAACAAACTCGATGATATTGAAGTTAATTTCTATAATGTTGCCACCACAATATTGATACTACTAACGCAATTAATCTTTATATTTTTTCCGAGTCTTGCGCAAGCCCGCCATCCATCGCATTAACATACTGATCAAGACTGCCAACAACATCACCGTATGTCCAGATGAACCCACCCATAAGCGCCGTTTGCCCACTCGCCGTTCCGTTCCAGCATTCGCTGCTCACTGAACCCTGCCCGGTGGTCCACAAGTGGAATACGTTTTCGACATCATTAGGCGAGCAGGTGGTTTGTTCGCAGCAACAATTGGCGCAAACGCCGGCGACTATGGGCACGCTCATGCCGGCCCAGTTGCTCGGGGCGTTGCTTTTGCCGCCTGCGTAGCACTGCAAATTGAGCCAACTGATGTTGTCGGCGCCTACTGCCTGGATGCAGCCCGACCAGAATTCCTGTTCGCAGTAGGGGCAGAATGTCACTTCAAGTCCCATGCCCAGCAGCATTTCCGCGAAGTTGACGACGATGTCCTGCTCGTAGCAGTCCTCATCGTCGAAGTCGATGCCATCAAGTCCGAGTTCTTGTGTGAGGCAGACGAAGTTCTTGTACAGGGGGCTATCCGGGCCGCTTCCGTATTTTTCCATGAGCACACCGATCCGGGTGTAGTCGGGCACGCCGTAGCCGCCGAACGAGGCGAATATTTTTGTAACTTGCCCTGCGCGCAGGGATTTGATGGTGGCGGGCCAACTCGCATCGCCGACATATTGGCCGTCGCGAATTATCAGGGTGTCGTTGAAGGTGATGTCGCCGTCGCAGCTATCCTTGGGCGATCCGCCGTCGGGGCAGGTCGCCGTGGAGCAGTTGACGTGGCACAGCCCGAGTATGGGCGTGGTCAGTTTGGAGTTGGTGATGGCCGTCACGACCGCGCCGGGGTCATTGCTGCCATCGGGGTAGATGTCACCTTGAATGTACATTGCCAGTATGCTCATTGTTTATCCCTTTTTCGTTAAAGTTAAATCCAAAAACCGCACCCGAGATGGTGAGTGATGCGCTCGCAGTTGTGCCGCTATGTCAGGGTATCCAGCTTGATTGCCTGACGGTGGTATTCCCAGTCGTTGTCCATCAACATGAAATAGCCGAAGAGCTGATAGCCGTATGTGGACGAGTCTTCCGAAGAATGGTAGGGTTTCGCCAGGCGGGTCGAGTAGATCAATTGGCCGAGGTAGAGTCCTTCGGCAATTTCCACAATTTCATCGAGACAGAATCCGATGGGCGTCGCACCGCCTATCATCGGGTAGCGATACTGGAACTGGAAAACGTTTTTCTTGCTTTTGTCGCCATTATTCATCGGAAGGATCGATTGCTGATTGGCAAGCCCAAGGAATACATAGCCTTGGCGCGCAAAGGGGGAGGGGCCCGCCTCGGCCAAATCCTGCAAGGTTTTTTCCGGGATGTGGTAGTTCATATCCAGCATTTTCATGGTGAAATCCGCCCCCTTGATCCGCGAGTCCTGAAGGTTGTTTCCGAAAACCCATTTCGTTGCGGCCTCGTTTTCCCAGAACGCTTTGTCTTCATCGGTCATGCCGTTGTCCCATGCGCCGTGCTTCAGGTGCTCATGGTATTTCCCCGGTTTGCCCCAATAATTTTCAGCGTTTTTATTCACCAGATCGTAATGGGGCCAACTCGCGGCATGAGTTTTAAGTTCGTGTACCCGCTCCGGGTAGCGGTCGCGTAAGTCCGCGCTTTCATCTACCAGCATGCTCAGTTTCCGCCCGCTGACTTTTTCGTAGGATTTGCCGGCCCAAGGGAATATAAAGCGCCCGATATTCGCCCAGAAAATATTCAGGAGGTTCGGGTCGTTCCCGTCTTTCTGCAACAATGCCGCCAGTAAACTGGGAAAAAGCTGGCTTTCGTCCGCCAGTTCGGCGGCTTTTTGCCTGATTTCATCGTCGAAACCGAAATGGAGGTTGAGGGTGCAGCCGTGATAATAATCAAATCCGCTCAGCGGCTCGCTTTTGCCGTACCACTCGCGCTCCGGCAGCCCGTCCAGACGGGTGTTGTAACCCTTGCCCGCCCCCTGGAAGCGTCCGTTTGTTATTTTCGGCGCTACGCCGCTGCGGAACAGCCGGTTCAGTTTTTCAAAATGGATCAGCCGGTCGCTGCAATTGGTTTCGGCGGATACTTCTTCCTTGAGGCGGTTGATCATTTGCAGCACCGATTCGCCTTCGTGAAGCATTTTATGGACATCGGGATCGTCCGGCTTTGTCGAAGCCTCGGTAATCAGGGTCGTGAATTTCTTTTTCAGGCCATCGTCGTTTTTCCAGCCTTCTTCCCAGTCGGCAATACGTGGGAGTTTGGAAATGTCCGTCGCTGCGGTATTCATCACCCCGGTTTTATAGTAGTCGTTTTGCTTGATATACCCCAACTCGACATAACCGCTCTCTCCAGCGTGAGGACGGAGAAAAGGAAAGGCGTTGTCGGCGTAGGCTTCTTCCGCATAATCGGGGTCTATCATCAAGAAAAAGCCGTTGTTTTGGTAGCCGTAATCAACCTCGGTTTCCCCCGCGCCAAAAGGGGCAAGAAGTTGATTGAGAATGCCTTCCTGCATTTGTCCCGGTCTGTAATCGTCGCCAATCTGTTCAATCGGGTCGCCGGGAAGGTAATCGAGCCGTTCCGTGCCGAATGCATAATGATCGGTCGCCATGACGAGCTGTCCGAGATAAAGCCCTTTATCTATCTGGACGATTTCATCGATCAGGCGGGTCATGGGGTATTGGGGAATAAGTCCGGGCCAGCGATAATTCAACTGGTAGACCGGTTTGTTGTGCATCTCCGGGACAACGGAAGCGCCGTTATTGGCAAGGAAATAACCGCCGGTTTTTTCGTAGGGGATTTTTTTCTCTTTTTCCAGGTTCACCGGCAGGAGTTTTCCATCAAAGCCTTGCGCGTCGGCAGACATCGGGCGGCCTTTTAATTTCCAGAATTTCTCCAGGGCCGGTATTCCGGCAAGTTGTATGAAACTAGGGTCGTGAGGGTTACGAAAGAAGTTTCGGCCAATGCGGCTGACATTTTTGTCATAGGCGTTTACCGCCAGCGGGTTGTTTTGGCTTTTTTCCTTGACGGTTTCCAGAGTGACCGGCTCGAAGGTTTTTCCCATCCATATTCCCGAATCGGAAAAAGTGATGTTCCACAGGCTGGCCATCCATTCGATGTTGGCGATGCTGGAGCGCTCCTTGCCGAAAAGCTCTGCCGTGTCCTTTAAACAATCGCTGTCCCGGATCGACATGGATACGCCTATCATGGGGCCGTTCAGGGGGGTGCTTTTCCCGCACTTAAAAAGGGACAGCAGTTTTTCGTGATATTTTTCCCATTCGTCTTTTCTGTTGTTGTCGCTCAAGATTTTTTTATAGTCGCTCATCAGGGTAAAAAAGCTTCCCTTGAAGTCTTCATCGATGATTTGCTCCAGAGCGTTCTGCAATTCCTGTTTTTCCCCACCGGGAAAGTTTGCAGCATTTAAATACGCATTCATAACGCCTCCGCTTAGATGTTTTTATGGCTCAAGGAATTTCCGGGAATAAACATAGCAAATGGTGCAGGCAGAGGGATGGCGCTTCCCCATTCGGTTACGCCGCGCATATTCCGTACTTGGGCAAAATGTTGTGAACCACATTGAAACGGTGCGCCTGGATGGCATCGTGAAACAGCTTCCATGGCTTCTCCAGAAAACCTTCCTGATATTTATACACTGGTAAATCAAAGCTGGAGCCAAGCGCGTCGGCCTTCCATGAATCACCGCCACGGGCAAAATAGTTGTCTATGTCAACCTTGCCGCAAACGGTAAAAACGCCTTGGCGGATGGCTTCGAGCCATTTTTGGTGACGCTGTTCACCGTCTTTTAAAAGTGTGGAGGAAAACAGGCTTTCAATTTGCGCGCGGGTGTCTTTGCCGAGCGCCGTCACCGTGGCGTTTGGGTCTTTCGCGATATAGCGCTTCATGGCGATGCACATGTGGTCGGCGGCATCGAGAAAATCTGCGGTATTGTCGTGTTTGATTATTTCGCCGCGCCCATTTTTATATTGCCATTTGAGGAAGGGCATGTCGGGAAAGGTTTGCGCGCGACCATGGCCGAGCGGCGGAATCGCGTCGTCCAGTACGTCCCTCAATATATCGGCAAGCACTCCATCGAATACGCCGGAATTGCCGGTTTCTTTCGCGTTTTTGACTTCATTGATTTCATGCAGCACCCCGGCAAAGCCCTGATGCGCCCAGGTGTCGGCATAAACATGCATAGTCACGCCCAGACGGTGCAGGCCGTAGGCGCGATTCTGTTCCAGTATGGCATCACGCACCATTTCTTGCGCAATAGGGCTGTTAGGTGTGCAGACGATCTTGTCAATGAATCTGTCGCCAGGGTTTTCGCCTGCGACCTTGCCGCCGTTGCCGGGCAGGAAGTGGAACGGCATCCAGACTTCATGGTTGGCCAATTCCAGGGCGTTGCGCGGATCCAGCATTTTGTGGGCGGAACTGATGCGGTTGAAAACGGCGCGGTTGTCGAAATACACCGTGCCAAAACTGGTGGCGTCGTCAACATACTGGGCTGCGTAAGCAATGATGTCGGCTTTGGCATGGTCGAATCCGGCATCGCGGGCAATGACGTAGGTCGTGGCGTGGTGAAAGTCAATTTGCATGTTCTGGTCTCCTTTTTTCTGATTGAGATGGATGAAAACCGGCGACGCATTGCTGTTGCTCGTCCTGCGTCATAAACGTTTTGCGCTGATAGGGGGAAATACGTCCCAGTTTTGCTGCCTTGTCGTGCCAGAGCGGGTTGTAGGGCAGCAACGTCGCCGCGCCGATGCCGTTGGCAGCGAGAAATCCGGCAATGGACTGGAGGTTTTCTGCCGTTGCCGTGATGCCCGGAATCAGCGGCACGCGCGGAATCACCGGCACTGCCGACTGTTGCGCAAGCTGCATGAAGTTATCCAGGATGAGCCGGTTCGATTGGCCGGTATAGTTGCGGCTATCGTCGACTTTCATCAGTTTTAGATCAAAATAGATGAGATCGAGCCAGGGAAAAAGATGTTGATTGAACTGTCGATTGTTAAAAAAGCCGCAGGTCTCGATGGCGGTGTGGATGCCCTCCGCCTTAAGCGCCTTGAGCAATGCGCCCGCGAACGCCATTTGCATGGTGGGTTCCCCGCCGGAGAGGGTGACGCCACCGCCGCTGGAGCGGTAGAAAAGGCTATCCTGGCGCAGGCGGTAGAGCAGTTCGTCCAAGGCGATCCACTCGCCGACCGGCTTGCTTGCGCTATCGAATTCCGGCAAGCGACCGATACCCTCTGGATTTTGGCACCAGACGCAAGTTAACGGGCAGCCCTTGAAAAACACCGTGGTGCGAATGCCGGGGCCGTCCTCGCTGCAATCGCGCTTGATGTCGAAGATGAGAGCCTTGGGTTCCATGGGTTGCCGTTGCGTGTCAATGTCGGCGCGGGGCTGTCGCCGCTTATTCATCATAAAATGCTCAGTTGAACCGCAGAGACGCAGAGAAATACAACGAAGGGTGAAACATACCATTACCCTACAAAATCTCTGCGTCTCTGCGTCTCTGCGGTAAATGTTTTGGGGTTCCAGCAATTATCCGGCTTTGGTTCATGGGTGTGCAATCGCGCTCTGCACGTTCTTGCCGATAGCGCCAAACTTGAACAGGTGGCCGAAATTGCCGGTGATCTGCACCAGGTTCTCCAGCAGCAACTGCACCGCGTCCACATCGGGCCGCTGCACCAGGCCGAGGATGGACGGGATGTCGCGGAAGCAGATCACCAGGTCTATGCGCTCCGGGTCGTTTTCGATAGCGTCCGCCTCCGCTTGATCCAGCGCTTCAGTCTTGATGATGGCGAGGGGGTTGAGATGTTTGCCGAAGGGCGTATCCAGATAGAGATCATCGGGGTCGGGACAAAAACAGATATAAACGTTCATATCGTCGTCCGGCTGTTTGGTGCGGATCAGGAATTTGCCCTGATAGTAACGTATGCCGCTGGGGTCGCGCATGACGAAGTTGTTTTCAAAGAACGCCGCAGCCTTGCGCGACTGCGCATCGTCCAATCCCCCCAGCACCAGAAAGCCGAAACCCAGCTTGATTGCGCCGGCGATGGTTGTCGCCAGTATGCGACCGCTGATCTGCCCGAGCAGTTGCGGAATAGGGGGGCGTGAAAAGCCGGAGTGCATCAGATAATGGACGCCCTGTGGCAATGTGGGGATGGTAGCGTGCATATTTTTCTCCTAAACCGGACGAGCCGGAACCAAAAACATTTACCGCAGAGACGCAGAGACGCAGAGATTTTGTAGGGTAATGGCACGGTTCACCCTCCGTTGTATTTCTCCGCGCCTCGGCGTCTCTGCGGTAAAAAAGAATCACCCGGAGAGCCGCGCCAGTGCTTGATCTACGACACATTCTTCGCAAATAATGTGA
>JBAYVP010000088.1:0-16183 GCA_041674485.1 Sulfuricellaceae bacterium
ATTCACCGCAGAGGACGCACAGGACGCAGAGGAAGAGCATGAGGGTTTTCCTCCGCGTCCTCTGCGGTGAAAAAGGTTTTGTCTTTAATGGTTGCTGCCATGAGTTCAACAGCGTCGCGCTAAGATTGCCTGGGATTCATGGATATTTTACATCATTGATTTTCATCATGAATTTCTGAGAGTAAATTTACCCTGAGCTTCATACGTGTACGCTTGACTCACCAGGTTTCCGCCATGCAGCCTTTCCCGTCAGGGAGTGAGGTGCATAGCCGATCTTCATTTCCCAGGTTAATGCCATGTGCGGTTTTGCCGGTTTCCTTAATCTGAATGGCGGCATGAATGTCGACATGGCGCGTAGCGTGGCTTCCGCCATGGCTGCCGCGCTACGCCATCGCGGCCCGGACGACGAGGACGTGTGGGAGGATGCGGCGCATGGCATCGCGCTGGCGCACCGGCGGCTCGCCATACTCGACCTCTCCCCGGAAGGGCGCCAGCCTATGGTGTCGGCCTGCGGTCGTTACGTCATTGCCTTCAACGGGGAAATCTACAATCATGTCGAAATCCGCGCGGAACTGGAAAAAACGCCTCCCCTCCAGAAGGGCGAGGGGGCGCTAAGGTGGCGCGGACATTCCGACACCGAAGTCATGCTGGCCGCCATCGCGCATTGGGGGCTGGAAGCGGCGCTCGGTCGCTTTGTCGGCATGTTCGCCTTTGCGCTGTGGGATCGGCGTAACAAAGCGTTGCATCTGGCGCGCGACCGTTTTGGGGAAAAGCCGCTGTATTACGGGCGCATGGGCAATGCCTTGCTGTTCGGCTCGGAACTCAAGGCATTGCGGCAGCATCCCGCATGGCGCGGGGAAATCGACCGGGGCGCGCTCGCTCTGTACATGCGCCATAATTACATTCCCACGCCGTATTCGATTTACAAGAGCGTTTACAAGCTCCCGCCCGGTGCATTTCTGACATTCGATGCGCAGAGCTGGGGCGAGGCCGTCCCCCACACGTACTGGTCCGCCCGGAAAGTGGCGGAAACCGGTTCAGCCCATCCTTACGCGGGAACGGAAAGCGAGGCGATAGAATCGCTCGACAGCTTGTTGCGCACCGCCGTATTGGGGCAAATGGCGGCGGATGTCCCGCTTGGCGCGTTTCTTTCCGGCGGCGTCGATTCGTCGCTGGTGGTGGCGCTGATGCAAGTGCAGAGCAGCCGTCCGGTGAAAACTTTCACCATCGGTTTCAGCGAAGCACAATACAACGAAGCGGAACACGCCAAGGCGGTGGCACGCTATTTGGGGACACAACATACCGAGTTGTACGTCACGCCGGACGATGCGCGAAACGTCATCCCGCAATTGGCGGAAATCTTTGATGAGCCGTTCGCCGACTCTTCCCAGATACCGACCTACCTGGTGGCGCAATTGGCGCGCCGGCACGTCACGGTGAGCCTTTCCGGGGATGGCGGCGACGAATTGTTCGGCGGCTATAACCGCTACCTGTGGGCGGACAGGATATGGCGCAAGATGCGCTTTGTGCCGAGGTTGGGACGGGTGTTGCTGGCGCATGCGTTGACCGCATTGCCGCCGCGCACCTGGGATAGCCTGTTTCAATTCGCACCGCCCGGCTTACGGCAGCGCACACCGGGAGACAAACTGCACAAGCTGGCTGCGCTGCTTCCCGCCGGCAGCCCGGAACAGGTTTACTTAAATCTGGTTTCCCACTGGAAGTCGCCGACATCCGTGGTATTGGGTGGCGTTGAGCCGCTCACGCTGCTCACCGATCCCGCTTGCCGGACGGCGTTGCCGGGTTTTATTCAGCGCATGATGCACCTTGATGCCGTCAGCTATCTTCCCGACGACATCCTGGTCAAAGTAGACCGGGCGGCCATGGCCGTCAGCCTGGAATCGCGCACACCGCTCCTCGACCATCGCGTGGCGGAATTCGCATGGCGCTTGCCGCTATCCATGAAGATTCGGAAAGGGCAGGGAAAATGGCCGCTACGCCAGATATTATACCGCTACGTGCCGTCGAGCCTGATTGAGCGCCCCAAAATGGGCTTCGGCGTACCGATAGGCGCTTGGCTGCGCGGCCCGTTGATCAATTGGGCGGAAGACCTGCTGGATGAAACGAGGTTGCGTGAAGAAGGCTTTTTCGATCCCCGTCCGATCCGGAAAAAATGGGAAGAGCACCTGTCCGGTCGCAGAAATTGGCAGCATTGCCTATGGAACGTGCTGATGTTTCAGGAATGGGCGAGAAAAAACCGCTGACTGTCCGCACCGGCCTTTACCCAGAAACGGGCGGATAGTCCCGCCTTGATCGACGCTTGTTCAAATATCGGTTGATTAAATTTTACAGTGTCGGTATAATGCATTTTCTAGACGCGGGGTGGAGCAGTCTGGCAGCTCGTCGGGCTCATAACCCGAAGGTCACAGGTTCAAATCCTGTCCCCGCAACCAAATAAACAAGCAAAAAGGCCATTCTTCGGAATGGCTTTTTTGCTTTCTGGATTCCGTGTAGGCGCTATGTAGGTTTTTCTTGTTAATGCCGCAGCGGTTTCTTCCTCGCCAAAAAGAAAAAACCCGGCACATGGCCGGGCAGGCTGTTCCTTCTCTTCGAGGGTCAGCGGTAAAGCTCTGGCCTGCATAGCCTATGGCTTGCCTCCTCCCCGACATGGGATAGCCCCCAAACGTTGTCGATGGCGTTGGCTATGGTGTACAGCAGCGCCAGCAAACTGTCGTGTGATTGGAAGCTGCCGGATGCCACCCTGTCAACGGTCTGACCGTGTTCCACAAGTCTCGCCGAACACGGGGAAATATGCATTTTCTATAAGCGACTTCGTGTCGCAATCGTCCGGCTTAGGTAAAGTGACTAATCTGCTACGCATCGTCACCTACAACATCCACAAGGGATTTTCCCAGTTCAACCGCCACATGGTGTTGCACGACTTGCGCGACCATTTGCGCGGCACGCTGGCCGATGTGGTGTTTCTGCAGGAAGTGGTGGGTGCGCACGACCAGCATTCCCTGCATTACGACAATTATCCCAAACAATCGCAATACGAGTTCCTCGCCGATTCGATCTGGCGGGATTTCGCCTATGGCAAGAACGCCGTCTATCCCGAGGGGCACCACGGCAATGCCATTCTCAGCCGATTTCCGATTTCCGACTGGATTAACGAGGATGTTTCGGCGCATCGTTTCGAGCAGCGCGGGCTGTTGCATTGCGAGGTCGAAGTGCCGGGCTGGGGGGAGAGGCTGCATTGCCTGTGCGTACATTTCGGCCTGTTCGCGCACGGGCGGCGCATGCAATTGGCGGCGCTGCGTAGCCGCGTCAAGCGCGAAGTGCCGCCCGATGCGCCGCTGATCATCGCCGGCGATTTTAACGATTGGCACGGCGAGGCGTGCGATTTCCTGGCGCACAGCCTGCATTTGACCGAAGCTTTCAGCGCCACCCATGGGATGCCGGCGCGTAGCTTTCCCGCAGCGCTGCCGTTGTTTCGTCTCGACCGCATTTACGTGCGCGGTTTGCAGGTGAAAAGCGCCCAGGTTTATGCGGGACGCCCGTGGTCGAAAATTTCCGATCATGCCGCATTGTCGGCGGTAGTAACGCTCCTGTGACTACGGGCAACGACATCGTTTTGTTGGAAAGCGGCACGCAGTATTTTCCGGCGCTGGAAGTGGCTATCGATGGCGCTACGCGGGAAATCCACCTGGAAAGCTATATCTTCGAGAACGACGACACCGGCAGCCGCGTGGCGTCCGCGCTGATGCGGGCGGCGCGGCGCGGGGTGGCGACGCATTTGCTGTTGGACGGTTTCGGCTCGCGCGCGCTGGCGCCGGAGGTGGTTGCGGATTTGCGCCGATCCGGGGTGCAGGTGTTGTTTTACCGCCCCGAACTGGGGCGCTGGCGAATGCGTCGCCATCGCCTGCGCCGCCTGCACCGCAAATTGGCGGTGATGGACGGCGAAACCGCGTTCGTCGGCGGTATCAATATTATCGACGATATGGATACGCCCGGCCAAATTCCGCCGCGCTACGACTACGCCGTGCAAATGCGGGGGCCGCTGGTGGCGGAAATCGTCTGCGCGACCAAGCGCCTGTGGGGGCTGGTGGCTTGGTCGCAGCTAAAGCGGCGCAACATACCCCGACAGGGAATACCTGCTTGTCCGCCATCGACCGGAGAAACGCGCGCGTTTTTCCTGATCCGCGACAA
Source organism: Sulfuricellaceae bacterium (assembly GCA_041674485.1). Lineage (GTDB taxonomy): Bacteria > Pseudomonadota > Gammaproteobacteria > Burkholderiales > Sulfuricellaceae > JAGXQV01. The sequence goes on from JBAYVP010000088.1 coordinate 4,207, forward strand.
TCTGCGCCATCGGCACGACATTGAGGACGCCTATCTGGCGGCGATAGCCGGCGCAGAGCGGGAAATCGTCATCGCCAACGCCTATTTCCTGCCGGGCATGCGCTTTCGCCACGCGTTGATGGCGGCGGCGCAACGCGGCGTGCGCGTGGTGCTGCTGTTGCAGGGGCGGGTGGAATACATGCTGCTGCATTACGCTTCGCGCGCGCTGTATGGCACGCTGCTCGATGCCGGCGTGGAAATCCACGAGTATCATCACAGCTTTTTGCACGCCAAAGTGGCGGTGGTGGACGGGTGCTGGTCCACGGTAGGCTCCTCCAACATCGACCCGTTCAGCCTATTGCTGGCGCGCGAAGCAAACGTGGTGGTCGAAGAATCGGCCTTCGCTCAGGAGCTGCGCGCCAGCCTGGAACGCGCGATGAACGCAGGCGCGCGCCGGGTGATGCCGCTCCTGTGGAAAAGACAACCGCTGCACCGGCGCTTTTTCGCCTGGCTGAGCTATGGCTTGGTGCGCCTGATGATGGGCATGGCGGGGTATGCCAACGACTAGCTTTGGAAAACACGGGGTTTATGCAAAGTCAGCCGCACTTATTCGATGCAAATGCCAACTTCCTGAATTTTATTGACAGTGCCACGATGCTTAGCATAGAATGCGCGTCTTTCTCTGGCCGACGTATTTTTGGATTTTCGCTATGAAAACCTTTTCAGCAAAAGCGCACGAAGTAAAGCGCGAGTGGTTTGTGGTGGATGCCACCGACAAAGTTTTAGGCCGTTTGGCGAGCGAGATTGCGCATCGCCTGCGCGGTAAGCATAAGCCTGAGTTTACGCCGCATGTGGATACCGGCGACTATATCGTGGTGTTGAACGTGGATAAGCTGCGCGTAACCGGCAACAAGTCCGAGGGCAAGATTTATCACCGCCATACCGGTTACCCCGGCGGCATTTACAGCACGACCTTTGCCAAGATGCACGACCGTTTCCCCGGACGCGTGCTGGAAAAAGCGGTGAAAGGCATGTTGCCGAAAGGCCCGCTGGGTTACGCGATGTTCCGCAAGCTGAAGGTTTACGCCGGCTCGCAGCACGATCACGCGGCTCAGCAACCGAAACCTCTGGAAATTTAAGGAATTGTGATGATCGGAAATTACTATTACGGCACGGGCCGCCGCAAAAGCTCCGTGGCGCGGGTTTTCCTGAAAACGGGTAAAGGCGCCATCGTTGTCAACGGTAAGCCGATAGACGAATACTTCGCCCGCGAAACCGGACGCATGATTGCGCGCCAGCCTCTGGAAGTGACCAGCAACCAGATGGCTTTCGACATCCTGGTGAATGTCAGCGGCGGCGGCGAATCCGGTCAGGCCGGCGCGGTTCGCCACGGCATCGCGCGCGCACTGGTGGATTACGACGCCGCATTGAAGGGCGAGTTGAGCAAGGTGGGGTTGATGACGCGCGATGCGCGCGAAGTCGAACGGAAAAAAGTCGGTCTGCGCAAGGCGCGCCGCCGCAAGCAGTTCTCCAAACGCTAATTGGCGTTGCCGCAGGTCTAGAAAGCCGCCAGAGATGGCGGCTTTTTTATTGTCTATTTTTATTGCCTAATGGGTGCAGGATAATTATCATCCTAGAAAGCTCAGTTGAACGGGCTGGAGTGTGCGGTTTTCCGGGTGCATGGCATACCCGACAGCCTGCGGCTTGGGCACAAGAGGCGCAACGACGCGCAATGGTCATTCCATTGCCTTCTCTTGTAGTTGCAACGCCGCCATGCGCCCGGAAAACCGTGCAATCCAGATCAAAGCGCTCTCACCATACGGGTGAACGCGAAATATATGACAAAGTTGTTTAGAACCACTGTGTTATACATCTTGGCAAGCGGTCAACTGAGCTTTCTAGGATCGTCACTCTTTCGCTGTTAAGGATATGCTCATGATTAAAGTAGGTATCGTTGGCGGCACCGGTTATACCGGCGTCGAATTGCTGCGCTTGCTGGCTCAGCACCCGGAAGTGCAGTTGCAGGCGATTACCTCGCGCAAGGAAGCGGGGATGGGCGTAAGCGATATGTTCCCCAGCCTGCGCGGGCGCGTGGGGCTGAAATTTGTCGAGCCGGGCGATGCGGGGCTGACTTCGTGCGATGTGGTTTTTTTCGCTACGCCCAATGGTATCGCAATGCAGGAAACCCGCGCATTGCTGGATGCCGGCGTGCGTGTGATAGACTTGGCTGCCGATTTTCGTATTCAGGATGTGGGATTGTGGGAAAAGTGGTATGGTATGCGTCACGCCTGCCCGGATTTGATTGCCGAGGCAGTGTATGGCTTGCCGGAAATCAACCGCGACAAGATCAAGGGGGCGCGCTTGATCGCCAATCCCGGCTGCTATCCCACGGCAGCCCAGTTGGGTTTCCTGCCCTTGATTGAGGCCGGATTGGCCGACACCAGCCATTTGGTGGCCGATTGTAAATCGGGGGTGTCCGGGGCGGGACGCAAGGCTGAAGTGGCGGCTTTGTTTAGCGAAGCTGCGGACAACTTCAAGGCTTATGCCGTGCCGGGACATCGCCATTTGCCGGAAATTCGCCAGGGGCTGGCGCTGATGGCGGGCAAACCGGTGAACTTGACCTTCGTGCCGCATTTGACGCCGCTGATACGCGGCATCCATGCGACGCTTTACGTGCGCCTGACGGGAGAAACGGATTTGCAGGCGCTGTACGAACAACGTTTTGCCGGTGAATATTTCGTGGATGTGTTGCCGGCGGGTGGTCACCCCGATACGCGTTCGGTGCGCGGCAGCAATTGCTGCCGCATCGCAATCCACCGCCCGCAGGGTGGGGATATCGCGGTGGTGCTGTCGGTTATCGACAACCTGACCAAAGGCGCAGCCGGGCAGGCGATTCAAAATATGAACATCCTGTTTGGGTTGTCCGAAACCATGGGACTGCAACAGATTCCGCTGTTGCCATGAGTTTTTCCAGGAAATTCAAACGCCGTTTCAGCATCGCATCTTCTCCGCTGGCGGTGCGCCGCCATCTGGTGTGGTATTGGCGGGTGCCGCTGGTGCTGGCGATGATGGTCGGCGGCTTGAGTTTGGTGTGGTGGACGTATAATGAAGGAATGCGCTTCGCAGGATTCGAGCGCGGCATCACTTTCGACGAATTGCACGACCTGAGAAAACGCGTCGCCGCGCTGGAAAGCGAGAACGTCGGCTTGCGTTCCAGCGTTGCGCAAAGCGACCGTAAATTGCAAATCGAGCAGGCGACGCAAAGCGACCTTGCCAAATCGATGCAGGTTTTGCAGGATGAAAATGCGCACCTGAAAGAAGACATCGCATTTTTTCGCAAGCTGATGTCGGTTGACAAGAGCGATAGCGTACTCAGTATTTACCGGGTCAAGGTGGAAAACAGCGTATTGCCGGGCGAATATCGCTATCGCTTATTGCTGCTGCAAGGTGGGCAGCGCGAAAAGGAATTTCAGGGTAAAGTACAGTTGCTGGTAAACTTGCAACAGGACGGCAGGAAATCGGTGGTGACGCTACCCGCGGCAGGTGCGAAAGATGCTTCATCGTTCAACCTGAATTTCAAGTTTTATCAGCGGGTGGAGGGGACGTTCCAAGTGCCGCCTAAAGCCTTGGTCAAAAATATCCAGGTGCGGGTGTTCGAGAACAGTTCGCCGCAACCGAAGTTGATGCAAACGGTGAATATCTCCTAGAGGAGAGGAACGACATATGTTTTTTAAAAGTAAAGCCAGCAAACCGCAGAACCGGATTGACTCCTTGATAGGATCGGAAACCAAGGTGGAAGGGAATTTAACCTTTACCGGCGGCCTGCGCGTGGACGGGCAGGTTGTCGGCAACGTCAGTGAGGCGGAGGGGCAGCCCAGCACGTTGGTGCTTAGCGAACAGGGGCGGATCAATGGCGTGATCCATGTATCTCACGTAGTCGTCAACGGGACCGTGGTCGGTCCGGTTCACGCGGTGGAATATGTGGAACTACAGGGGAAATCCCGTGTCACAGGCGACGTGTTTTACAAAACGCTGGAAATGCATATGGGCGCCATTGTCGAAGGCAAACTGGTGCATCAACAGGGCGATAGTCCCGCACCGGGCGTAGAAGCTGTACGGTTGGCCGCCAGCAGCGGCTGATCGTATCGCGTTGGTTATGGGATAATTTTTTTTACTTTTGTGCTTTTGTCTTGGAGGCGAAAATGAATGCAGTGCCTGATATGCCATCTCCCCTGATTTTTACCGATAATGCTGCGGCGAAAGTAAAGAGCCTGATTGAGGAAGAGGGGATACCCGATCTCAAATTACGCGTATTCGTCACCGGCGGCGGTTGCTCCGGCTTCCAATATGGCTTTACGTTCGATGAAAAAACCAACGAAGACGACACCGTAGTCGATAAAAACGGCGTCACGCTGCTGATCGACTCGATGAGCTTTCAATATCTGGTCGGCGCCGAAATCGACTACCAGGAAGGTTTGCAGGGCTCGCAATTCGTCATCAAGAACCCGAACGCGACCACCACTTGCGGTTGCGGATCGTCGTTCTCGGCGTAATTGTCGCGCCAGGAGTCTGTCGGACTTAACCCGGATATTTTATAAATTGCGCACGCTCTCGCTGGTCTTTTGTTTCATAGGCAAATTTCGCTCAGTCGGGCGTATGAATAACTACGCCGCGCTAGCGCAAAATTCACCTATGAAACAAAATCCCGCGCTTTTCATCGCACGAATTTATGAAGTATCCTGGTTGAAAATGCTGTAAAAACAATGCATTCTGTTCAACGAACGATTCATTAACGCGCAAAAATTATTCACGTGTCATGAAAAGTCGTGTTTTTAGCTGAATAATCGATGTATTTTTGCACGGATTAATGCCAATATTTTGTATGTAACGTATTGAATCAATATGTTACAAGTTATGTTGGTCGGCGCCTTAAGTCCGACAGATTCCTGGGTGGTTATAAACATAGGGAGCTTGTGCTCCCTTTTTGTTTTTTGCGAGTTGGGAATGAGACCGTCCATTCTTAACTCGCCCCTACTTCTTCGCGGCTTCGCGTCTTCGCGTGAAAAATTCTTATCAGAAGTTGCGACCTTTACCTGAATGCGACCTTTACCTGAAATCGCAACTTCACAAGCGACAATTTGTTGTCGTTTGTTATTGCATTAGAGCCTAATATGAGTCTGGTCAATAATGATATTTCATACAAAGGTTACTCGGGATCCATTGAGACGAACATTGAGGATCAATGTCTCCATGGACGCATTCTCTTTATCGACGATCTAATCACTTACGAGGGCGACACGGTTCACAGCGTAGTGCAAGCTTTTCAAGACGCGGTGGATCGTTATCTGGCTTATTGCGCACGAACCGGGAAACCTGCGAACAAACCCCATGGTGGCACGTTCAATGTGCGTATCGGGAAGGATAGGCATCGCGAAGCAGCCAAATGTGCCCGCAATAAAAATATTTCCATAAACGAACTGATTTGCCTTGCACTTGACCATGAATTGCATCACTCGAAAGTGTCATAGGGTGAGTGCGCCACTATACCTTGTGTGGCTTTGGCTCCAGTTTGTCCTGTTCAGGATTATTCCACCATCGCACTAAGTTTCGCCCGCAATTCAGCTACAGGCACGGGTGCGCGAACCGGGCAGGCGAGGCATTCATCGCACAGATTGCCGCTGAGCAGTTCATTGCGGCGCATTTGTAGCGCTTTGCCCTGAAAAACCCTTTCCAGCGAGCCGTCGTCCAGATGACCGATGGGCGTCCTGCCGATACAGCAGGTCATGACGGCGCCGTCCTCGGCGATTTTCGCCACCCGCCAGGGGTCGAGGCAATTGCGCGTCATGCCAGGCGCCACGGGGGTAGGCATGATTAAGAGCGGTGCATCGTTCTTGAAATAAGTGGCTTGATTCAGCTCTTGCCGCATTTTGCCGTGTTCTTCGACATAATGCACCAGGTTGCTCTGCGCATTCAGCCGCAAGCCCAGCCTGGCAGCGAGTTTGGCAGTGGCGCGCAAGCTGTCCAGCGCTTTTGCGAGGCGCTCGGGCGGCAGGCTTAGAATGTGCCGGGGGCGGTCGTCCGGCAAGCCGGTCAATTCCGCCAGGTCGTGCAGCGCCAAGTCGGCGAAGCCGTTGGCTGCGGCAAAGGCTGCCACATCCGGCAACGCCAATACGTTGAGGTCGGACACCACGCAATTGATCCCGAATAACGGGATGCGTCCGTATTCGACCAAGGCGTGGGCGCGGATTCGGGTCAGGTTATGCAGCACGATACGCAAATCGACATGTCGCCGGAGGTCGCGCAACAGATCGCGATCTACCGATTCCAGACTGATTCGGATACCTTCAAATGCAGCCAGCGCGGCAACCTCACGCTCATTGAAGTAACGGGCGAAATTGCTGACGATGTTGAGTTGGGCGCCGGCAGCTCTCAGCCGTTCGCAAGTTTCCACCCAGTTGTTAAACTGAGTGGTTTCGCCATGCGCATTAACGCTCACTACCGGCACAGCGGTGCGCTCGACGAACGCGACCACTTGGTCTACATGGCGGGATGCCATATCCCTGGCTATGTAGCCGGGCAAATTGATGGCACAGTGACGGCAGCGCAGGTTGCAGTTCGAAGTTAATTCAATGAACAGTTCGCGAACGGTGGGCCGCAGGTTGGATTCAAATCCGGTGTGGGAGGGCATGGGGTGATTTGTCAAAACAGGTCGCAATGGGCCACAGGGTAAATTTGTTCTCAGCACGGAAAAAACCGATTCACCGCAGAGGACGCGGAGGACGCAAAGGAAAACCCTCGCGCGCTTCCTCTGCGTCCTTTGCGGTGAAAAAAGCTTTGTCTTTATGGATTGCCGTCATGAGTTGAGCAGCGTTGCGGCTCAGTTTGCCTGGGGTTCATGAATGTTTTCCATCATTGATTTTTATCATGAATTTCTGAGAAAAAATTTACCCTGCAATGGGCCATTGTATACCTTGCATCGCCATAATTTACCGATTTAGCCGCGCGCCTCGCATTGCATCCCGCGAGACGCGGCTAAATCCGCAAATCGTGGCCGCGCAAAGTATAGGCTATGCGAAAAAATACCAGACAAGCCGACTCCGCCGCCCTCGCTTCGCTTTTCCTATGCGAAAGCGGAGTGTGGACGACCAAAAGCCTGCTGTGCAGATCAAGGCGGCGGCAATTCCTCCAGCCATTCCTGCGCTTTTTCGTACTCGTCGAACACCACTATCCCGGCATCGACGAAGGCGCTGGATAGCCACGCCGTCCAGGCCAGCCAGCGGTTGTCGGTGACGATGGCGATTTTCCAGAAATCGTATTGGTGCTCATGGGCGAATTTGAAATCTTCCCAGGCCACATCAAGCGTGAAATCCGACATGTCGCGCAAATCCAGCAGCAGGTTGATGCGTTTTTGCGTTTTGACATGCAGCAGGACGATTTCTTCAAATTCCTTGGCGTCGGTCAGGGTGAATTCGCCCAGGATGGCGGCGTTGACCAGGTTGCCTTTATGCTCTATGGTAATCATGGGGATGATCCTCGCAGGTTGTTCGGGTTGAATATAAGGGAATTCGCCGGTTGCTGCAAACCTTTGCGTTCATTTGGCGCGCTGCACGGCGCGCGAGGCTGTGACGCCGGAGACGATAATCAGCAGGATGCCCAGCCAACCGCTGGCCGACAGCACTTCGCCCCACAGCAGGATACCCCACAGGCTGGCGAATATCACTGTGCTGTAGGCGAGGCTGCCGACCACCAGGATGTTCCCCTCGCGGTAGGCGTGTGTCATGGCAAGTTGCGCCAGTGTGGCGCTCAAACCCAGCCCGAGCAGCAGCAGGAAATTCGTCGGCGTGATGGGATGGAACGTATGCGCGACCATCCACACCCCTCCGCCGACGGTGCAGAGCAGGGTGAAATAAAATACCACGCGGAATGAAGGCTCGCCCATTTGCCCCAGGTGCTTGACGTTGAGATAGGCGATGCCGGCCAGGAACCCCGATGTCAGCCCCATCAGCCCGGCGACGATTTGTTCCTGGTGCAGCGTGGGGCGCAGCACCAGCGCGACGCCGACAAAGCCGAGCGAGATGGCGAAAATCAACGCCAGGCGCGGACGCTCGCGCAATATCAGGGTGGTGAACAACGCCAGGAACAAGGGTGAAGTATAGTTCAGCGTAATCGCCGTCGCCAGCGGCAGGCTGCCGATGGCGTAGAAAAACAGCATCAGCGCGGCAAAGCCGGAGACGCCGCGCCACAGGTGCATTTTCCAGTAAGGCGTGGCGAGCGGCAGCCGCTGCGCCCAAACGATCAGGAAAATTACCAGCAGGCCGAACAGGGAGCGATAGAACACCAATTCGGCGCTGGAGAAATACTGCGCGCCGAGCTTGACGAACATTCCCATGCAGCCAAACAAAAAGCTGGCGACGACCATCCAGCCGGATTTCACGGGCGCTTATCCGGGACTATATTTTCTGGGTTCATGGTGCGGCAGTTTAACGCTTTTCCCGCGATGGACAAAAAATAATGGGGCTAGAGGCTTACCGGCGCTACGCGCCGGTTTGTACTAGTACCATGTAATATCATTTATTTCGTATTGAGGAAGATTGACTGGCAATTTACAACTTCGGATGCGCGGATTAAGCTGACTCTCCTTTATCCGAAACTATTGTTGTTACGTGGTACTAGTGGCTAGGGGCTTACCTGCGCTACGCGCCGGTTTTTTCTAGCCCCTGATCCCTAGCCCCTAGTCTCTAAATTTGACCGACCACAGCGATATACGCTATTTTAGCAGTTTGCATTTAAGAGTGGCCGATGAGCAAAGCACCCAAAAATCCGACTTTCGAAAGCGCGCTCGCCGAGTTGGAGCAAATAGTCGCCGCGATGGAAAACGGCCAGTTGCCCCTGGAACAATTGCTGTCGTCCAACAAGCGCGGCGTCGAGCTGCTTCAATTTTGCCAGAATGCATTGCAAGACGCGCAGCAACAGGTGCGTGTGCTGGAAGCCGGCACTTTACGGAATTTTCCCACAAACGATGACAACAACTGATTTTCAAACCTGCGCTTTTCAAACGTGGTCCAGCGAGTTGCAGGCGCGCATGGAGGCAGTGCTGTCCACGCTGCTGCCGGCAGCCGGCGTAGCACCCCAGCGCCTGCATCAGGCGATGCGCTATGCGGTGCTGGGCGGCGGCAAGCGGGTGCGCCCATTGCTGGCTTTCGCGGCGGCGCAGATCACCGGCGCAGATATGCTGCGGGTGGAAATCGTCGCCGCTGCGGTCGAGTTGATCCACGCCTATTCGCTGGTGCATGACGACCTGCCGTGCATGGACGACGATCAATTGCGCCGCGGCAAGCCGACCTGCCATGTGGAGTTCGACGAGGCCACCGCGCTGCTGGCGGGCGATGCGCTGCAAACCCTGGCGTTCCAGTTGTTGGCGCAGTATGAATTGGCGGATGCGCCGCTTATCCAGTTGGAAATGGTGAAAATCCTGGCGCTGTCCGCCGGTTCGCGCGGCATGGCGGGCGGCCAAGCCATCGACTTGGAAAGCGTCGGCATGGCGCTGTCGGTGCCGGAGCTGGAATTCATGCACATCCACAAGACCGGCGCACTGATCCGCGCCGCAGCGAAGCTCGGCGCGCTATGCGGCGCTCCTCTGGAGCGGCGCGAAAGCGAGGCGCTGGAGCGCTACGCCAAATGTGTTGGGCTGGCCTTCCAAGTGGTGGACGATATCCTTGATGCGGAAGGCTCCACCGCCACGCTGGGCAAGACTGCCGGCAAAGATGCCGAACACAACAAACCGACCTATGTCACCTTGCTGGGCGCCGCAGCCGCGCGGGATTTTGCCGGCGACCTGCATTTCGAGGCCATCCAGGCGCTTGAGGTCTTCGGTGAAAAAGCACTACGGCTGAGCCAGCTTGCCGATTTCATCGTCAAGCGGCAATTCTGATGCAAAAATCTTACTTACCGCACAGGAATGCTTATCCTTCTGCGTTCCCTGCGGTGAAAAATTAGTTTGCCAACCATGCCCTCGCTGCTCGAAACCATAGACTCCCCCACCCAACTGCGCGCCTTGGAGCGCAAGCAGTTGCCGCAGCTCGCCGATGAATTGCGCGCGTTCCTGATCGACAGCGTGAGCCGCACCGGCGGGCATCTGGCCTCCAATCTGGGCGCGGTGGAGCTGACCATCGCGCTGCATTATGTGCTCAACACGCCGTTCGACCGGCTGGTGTGGGATGTCGGCCACCAGACTTATACCCACAAGATACTCACCGGACGCCGTGCGGCGATGGCAGGGCTGCGCCAGCACGGCGGCATCGCGGGCTTTCCGAAACGCACCGAGAGCGAATACGACGCTTTCGGCGCCGGGCATTCCAGCACCTCAATCAGCGCAGCACTCGGTATGGCGGTGGCCGCACAAGCGGAAGGCAAGGATAGGCGCGCGGTGGCGATCATCGGCGACGGCGCGATGACCGGCGGCATGGCGTTCGAAGCGCTCAACAACGCCGGGGCGATGGACGCCAATCTGCTGGTGGTGCTCAACGACAACGATATGTCGATTTCCGCCAACGTCGGCGCGCTCAACAATTATCTGGCCAAGCTCATGTCCGGTCGTTTTTATACCGCCGCGCGGCGCGCCAGCGAAAAAGTGCTGGGCGGCGCCGCCTCGCCGATCTGGGAGCTGGCCAAGCGTGCCGAGGAACATGTGAAAGGCATGGTGATCCCCGGCACGCTGTTCGAGGAGTTCGGTTTTAACTATATCGGACCGATTGACGGCCACGATCTTGACGTGCTGATCGCCACGCTGACCAACATCCGCAAGCTGCAAGGCCCGCAACTGCTGCATGTCGCCACGCAAAAAGGCAAAGGCTACAAGCAGGCCGAGGATGACCCGTGCCGCTACCATGGCGTGGCCAAATTCGACCCGGAAAGCGGCCTGCCCGAAGGCAGCGGCAAGCTCACCTACACCCAGGTTTTCGGCGACTGGCTGTGCGATATGGCAGCGCTGGACGCGCGCCTGATCGGCATCACCCCGGCGATGTGCGAAGGCTCCGGCATGGTGCGCTTTTCGCAGGAATACCCGCAACGCTATTTCGATGTCGGCATCGCCGAGCAACATGCGCTCACTTTCGCCGCCGGCCTCGCCTGCGAAGGGCTGAAACCGGTGGTGGCGATTTATTCGACTTTTTTGCAACGCGCCTTCGATCAGGCTATCCACGACATCGCACTGCAAAACCTGCCGGTGATCCTGGCCATAGACCGCGCCGGGTTGGTCGGGGCGGACGGACCTACCCATGCCGGCAGCTTCGACCTTTCCTTCCTGCGCTGCGTGCCCAATTTCACCATCATGACGCCGAGTGACGAGAACGAATGTCGCCAGATGCTGTATACGGCTTTTTTGCTCGACGGACCGACAGCGGTGCGCTACCCGCGCGGCGTCGGCATCGGTGCGCTGCCCAGCGGGGAAATGCAGGCCGTGCCGCTCGGAAAAGGCGAAATCCGCCGCACCGGCAGGAAAACCGCCATCCTCGCCTTCGGCGCCCTGCTTAAAGTCGCCCTCGAAGCCGGCGCGGAACTTGATGCCACGGTGGTCAATATGCGCTTCGTCAAGCCGTTGGATGAAGAACTGGTGGCGCAACTGGCGAGAGAGCACGAATTGCTGGTGACGCTGGAGGAAAACGCGATTATGGGCGGCGCTGGCAGCGCGGTGGCGGAATGCCTCGCGCATCAGGGCTGCACCGCGCCGCTATTGCAGCTCGGCCTGCCGGACGGCTTCGTCGAACACGGCGACAGCGCCTTGCTGCTGGCGGGTTGCGGATTGGATCGGGACGGGATTATCCGTGCGGTGCGGCAGTATCGTAGGCAGGGGTGAGGCACGATTGTGGCCGGGGCGGGGTAAATTTGTTCTCAGTGCGGCAAGCGAAGCTTGACGCTTCTTTCAGGGTGAAAGTCCCTGACGGGGAGGCAGAGGATCGTCCCCACAAGGTCTAACCAACCGACCGTATCGAGTGTTGCG
>JBAYVP010000089.1:0-16099 GCA_041674485.1 Sulfuricellaceae bacterium
ATGCGAAGCGAACAACATTGAAGAGCCTTGTGCGGGAATTCCGCACGCAGGGATCCGTGAGGGGGCAGTTGGGTAACTGGCTGTCCTACCTTGATCACACAAGTGTCAGGGCAGAGGCGAGCGTAGGTTTGCTCCCTTCTCCCGCAGGCGGGAGAAGGGCCGGGGATGAGGGTGTTTGCGCTTCGGTAAGGCGTTGACTATGTGCAACGTCCCTCACCCCAACCCCTCCTCCCGCCTGCGGGGAGAGCGAAGCGAGGGGGGCGGAGCCGGCTTTTGGGCACTTGTGTATAACGATGAGCGCTCTGGCGTGGGAATGCAGCCAGGGACGCTCCGCGTCCCGATATAGAAAATGATGTAGCGGGGGCGCAGGAAAATCACCCCAGCAGTCCCGACCACTGCACTGCCCAGTATTCCATCGGGTCGCGTTTGAAGCCGCTCTTGGCGTATTGGTGCCAGCGTCCGACGACGAAGCACAGCAGCAGGTTGGCTTTGGCGGCGACGTCGATGGCGGTGGGGATTTCGTTCTGGCTTTGGGCGATGCGCAGGGATTGTTTCAGGGTGGTTTCCAGGCGGTCATGCAGTTGGTTGATGCGCGCTTGCAGGCGGTCGTTTTCATGCACCAGCGCATCGCCGATCAGCACCCGCACCATGCCGGGGTTTTTCCGGGCAAAGCCGAGCAGCAGGGTCAGGATGGCCTCCACCTGTTTGACTCCACCATGCTCGTCGGTGGTGATCTTGTTAATCAAGCTGAACAAGGTCTGTTCGGTGAAGTCGATCAAGCCCTCGAACATTTGCGCCTTGCTGGCAAAATGGCGGTAGAGCGCCGCTTCGGAAACGCCGGTCTTGGCGGCGAGGCCGGCGGTGGTGATTTTTTCGCCGTTAGGTGCTTCCAGCATCTGGGCGAGAACTTGCAGGATTTGCAGTTTCCGTTCTCCGGGTTTGGCTGCCATGGTTTTTCCTTATATGTCGGTGCTATATGTATACTTTGCGCGGGGGTAATTGTCCGGTTGGATCGCCCCTGCGGGCGCTGCTTACCGTGTTGCACCCCGCTTAGGAACAATCCAAGCCGGGCAATTACCCCCGCGCAAGGCATAGATTGCCTATGAGTTGCTGCGCCAGTTTTTGGGACAGCGTTTCGATATTGTCTTGGATCCCTACATCCCTGGCCTGTGTCACCCGCAAGCCCTGGTAGCCGCACGGATTGATCGCGTCGAACGGGGTTAAGTCCATGTCCGCGTTGAACGACAGGCCGTGATAGCTGCCGGTGCTTTTTATTTTGAGTCCGAGCGCGGCGATTTTTGCGCCGTTGACGTAAATGCCCGGCGCTTTTTCGCGCCGCTCGCCGGTTACGTTGTATTCCGCCAGCAAGTCTATCACCGCCTGCTCCAGGCGGCGCACCAATGTCTTTGCGCTCAGAGCTTGCCGCCGCACGTCGAGCAGTATATAGGCGACGATCTGTCCCGGCCCATGATAGGTGATTTGCCCGCCCCGGTCGGTCTTGACCAGCGGAATCCCGTTTTCGTGCAGCAGATGCTCCGGCTTGCCGGCTTGCCCCAGCGTATAGACCGGCGGATGCTGCAATATCCACAGTTCGTCCGGCGTCTGTGCATCACGTCGTGCGGTAAATTCGCGCATTGCCGCCCAGGTTGGCAGGTATTCCACCAAGCCGAGATTGCGGGTAATGAGTGATGGGTGAGGGGTGATGGGCATCGCTCCCGGTATTTCACCGCTACCCCATTTCTCCTCACTCCTCACTCCTCACTCCTCGCTCCTTACTTATAACGCCATCACCACCATAGGATGCCCGGTAATTTCCCGGTACAGATCGTCCAGTTGTTGCTGCGAGGTGGCGCAGATGGTGCAGGTTAGCGACAGGTAGCGTCCGCCTTTGCTGGAACGCATTTCCATGGTCGCCATATCGAAATCCGGCGCGTGGCGCAACACCAGTTTGGTCATGGTGGCGGCGAAATCGTCCTGGGTTTCGCCCATTACTTTGATGGGGAAATCGCAGGGAAATTCGAGTAGTGAAATTTCCATATTAAAGGCAGTGCTGAGTTCTTGAGTGCTGAGTTCCTGAGTGCTGAGTTGTGAGTGAAAAGCATCGCGAGCGATTCACATACTCAGGACTTTTAACTCAGGACTCAGGACTGTTTTTCGGCACTGTTTCTATTCCTCATTACGTTGGTCTTGTATTCCTGATAAAGTTGGTACATCTTGCGGAATACCGCGCCGGGCTTGCCGTTTCTGACCGGTTGGCCGTCCAGCGTGGTGATGGCCAGCACTTCCTTGCTTGATGAAGCCATCCACAGTTCCTGCGCGCTACGCACTTCGAATTCGGAAATTTCACGTATTTCGCAGGCGATGCCGTTGGCGTTGGCCAATTCCAGCACTATGTCGTAAGTGATACCGGGCAGCATCAGATGTCCCTTGGGCGGCGCCAGCAATTTGTCGTTGCGCACGACGAATATGGTGCTGGCCGTGCCCTCGCTTAAGAATCCTTCGCGCAACAGGACGGTTTCGACCGCTTCGGCATCCACCGCCAATTGGCGCAGCAATACGTTGGGCAGCAGCGATATCGCCTTGATGTCGCAACGCAGCCAGCGGTTGTCCGTCGCACTCACCACCGCTATGCCGCGCTCCACCGATTCCAACGGCGGCGGGTTGAGCGGGGTGAGCATCATGAATACGGTGGGCGCGACCCCCTGGGGAAATGCGTGGTCGCGCGGCGCTACGCCGCGCGTGATGTGCAGGTAGAGCGACATATCCTCGTCGGAGTTGCGGGCGATCAGATCGAAGATGCGCTGTTCCCATTCGGCCTCGCTATGCGGGTTGGCGAGGCGGATGCCGTCCAGGCTGTATTGCAGGCGCGCCAGATGGTCCCCGAGACGGAACGGGCGGCGCGAATAGACCGGTATGAGTTCGTATACGCCGTCGCCGAAAATGAAGCCACGATCCAGCACCGGGATGCAGGCTTCTTCCAGGGGCAAGTATAGTCCGTTCAGGTAAACAGTCATGGCTGGAGATTTTTTATCATTTGAGGAAGAGTTTCAGGCTGTCCCAACTGCGCTTGAATATGTTGGCGACCGGGATGTTTTCCAATGCCTCCAGCGGGTATTCGGCGAACGGCTGGTCTCCCACCGTGAGTTTGATGACGCCCACCGCATCGTTCGCGGAAAGCGGCGCCAGTAAAGGCTGCTTGCTGACCATTACGGCTTTCAGTTGGGGATACTGCCCCTTGGGTAGGGAAACATAAATATCTTTTCCCACGCCGGCCTTGAGCGTGTTCTGGCTGCCTTTCCAGACCGGCAGGGTGGCGACGGTCTGGCCTTTTTCATAGAGACGGTGGGTGTCGAAATACTGGAAGCCGTAGTTCAGCAGTATCTGGCTTTTTGAGGCACGCGCGCTTTCCGAGGCCGTGCCCAGCACCACCGAGATCAGTCGCCGCGTGTCGCGTTTCGCCGAGGCGATCAGGCAGAAACCGGCGCTTTCGGTATGGCCGGTCTTGATGCCGTCCACGGTCGGGTCCAGCCATAGCAGGCGGTTGCGGTTGGGTTGGCTGATGTTGTTGTATTTGAAGTCTTTCAGCGAGTAATACGGGTAATATTCCGGGAAATCGCGGATGATGGCGCGCGCCAGCAGGCCCAGGTCGAACGCGGTGGAGTAATGCTGGGGGTTGGGCAGGCCGGTGACGTTCATGAAATGGGTGTTTTTCATGCCGAGTTTTTGCGCCTGTTCATTCATGTGCTGGACGAATGCTTCTTCGCTGCCGTCGATGCCTTCCGCCAGCGCGATGCAGGCATCGTTGCCGGATTGCACGATCATGCCGCGGATCAGGTCTTCCACTTTCACTGGGACGTTGAGCCGGATGAACATGCGCGAGCCTTCCGCGCGCCAGGCGCGCTCGGACACCGCCAGGGGCTGATTGAGGCGGATGCGCTCCTGGCGCACGGCGGTGAAAGTCAGGTAAGCCGTCATCAGCTTGGTGAGCGAAGCCGGCTCTATCCGTTCAGTGGCGTTTTGCTGCGCCAGCGTCTGGCCGCTATGGTAATCCAGCAACAGGTAGCTGCGCGCGGCAATCGCCGGCGCGGGAGGGGGCTGCGGCGCCGGTGCTGCGGCGAGCGCCTGGGCGCCCAGCAGCGCGAGAAGGGAGAAAATTAGGAAGCGTATCATTTTGGGCAGATTTTACCTTATTAGCGGGAAATCACCACCGCATTGACGTTCAGCGCCTTGCGGATTTCGGCGGCGGCCTGGTCGGCGCCGGCTATGTTGGGGTAGGGGCCGGCGCGCACCTTGAACAGGCCGCCCTGCGGCATAACCTGTAGCTTGTCGGCGAATTGCGCCATATCCATTCCGAGTTTACTGCGGAATTGCTCGGCATTTTCCTGCACGCTGAATGCACCCAACTGCACGTAAACCCCGCCATTCTCGGGCGCTGTCGTGAACGCCTGCGCGGCATTGGCCGGCTGGGGTGCTGCGGCAAGCGCCGCCTCCGGCTTGGGGTTCGCCGGAGGTGGCGCTACGACCGGATTGCGCGGATCGAGCGCCTCCACTTGAACTTGCAGGCTGCCATTCTGGAGTATGCCCAATTTGTGCGCTGCTGTGTAGGAAACGTCGATCAACCGTTCTTCGTGGAACGGGCCGCGGTCGTTGATGCGCACCACCACCGATTTGCTGTTGGCCGCATTGGTGACGCGGGCGTAGCTGGGGATAGGCAGGGTGCGGTGCGCCGCCGTCATCGCGTACATGTCGTAAGGCTCGCCGCTGGAAGTGCGGCTGCCGTGATAGCGCCGGCCATACCAGGATGCCGCGCCGGTTTCGCGGTAGGGATGCAGTTCGGTGTCCGGCGTGTAGGCTTGCCCGAGGACGATATAGGGGCGGTTGGCAAAGCGGTGCAACGGCTCCAGCCGGGGCGTTGCGTCGGGAATCGCGTCCAGGTTGGGGGGCGGATTGTCGCCCGGTCCGTCGTCCTTGTAATAGCCGCCGCCGGGTTTGGGTGCGGCGCGTTCCGTTGCTGTTTGCGCCGTCGGCGGTTGCGTTGCCGCCGGTGCAGGCGCGGATGACGGCGCTATTGCCACCGGCGCCGGACGGGGCGCGCCGGCGCAGCCGGCGAGCGCCGATAGCAACACCGGCGCGGCCATGCCGATCCGTAAGCTGAAATTCGGTTTTCTCATGTTTGCACCAACTTTCTATGGGTATGGATGCTCATCAATATGCCAAAGCCGAGCAACAGGGTGACGATGGAGGTGCCGCCGTAGCTTACCAGCGGCAGCGGCACGCCGACCACCGGCAGGATGCCGCTGACCATGCCCATGTTGACGAACGCATAAGTAAAGAATGTGAGTGTGACGCTGCCTGCCAGCAAGCGGCTGAACAGCGTCGGCGCCTTCATCGCGATCAACATGCCGCGTCCGATTGCCAGCAGGTACAGGAAGAGCAGCAGCAAGTTGCCGAGCAAACCGAATTCTTCCCCATATACGGCAAAAATGAAATCGGTGGTGCGCTCCGGCAGAAAGTCGAGGTGCGCCTGCGTGCCTTTGAACCAGCCTTTCCCGAATATGCCGCCGGAGCCTAGCGCAATGGTCGATTGGATGATGTGATAGCCGGTGCCGAGCGGGTCTTGCGTCGGGTCGAACAAGGTCAGGATGCGTTGCCGCTGGTAATCGTGCAACACCGACCACAACACCGGCGCGCTTAACGCACCGGCCACGAGCAAGGCCAGCATTACGCGCCAGCTTAAGCCGGCGAGAAACAGCACGTAAAATCCCGATGCCAGGATCAGCGTCGCAGTGCCGAGATCGGGTTGCCTCACTATCAGTCCCACCGGCAGCAACAGCAATGCGGCTGCGGTGGCGAAGTCCTTGAAGTTGAGGGTTTTCTCGCGCCGTTCCAGGAACCATGCCAACATCAGCGGAATCGCGAGCTTCATCAGTTCGGAAGGCTGGATGCGCGTGACCCCGATATGCAGCCAGCGCCGCGCGCCATGGCTGACTTCGCCGAACAGCGCCACGCCGATCAGCAGCAACAGCCCCGCCGCATAGGCCGGCAGCGCGAAGCGCGCCAGATGTTGCGGCGGTACGTTGGCCACCGCCCACATCACCCCGAAGGCGACCAGCATGTTGACCGCCTGACGCATCACCATGCCGATATCCTGTCCCGATGCGCTGTACAGCACGACTAGCCCGACCAGCATCAAAGGCAGCAACGTGACCAGCAGGGGCAGGTCGATATGCCGCACCAGGCGCGTCCATACGCGCCTAGTCATGGTCTTCGTCCTCCGTCTCCGCGTCGGTGGGTGTGACGGCCTCGCTTTGCGGCAATTTGCCCAGCAGGTAATAGTCGAGTATCTGGCGCGCTATCGGCCCTGCCGTCGATCCGCCATGGCCGCCGTTTTCCGCGATGATGGCCAGCGCGATTCGGGGGGCGTCCGCCGGTGCGTAGGCGATGAACAATGCATGGTCGCGGTTGCGTTCCGCCACGCGGCTTTCGATGTATTTCTCGTTTTGCTTGATGGCCACTACCTGCGCCGTGCCGGTTTTGCCCGCGACCAGGTAAGGCGCGCCGGCGCCGACGCGCGCTGCGGTGCCGCCCGGCTGTGTCACGTCTATCATCGCCAGATGCACCCGCTCCAGATTTTCCGCCTTGAACGGCTGACCGCTGATGATTTTGAGCGGCATGTTGGTGGAGCGTCCGTTTTTGCTGTCCTGGATGCTGCGCACTAGGTGGGGCTGGACGGCGATTCCCTTGTTTGCCAGGATCGCGGTGGCGTAGGCGAGTTGCAACGGGGTCGCGAGGTTGTAGCCTTGCCCGATGCCGACGCTGATGGTGTCGCCGGCATACCATTTTTGCTTGTGGCGTTTCATTTTCCATGCGCGCGACGGCAGCAGCCCGGCTGCCTCGCCTTCGATATCGATGCCGGTTTTTTTGCCGAAGCCGAAGCGTCCGATGAAATTAAAGATGTTGTCCGGGCCGAGATCGTTGGCCAGTCCATAGTAGTAAGTATCGCACGAGATTACGATGGATTTGTGCAAATCCACCGAACCATGCCCGCCTTTTTTCCAATCGCGGTATTGGTGGCTGCTGCCGGGCAGCGTGAAAAAGCCGGGATCGGAAATGGTGTAGGAAGGGCTACGCTTGCCCAGATCCAGCCCGGCGAGCGCCATGAACGGTTTGAAGGTCGAGCCGGGCGGATATTGGCCGCGTAACGCGCGGTTGTTGAGCGGTTTATCGGGAGAATTGTTGAGGGTATCCCAATTGGTCGGATCGATGCCGTCGATGAACAGGTTGGGGTCGAATCCCGGTTTGCTGACGAAGGCCAGAACCTCGCCGTTTTTCGGATCAATTGCCACCATCGCGCCGCGGAACTGGCCGAAGGCTTTTTCCGCCACTTCCTGTAGGCGGATGTCGAGTGTCAAATACAGGTTGTTGCCGGAAACCGGCGGTCGCTGATTCACCACCCGCACCGCCCGCCCACCGGCATCAATCTCGACTTGTTGAAAGCCGGTTTCTCCGTGCAGCTGTTTTTCGTATTTCTGCTCGATACCGAGCTTGCCGATATGGTCGCTGCCTTTGTAATTCGACAGGTCTTCGCCTTCCTCCAGCAAGTCCAGGTCTGCGTCGTTGATGCGCCCGATATGGCCGAGCGCGTGGGAAGCCAATTCCCCCTTGGGGTAATGGCGGAACAGGCGCGCCTTGATTTCCACGCCGGGAAAACGGTAGCGGTTGGCGGCGAATTTCGCCACTTCGACATCGTTCAGGCGCGAACGGATAGGCAGGCTTTCGAAATTGCGGCTTTCTTCGAGCAGTTTCTTGAAACGCTTGCGGTCGCGCGCGGCGATGTCGATGATTTCGGTCAGACTGTTGATCGTTTCTTCCAGGTCGGCTACTTTGCTCGGCGTGATTTCCAGCGTGTAGGCGGAATAGTTGTGCGCGAGTATCACGCCGTTGCGGTCGAGAATCAAGCCGCGGTTGGGCGCCACGGGGATGATGGATATGCGGTTGTTCTCCGCCAGCGTCTGGTAATGCTCATGCTCGACCATTTGCAGGTAGAAAAAGCGTAGCGCCAACAACGAAAACAGCAGCAGCACGAACAGCGCCCCAACTGCCAGCCTGACCCTGAAATGATAGAGTTCCTGCTGGTGATTTTTCAGTTCGGTGCGCTGGGTCATCCTAATCTCTGGGGGCAGAAGACAGAGGACAGAGGACAGAAGACAGATTTCGCGGAGGTTATGCCTTGCGCGGGGGAAATTGTCCGGATTGGATTGTTCCCAGCGGGATGCAATGCAAGGCGCAAACTCGGCAGGCGCATTGCAGTCGGGAGCGACTCAACCGGACAATTGCCACTGCGCACGGCATATCTGTCCTCTGTCCTCTGTCTTCTGTCTTCTGGCAAGGTCATATCTGGTCGCGTTTCGGCTCGGCCTTTTGCGGCAGTTGCAACAACAGCGTGAGCAACGGCCACAGCAGCGCGCCGGTGACGCTGGAGGCGAAATAGCTCATGCCGCTGAATGCGGCGCCCGTGGCCAGACGGATCAGCAAAGTCATAAACTGCAACAGCAATAGCAGCAGCAACGCGTAAAAAGTTTGCTGCCACGGCGAAAACAGCAGGATGCGGCGATGCAGGATCAACGCAATGTACACCGCCAGGGAATAAGCCAACGCATTCTGGCCGAACAGCACACCATCCGCGACATCGATCATCAAGCCCATCGCCCACGCCACCCCTAACCCCATGCGGCGCGGCTCGCGTATGCTCCAGAACAGCAGGATCAACGCGACGAAATCGGGGCGCAGCAACAGCGCGATTCCGCTCCACGGCAGCAAATTCAGCATCAGCCCGATGAACAGGCTGAGCGCCATGAACGACGCCTTTGCCGGCTTCAGGAGTTCTTGCGTGGCGGCGCCGTTAGCGTGCAATTCCACCCCCCCGTTTCACTTTGCCCTTGATCACCGGTTTCGCCGGCGGCTCCAGCAGCGGCGCGGCTAGTGTCTGGAATTCCTTGCGCCGGTCGCCGACGATCACCAGCACCTGCTTGTGCAGCCCGACGCCGGCGCTCGGCGTGCAGATGATGCGGGCGAAGGCCACGGCGGCGTTGCGCTCGATTTTCGACACCACCGCGACCGGCAGGCCGGCGGGATAAATCCCTTCGATGCCGGAAGTCACCACCACGTCGCCGGTCTGGACATCGGCGTTCATCGGCGTGAAGGCCAGCCCCAGCGTACCGTCCGCCCCTTGCCCGAAGGCAATCGCGCGCATGCCGTTGCGCAGGATTTCGACCGGTATCGCCTGATCTTTGTCGGTAAGCAGGGTGATTTCGCTGCTGAACGGGTAGGCGCGCGTCACTTGGCCGATCACGCCGATATCGTCGACCGCCGGCTGGCCGGTGGCGATGCCATGCACGGTGCCCTTGTCGGCGATGATTTTGTGCGAGAACGGGTCGCGTCCGGCATACAGCACATCCGCCAGGAGCAAAGTCTGGGCGGACTGCTGGCGGGCGTCGAGCAGCTTGCGCAAATGGGCGTTTTCCGTCTGCGTGGCCTGGTAGCCCTGTAATTGCGCGGCATGTTGCAATTCCTGCTGTTGCAGGCGGTCGTTTTCCCTTTGCAGGAAAGCCTGGGAAATAAAAAACCCGCCGACCCGCTCAGCCAATTCCGACGGCGCGTTGGCCAGACGCTGCAGCGGCGAGACGATCACCGCCACGCCTTGGCGCAGCACCGACAAATAATTTTGATATATATCGCCAACCATCAACACGATGGAGAGCGCGGCAAAAAAAGCAAAGCGTGCAAGGGTGCTGGGGCCGCGCTTGAAAAAGGGGGGAGGGTGGTGATCCATCTTTGTTCAGGGCTGAGTGCTGAGTTCCGAGTGCTGAGTAAAAACCATCGCATAGCGATTCAACGAACTCAGGGCTTTCAACTCGGGGCTCAGAACTTTCAACTTAGCACTCGGGACTTTCAACTCAGCACTCGGGACTCTACTCAACACTCAGGACTTTCAACTCAGCACTCAGCACTCGGAACTCAGCACTCAAGAGCACTCGGCACTGAATTTTAGTCATTGGTGAAGACGGTGCCCAGCCTGTCCATTTCTTCCAGCGCGCGCCCCGAGCCGCGCACCACGCAGGTGAGCGGTTCGTCGGCGACCACCACCGGCAAGCCGGTTTCTTCCATCAGCAAGCGGTCCACATCGCGCAGCAATGCACCGCCGCCGGTCAGCACCATGCCTTTTTCGGCGATGTCCGCACCGAGTTCCGGCGGGGTTTGTTCCAGCGCCTTTTTAACCGCGCCAACGATGATGTTGAGCGGGTCGGTCAGTGCTTCGAGAATTTCGTTGCTGGAAATGGTGAAGCTGCGCGGAATGCCTTCCGCCAGATTGCGCCCCTTGACTTCCATCTCGCGCACTTCGGAGCCGGGAAAGGCCGAACCGATTTCCTTCTTGATCGCTTCGGCGGTGGTTTCGCCGATCAACATGCCGTAATTGCGGCGGATGTAGTCGATAATCGCCTGATCGAATTTGTCGCCGCCGACCCGCTCCGATCCGGCATAGACCATGCCGCCGAGCGAGATCACGCCGACCTCGGTGGTGCCGCCGCCGACATCCACCACCATCGAGCCGGTCGCCTCCGCCACCGGCAAATCGGCGCCGATTGCCGCCGCCATCGGCTCCTCAATCAGATACACCTGGCGCGCGCCGGCGCCTATCGCCGATTCGCGGATCGCGCGGCGTTCCACCTGGGTGGAGCCGCTCGGCACGCAGATGATGATGCGCGGGCTGGGCGACAACATGCGCGAATCGTGGATCTTCTTGATGAAATACTTGAGCATTTGCTCGGTGATGGTGAAATCGGCGATCACGCCGTCCTTCATTGGGCGTATTGCGGTGATGTTGCCCGGCGTGCGCCCTAACATGCGCTTCGCCTCCAGGCCTACCGCCTGTATCGTTTTCTTGGCGTTGGGGCCGCCTTCCTGGCGGATGGCGACGACCGACGGTTCGTCCAGCACGATGCCCTTGCCGCGCACGTAAATCAACGTGTTTGCGGTGCCGAGGTCAATCGCCAGATCGGTGGAAAGGTAGCCGCGTAAAAATCCAAACATACTTACTTAACCTGTCAACAAGCTGCGTCAATTAAAGGAATTATGATACCATTTTAAAGGCAATCATTTAAAGAGATAGAAGGTTTTTTATGTCGTTGACGCTGGAAGACGTAAAGCGCATCGCCCACCTGGCGCGCGTAGAAATAGGCGAGGCCGAAGCGGAAGGCTATTTGCACCAGCTTTCCAACATCTTCGAACTGGTTGAACAGATGCAGGCGGTGGACACCACCGGCATCGAACCCATGGCGCACGCGCAGGATGTCGTGCTGCGGCTGCGCCCCGACATCGTATCCGAAACCGACCGGCGCGACGACTACCAATCCGTCGCCCCGCAAACGGAAGCGGGTTTGTATCTAGTACCCAAAGTAATCGAGTGAGGAGTCAGGAGTGAGGAGTGAGGAGTGCGAGAAGCCCTGGTTTGGCTCCTCACTCCTTAACTCCTCACTCCTCACAAAAAATGCTAAACGCCACCCTGAAAGAACTTTCCGCCCAACTGGCGGCGAAAAAAATTTCCAGCTATGAGCTGACCGGCGAATATCTCGCCCGCATCGCGCGCCTCAACCCCAGCCTCAATGCCTTCGTCACCATCGACGGGGAAAAGAGCCTGGCGCAGGCGCGCGCCGCCGACGCAATGATAGCGGCAGGCAACGCCGGCCCGCTCACCGGCATTCCTATCGCGCAGAAGGACATTTTCTGCGCGCAAGGCTGGCGCACCACCTGCGGCTCGAAAATGCTCGCTAATTTCGTCGCGCCCTACGACGCCCACGTGATTGAACAATTCAACCGCGCCGGCGCGGTGAACCTGGGCAAGACCAATATGGACGAATTTGCGATGGGGTCGAGTAATGAAACCTCGTACTTCGGCCAGGTTAAAAATCCGTGGGACACTAATGCCGTTCCCGGCGGCAGTTCGGGCGGCTCGGCGGCGTCGGTCGCGGCGCGGCTTGCACCGGCGGCGACCGGCACCGACACCGGCGGCTCCATCCGCCAACCGGCGGCGATGTGCGGCATTTCCGGTATCAAGCCGACTTACGGCACGGTGTCGCGCTACGGCATGATTGCCTTTGCCTCCTCGCTCGACCAGGGCGGTCCGATGGCGAAAAGCGCTGCGGATTGCGCGCTGATGCTCAACGTGATGACCGGTTTCGACCCGCGTGATTCCACCAGCCTGGAGCGCGAAAAAGAAGATTACACCCGCGATCTGGAGCGCCCTTTGAATGGCCTGAGAATCGGCCTGCCGCGGGAATACTTCGCAGCGGGCTTAAGCGCGGACGTAGCGCAAGCGGTGGAGGCGGCGCTCGCCGAATACCGCAAGCTCGGCGCCGTAATCGTTGACATCTCGCTACCCAATTCGAAACTGGCGATCCCGGTATATTACGTGCTCGCCCCGGCGGAAGCATCCAGCAACCTGGCGCGTTACGACGGCGTGCGTTACGGCTACCGCGCCCCGGAATACAACGATCTCGCCGACATGTACTGCAAAAGCCGCGCCCAGGGCTTCGGCGCCGAAGTCAAACGGCGCATCATGATAGGCGCTTATGTGCTGTCTGCCGGCTACTATGACGCATATTACCTCAAAGCGCAAAAACTGCGCCGTCTGATCGCGCAGGACTACAGCGCGGCATTCGAGCAGTGCGACGTCATCATGGGTCCGACCGCGCCGACGACCGCCTTCAATCTCGGCGAAAAGAGCGACGATCCGGTTTCGATGTACTTGTCCGATATTTACACTATCGCCGTCAATCTTGCCGGATTGCCCGGCATGTCGATTCCCTGCGGTTTCGGTTCCAACGGGCGTCCGGTAGGTTTGCAAATCGTCGGCGATTATTTCAGCGAGGCGAAAATGCTAAATGTCGCGCATCAATACCAGCAAGCGACGGATTGGCACACGCAGCCGCCTTGCATGGAAAATTCCGGAAATTGAGTATCTCAAGGGGACCAAACATGGGACTCGCATTGAAAAAGCCCACCCTCTATACGGTGGACGATTACATGAGCTGGACGGACGACGAGTTCCGTTGCGAGTTAATCGACGGCGTGATTTACGACATGTCGGCGGCGCCGGTGGTGACGCACCAGGAAGTTGTTGCCGCTCTGCATGTGGAGCTTGCTGTATTCCTGCGCGAACGCCACAAGCAGGGCGGCGGGGGCGGTGGGCCGCCTTGTCTGGTGTTGGAGTCCCCGGTGGACGTAATCCTGACCCGCAACACCGTGGTGCAGCCCGACCTGATCGTGCTGTGCAACCGTGCCAAAATCATCAACGGCAAAAACATCCAGGGCGCGCCCGACTTGGTGGTGGAAATCCTGTCTCCTTCCACCGCAGCCAAGGATAAGCGGGAAAAGCACCGGGTTTACGAGCGCGCCGGTGTGCCGCAATACCTGATTGTCGATCCCCACGAGCAATATGCCGAGCTGTATACGCTGGGCGAAGAGGGGCGCTATGCCGCGCCTGCCGTTCTTGCTGCGGAAGACCTGCTGGAACTTGCGGTTGCGCCGGGGATGGGGCTGACGCTCGAAGCTATTTTTGGTTGGCCGCTGCCTGGAAAAACCAGGCCGGATATTTCGTAAAATGGAAGAATAAAAAGTTGCCTCGCCACAATCCAATGCATCAGTGATACTCAAGCACGTTTAATATAAATTTCGACACAGGTTTTGTTTTCCACGGTAAATGCTTTTTCGATGATATTTTTGTTGGCAATCAAGGCGTTCAGGGTGGCCGCCTTGGATTGATTGCCGGTTTTAAGCCAGATGATTCGAGGTGGCGCGCCATAAAGAAGGCTGAGTTCGTGATAGTCCGAGTCCTTGGTGACTATCACATAATCATGGTTCCTGGCGTATTGCCAGATTTCCCGGTCGCTGGCTTTTTCCAGTCCGAGCAGGGCGACTTGATTGCTGCCGGGGTAATCTGTGCATAGAAAAGGGACGAGTCGTCGTGAAAGGTTCTCGTCCAGCAACAGTTTCATGCGATGGTGAGCGTATACAAGTTGTGCTCGCGATTCGCGGCAAAAACGAGGCAGGAGGAAATATCCTCCGGTTCCAGCTCCGGGAAATCTTCCAGAATTTCGGCATGGCTCATTCCTTGCGCCAGCATTTCCAGCACGTCGTAAACCGTGATTCTCAACCCCCGGATACACGGTTTTCCGCCCCGTTTGCCGGGTTCGATGGTGATCCTTTGCTGAGGATTCATGAGTTTTTCCCCTTTGGGGTTAATAAAGCCAGTGTCGACAACCGGATATTGGATGCTACGCAACGCGGCCCGATAATGCAACTTGGTTCGGCGGCAAAGAGAATGTTGAATATAATAGGCATACCGGTTGTTTAAATATACAGTATCGCGGCAATGCCGCATTGTTTCCAACAAAACGCCTTTCTTAGCGTTCTTGATATAAAGCGGTTCAACTGATTTTTAGGATAACACCATGCAATGGGAAATTGTCATCGGGCTGGAAACGCATGCCCAGCTTAGCACTCAGTCCAAAATCTTCTCGGGGGCGGCTATCGCTTATGGCGCCGCGCCCAACACCCAGGCGTGCGCGGTGGACATCGCGCTGCCCGGCGTGTTGCCGGTGTTCAACCGTGCTGCGGCGGAAAAGGCGGTGAAATTCGGCCTCGCGATCAATGCGCGGATTAACCGCAAATCGGTGTTTGAACGCAAAAATTATTTTTACCCCGATTTGCCCAAGGGCTACCAGATTAGCCAACTCGAACTGCCGATAGTGGCCGAGGGGGGGACGCTCCAGATACAGGTGACGCCTTCGGCAGGCTCGGGACAGGCATACGAGAAGGCGATCCGCGTCACTCGCGCCCATCTGGAGGAAGACGCCGGCAAGTCGTTGCACGAGGACTTCCACGGCATGACCGGCATCGACCTGAACCGCGCCGGCACGCCGCTGCTGGAAATCGTCACCGAGCCGGACATGCGCAGCAGCGCGGAGGCGGTGGCCTATGCAAAAAAGCTGCATACGCTGGTGCGCTGGATCGGCATTTGCGACGGCAATATGCAGGAAGGCTCGTTCCGCTGCGATGCGAACGTTTCGGTGCGCCCGAAAGGCTCGGACAAGCTCGGCACGCGCTGCGAGATCAAGAACCTCAACTCATTCAAATTTCTGGAAAAAGCCATCGATTTTGAGGTGCAGCGCCAGATCGACGTGATTGAGAGTGGTGGGCGCATCGTTCAGGAAACCCGGCTGTACGACCCCGACCGCGACGAAACCCGCTCCATGCGCTCCAAGGAAGAAGCCAACGATTACCGCTATTTCCCCGATCCCGACCTGTTGCCGCTGGTGGTGGGCGAAGATTTCATCGAAGCGGCGCGCGCTACATTGCCGGAGCTGCCGCAAGCCAAGCGCGAGCGTTTCATCCGCGACTATGCGTTGTCCGCCTACGATGCCGCGATACTGACCGCCTCGCGCGATTTGAGCGGCTATTTCGAGGAAGCGGCGCAAGCGCTTGGCGGCGATTCGAAACTGGTCGCCAATTGGGTGATCGGCGACTTGTCCGCCGCGCTCAATAAGGAAGGCAAGGACATTGCCGACAGCCCGATTTCGAGCGCCCACTTCGCCGGCCTGCTGAAGCGCGTCCAGGACGCCACCATCTCCGGCAAGATCGCCAAGGAAGTCTTCGCCGCAATGTGGGCGGGGGAGGGGGATGCCGATACCATCATCGCGGCCAAGGGACTGAAACAGGTGTCCGATAGCGGTGCAATCGAGAAAATCATCGACGAAGTGCTGGCCGCCAACCCCGGCATGGTCGCCGAATTCAAGGCCGGCAAGGAAAAAGCCTTCAACGCGCTGGTCGGTCAGACGATGAAAGCCAGCAAGGGTAAAGCCAATCCGGCGCAGGTTAACGAAATATTGAAGAAGAAACTGGTTTGAACCTAAGTACTGAACTGAAGTTTCACTGAAACGCCTCAAGCCACCATGCGCAGGAGCGCGCTAAGAAACGAATTATGAGGGGGATTGACGGGTTTGGGGAATACCCTATCAAAACTCGGCTCCAAAGCGGTTTG
>JBAYVP010000090.1:0-16084 GCA_041674485.1 Sulfuricellaceae bacterium
GACCTTGCGCCAGTTCGCCCCGCTTGACCAAGTCCTGCGCGAGCAGCCCGACATACACCAACATGCGTAGCGCCATCCAGGGGTCGGGTTCGCTCTGGAATTCCAGCACCAAATATATCCATAGCCAACGCTCTTTCAACCTGACGCGCCAGACCACATCGTCGTGCCGTTGTTTGAGCGTAGCGGTTACGTAGCTCGCGTTGATACGCTCCAGCGTGGAGAAGTCCGCCTCATTTACCCACTCCCCGGACACATAGCCGACCAGCAGGTCGCGCACCATCTCCGGGTGCGAAAACAGCAGTTTGTAGCCGGTGTCGTGGTCGTGCGCCATGGACGGATTGTAGCGCAACGCGGCAGGGAATGGGGCGAAGCACGGAAATGGGGAGAGATTTATGCCTTCTCGCGGGGGAAATTGTTATGAAAGATTTTGTTCACCCGTGAAGGGCGCCACCGCCATTGTAAACCGGCTAAAGCAGGAACAAGGGCGCGACAGTCGTCCGTATGAGTAATATACTTTGCGCGGCCACAATTTGCGCAGCAAGCGCTGCGGGCGGGTCTTGAGAACAAATTTACCGTGGCCTTTGCAACGTCAAGCTTTCACCTGACTGGTCTACAGGCTACAATTCGCGGCTGGCAACTTATCCCGGATGTTTCATAAATTGCATATGCCCTCGCTGGTCTTTTGTTTCATAAAAAAAGCCGTTGCCTGCCGTCAAGCTGCGGGACGAGTGGGGCAACAGGTTGCCGGGCTGCCACGGACGGACACCCAGGCCAATCCGGCCAGACAAGGAGCTTAGGCATGAACCCCACCACCCTGATTACCGGCGGCGCCGGCTTCGTCGGCTCGTATCTGTGCGAACGGCTGGTTATGGCCGGCCACGAGGTTGTGTGTTTGGATAATTTCCAAACCGGCGCCAAGAATAATATCCGCCACCTCCTCGGGAAACCCAATTTCGAGTTGACGCGGCACGATGTCGGGCTGCCGATCTACATAGAGGTTGACAGAATATTCAATATGGCTTGCCCGGCGAGCCCTATCCATTACCAGAACGACCCTGTCGCCACGGTGAAGACTTCCGTGCTCGGGGCGATTAACATGCTGGGGCTGGCCAAGCGCTGCAAGGCGCGGATCCTCCAGGCATCCACCAGCGAGGTCTATGGTGATCCGCTGGAGCATCCCCAGACGGAGGACTACCTTGGCAATGTCAATCCTATCGGTCCGCGCGCTTGCTACGACGAAGGAAAACGCTGTGCCGAGACGCTTTTTTTCGATTACCACCGGCAGCACAAGGTGGATATCCGTGTGGTGCGGATTTTCAACACTTACGGTCCGCGCATGCACCCCAAGGATGGGCGGGTGGTTTCCAACTTCATTGTCCAGGCGCTTGCCGGCGAACCGCTTACCCTGTATGGCGACGGCAACCAGAGCCGTTCGTTTTGCTATGTGGACGATCTGGTGGAAGGGTTGCTGCGGATGATGAACCATAACACGGAAATCGGCCCGATCAACATGGGCAATCCTGCGGAATTCACCATACGCGAACTGGCTGAATTGGTGCTGCGTTTCACCGGTTCGAAAAGCCGTATCGAATATCGTCCGCTGCCTTCGGACGATCCGCGCCAGCGCCAGCCCGACATCAGTCGCGCGAAAAAACAACTGGACTGGAGTCCGAAAGTCTGTCTCGAAGACGGGCTAAAGGAGACCATCGCTTATTTCAAGAAACTTTTGTCGGAAAAGTGAAGCGAACATGAATACATCCGGGATGCAACCAGGGATTGCGCTTATCCATCGCGATGCGTTCGATCAATCGCTCAGCGACACGCCTTTCCTGTACGCGGACAAGACCGGGCGCGATGATCTCGAAATGCGCTTCGAGGAATATGCGCTGGCGCTTCCATCCGACGAGCGGGGCGGGATAGACCCCGGCATTCTCGTGGAACGGCCATGCCCATTGTGCGGCGAGGCGGGCGGGGAAGTCCTTTTCGTCAAATACCGCTTTCCCGTCAATCGTTGCCGGTCATGCGGATTCGTGTACGCCAGTCCGATTCTCGATCCGGAAAAGATACACGCCGGGTATATGGAGATGGGGGAAATATCCGGCCACCATCTATCCATGTTGACCCAGGATTTTTACCGTGCATGCGCGTTGAAACGTTTTGAGTTCGAATTGCAGCAGGTGCTGTTGCACGCGCCGCGCCCCATGAAAACCTACCTGGAAATCGGCTGCTCTGTCGGCGCCGGGCTGGAAGTGGCCGGCAGCTATGGTCTTGAGGCGCTGGGCATAGAACCGAATGCGGATGCTGCGGCCATCGCGCTGAACCAGGGACATTCCGTCATCGTGGACGTTTTCAAGCCGGAAGGTCTCAACGGAAAACGTTTCGATGTTGTAACCTGCATGGATGTCATAGAGCATCTGACCGATCCGGTCGGTTTTATGGCGCAGATATTATCCGTGCTCAGCGACGATGGCCTTGCCTTAATCCAGGTTCCGAATGTCGGCGCGCTCATCACCCTGGTTGAAGGGGCGCGGAACCAGATTTTCAACGGCTTGATCCATTACAATTATTTCGACTGCGCTTCACTGGACCTCGCGGCGGAAAAAGCCGGCATGAGCCGCGTTGAAACGATTTCGGTTTTGTCGGAACTGGGCAAGCTGAAGCAGTATCCGCAGCAGCGGATACTTGATGCGCTCAGTCGCGAACGCCCCGACTTGGTTTCAGGCTTTGTGCTGCATCAGGACTGGATCAATTCGAACGGCTTGGGGTATAAGGTGATCGGGATTTACAAGAAGGCGTGAGCCACGCTTAGCCGTCCAGCCCCAGCATATTGGACTCCCGGTACAGCGAAGCGGGAAGCCCTTGCCCCATGGAATGCTCATAGCGGATCGCCGCCTTGCCGGGGTAAAAAGGAATGGAAAGTTTAGCGCGCACTTCATTTTCCAGCCGGTCGCGCAATGCAACGATTTGTTCGGCGGAAAGATGGTCCGTAAACACATAGGATTTGTAGCCGCCGTTCGGGTCCCCCTTGTAATAATCGGGCGTTTCGGTGTAATCGAGTTCATAGGCGTGGAGCCGGTCTCCTGATTTTTTGTGCGTATAGGTCCACACATTGGGATAGTCGGGGTTGCGCACGGCCAAGTCGTAATAGGGGGTGCCGGGGTAGGTGGTGATGACGGTGCAGTCGAAATCGTCCACGCGCATGTCGATCAACCAGTCGCGCACATCCAGGATGGACTTCTCGCTTTCGCCCGGATGCCCGATCGACATCAGCGCCTTGACTTTGAGGCCGTATTTTTTCGCAATCCGCACCGCCCTCGTGTTGTCTTCAACCGTGGCGATTTTGTCGATGTTTTCGAGAATTCGCGGATTCGCGGCTTCGAATCCGCAGAGTATCCAGCGAAATCCTGCCCTTACCATCGCTTCGGCTTGCTCCTCGGTAAACAATTCCGACTTGATGAAGCCCCTGAGGCGGAATTCCACCGCCAGTTCTTTTTGCAGGTCGTGGATGGCGTTCATGAGTTCGACCAGGGATTTGTTCACGTTGAGTTCATCGTCGTAGAACATGAAGCCCGTGTGGCCGTAGCGCTCGTGCAGGAAGCGTATTTCGCCGACTACCGAGTTGACGCTGCGGTTGCGCACCCGGCGCAGGCTTTTCGAATTCCTGCCGCCGCAGAAACCGCAGTGGAACGGGCAGCCTAGCTGGGCGATCAGGCTGGTGGCGCGAAACCCCTCAATTTCGTAGTTATAGCTGGATAAATCCACCAAGTGCCTGGCCGGCATGGGCAGCGCCTCGTACTGCGCGCTCGACATGAACCACGCCCCCTTGTCGTCGTCGGCGTCTATGACGCGCGGGCAATTTTCCCGGAAGAGTTCCAGCGCGGCGAATTCGCCATCTCCCGACACCATAATGTCGAAATAACTTTCCATCACCTGCGCGGCTTTGCCGGCACGACCGTTGGCGATGCCCAGTTTGCGTTCGACTTTAAGCGCCGAGTAGGTCAGGGTGACGTGGGGGCCGCCCAGGACGATGCGTAATCCGGGCGTCGCAGCACGGATCAGCCGTGCGATTTTTACCGCAGAAGGCAGTTGCGGCGTCGTGCAGGTGATGCCGATCCACTCCGGGGGATTTTCTTCGAGATGTGTGCGCAAGACATCCAGGAAATTGCCCACCCCCGACAGATCGAGCAGCCCGACCTTGACGCCGTGCCTTTCCAGCGCGCCTGCGACCCGCAAGACGCCCAGGCTCACGAATACGCGCTCATCCAGCAGAAACGGCGATGGCGGAATGACTAACGTGACCCTGCGATGATTTAACGGCATACTTTTTTTGCCCAGCATTACGGATTCCATATCTATGCCACCAACTTCAGAGAGCGAACATGCCATTTTGCTGGCGGAAGCCTCTTAAAACAACCCGGTCGGCGAAAATTTTTCCTCTCCAGGCATTTTTCCGACCGGATTGTTGTTCCAAATCGGGGGAAACCTATATACCATGGTACATCGGCAATGCTGCAAGGTTCAATCGCCGGGCGGTTCCGTCAGGATAATCCTAGATTCCTCTGTTGACCGCTTACCAAGATGTGAACATAGTGGTTCTAAAAAACTTTGTCATCTATTTTGCGTGTACCCGTTTGGTGAGAGCGCTACGGGCTGGATTGCACGGTTTTCCGGGCGCATGGCTGCGTTGCAACTCCTTGCAATGGAATGACCATTGCGCGTCGTTGCGCCTTGCCCTGCACCCGGAAAACCGTACACTCCAGCCCGTTCAACTGAGCTTTCTAGGATAATTCGGATAACGGGGTATTGAATAAATGCACAAAGGTTGACACAAGTCAGTGCCGCGATATGCGATTGGAGTTATATTGGCACAGTTTCGAACAGTAACAGTGCCATTTGGCACGGTCACACTGTAGCAAGGCAAACAGGCTGGGCGCGCGGCAGGAGATTAGCCTGTGTTTTTTGCGTTGCATACTCTGGTTGCCGCAGTTGACTGGGGCGAGTTCCGAGCCGGCGGGAATGGCTTCGTGACTTGTTGGGGGAACGCTTTATATTGACAGCAAGGAGAAAATTATGGCGTCGGTTGGAGTAGCGAGCACCGAGCAATATAACTACGATATTGTTCGAAAATTTACGATCATGGCACTGGTGTGGGGCGCCGTGGGCATGCTGGTGGGGGTGTTCATCGCCTCCGAACTGGCGTGGCCCGCGCTCAATATGGATTTCGCCCTGATTACCTTTGGCCGTTTGCGTCCGGTTCATACCGGTGCGGTCATTTTCGGCTTCGGCGGCTGTGCGCTGTTTGCCACCACCTACTACATTGTGCAGCGCACCTGTCAGACGCGTTTGCTGTCCGACGGCATGGCCTGTATCACCTTCTGGGGCTGGCAACTGATCATCGTGCTGGCGGCGCTGGGCGATGTGCTGGGTTACTCCCAGGGGCGTGAATACGCCGAAATGGAGTGGCCGGTGGATTTGCTGATCGCCGTGATCTGGGTGATCTATGCAATCAACTTCATCGGCACCGTGATGAAGCGCAAGGAACCGCATATTTATGTGGCCAATTGGTTTTTCCTGGCTTTCATCCTGGCGGTCGCATTGCTGCACATCTTCAACAACCTGGCGGTGCCGGTCAGCCTGACCAAATCCTACCCGGTGTTCTCCGGTGCGCAGGATGCAATGACGCAATGGTGGTACGGCCACAATGCGGTGGGCTTCTACCTGACGGCGGCGTTCCTCGGCATGATGTACTACTTCGTGCCTAAGCAGGCAGGGCGTCCGATCTACTCGTACCGCCTGTCCATCGTCCACTTCTGGGCGCTGATTTTCATGTACATGTGGGCGGGTACGCACCACCTGCACTGGACGGCGATTCCCGATTGGACTTCGACATTGGCGGCGACCTTCTCGATCATGTTGCTGATGCCTTCCTGGGGCGGGATGATCAACGGCATCATGACCATGTCCGGCGCCTGGGACAAACTGCGCACCGATCCGGTGTTGCGTTTCCTGATCGTGTCGCTGTCGTTCTACGGCATGTCCACCTTCGAAGGCCCGATGATGTCGCTGAAGGATGTTAACGCGCTGTCCCACTACACCGACTGGACGGTAGGCCACGTCCATTCCGGCGCGCTGGGCTGGGTCGCGATGATTACCTTCGGCTCGCTCTACCACTTGGTTCCCAAGCTGTGGGACACCGGCAAAATGTACAGCGTCAAGCTGATCAACGTACATTTCTGGCTGGCGACCATAGGTACGTTGCTGTATATCACTTCGATGTGGATATCCGGCATCATGCAGGGGCTGATGTGGCGTGCTTATGACGATTTCGGCAACCTGCAATATTCCTTTGCAGAAACGGTGGCCGCGATGCACCCCTATTACGTGATGCGCGCCTTGGGCGGGGTGTTCTTCCTGAGCGGCATGATACTGATGGTGTACAACGTCTACATGACCGTCAGCCAGGCTTCGAACGTTCCGGCTTCCGGCAAGCTGGCCACCGCGTAATTGATTGAGATGCGACGCCCCGCGCCATTCGTGCGGGGCTTCCAGGAGAAAACGAGGAGAGATCATGATTAAACATGAAAAGATCGAAACAAACCTTGGCCTGATGCTGGTACTGACGCTGATTGCTATCAGTATCGGCGGATTGGTCGAAATCGTGCCGCTGTTCTTCATCAAGGACACGATAGAAAAAGCCGAAGGTGTGCGTCCCTATACCGCGCTGGAGCAGCGTGGCCGGGATATCTACATCCGCGAGGGCTGCTACCTGTGCCATTCGCAGATGATACGTCCGTTCCGCGACGAGCAAATGCGCTACGGCCATTACTCGCTGGCTGCCGAGTCCCAGTACGACCATCCGTTCCAGTGGGGCTCCAAGCGCACCGGGCCGGATTTGGCGCGTGTCGGCAAGAAATATTCCAACGAGTGGCATGTCGAGCACTTGAAGGCGCCGCGCTCCATGGTGCCGGAATCCGTGATGCCCAACTATCCGTGGCTGATGTCGCCGCTCGATACGTCCGACGTGAAGGAGCGTCTGGCGGCACTGCGCATCACCGGTGTGCCTTACTCAATCGATCAGGCCGAACTGGATAGGAACACCAAGGATTTCGGCGCGGAAGCAGCCAAGCAATTACATATTCCCGATGCGGATAAAACGTTGGTTGCCCAAGCCCAAACGGGCAATTACGACGGCAATTCAAACGACGTGACGGAAATGGATGCATTGGTTGCCTACATGCAGGTATTGGGAACGATGGTCGATTTCACCAAGTACGACAATGACCGCTTCGTGCAATACCGCTAAAATCATCCGAGGACGAAAGGGACAATCATGGAATGGCTGATGTGGTTCACCAAGTTCGAAAATTCCAAACCGCTGTCTTTGGTGATTTTCTTCATCACTTTTTGCGGCATCCTGTGGTACGTGCTCGGCAGCAAGGAGCGCGGAGAACGCTTGGAATCCCACAAACACATGCCCTTCCATGAAGATTGAAATATCTGGACACAGAGGAAACCTAACCATGAGTCAAGACAACATGCAGCAAAAAACCACCGGCCACGTGTGGGACGGTGATTTGCAGGAGTACAACAACCCTCTGCCAACTTGGTGGTTGTGGGCATTCTATTTCACCATCATTTTTTCGGTGGTGTATTGGGTGCTTTACCCCGCGTGGCCGGTCGGCAAGGGCTTTACAACCGGTACGACCACCATCACCTACAAGAATGACAAGGGCGTCGAAAAAACCACCCACTGGAGCACACGCGCCTTGCTGATGAAGGATATGCAGGAAGCGCGCGAGTCCCAGAAGAAGTATTTCGACAAAATCGCCGCGCTGTCTTTCGAGCAAATCAAGGCCGATCCCGAATCTTCCGGTTTTGTGGCTTCCGCCGGCGGCGTGTTGTTCAAGGACAATTGCGCACCTTGCCATCAGAGCGGCGGCCAGGGCAAAATGGGTTTCGCGCCCAGCTTGGTTGACGACGACTGGATTTTTGGCGGCACTTACGCCAAAATCGAGGAATCCATCACCAATGGTCGCCACGGCAACATGCCGCCCAAGGGTGGTGCGGACCTCAACGACGGCGAAATGGATAGCCTGGCCAACTACGTGTTGAGCCTGTCCGGCGAACCGTCCGATGCCGCCAAGGCGAAAGTGGGTGATGAACTGTTCCACGGCAAGGGCACTTGCTTCGCTTGCCATGGTGCGGACGGCAAGGGTAACAAGGATATCGGCGGCGCCAACCTGACCGACAAAATCTGGCTGTGGGCCAATGTGCCGGCTGCTGCCGCCGACAAGAAAGTCGCGGCAGTCAAGGCGGTGGTCATGTCCGGCCTAAACAAGGGTGTGATGCCTTCGATGAAAGAGCGTTTGACCGCGCAGCAGATTAAGCTGCTGGCCTCTTACGTGCATGATACGCTGGGCGGCGGGAGCAAGTAGTAGCGCATAACTTGCCGGCCTTACGGCAATCGGAAAAACCCCGCCCATCAGGGCGGGGTTTTTTCTTTCCGACAGGCTGAAATGGTGGTTTTTTTCATACGCTATGGAACCAATGCAACTTATTGCGCATCAACGGAATGGATACTGCAACCTGCAAAAGTCCGCGTAGGCGGGTGGCGGGGATGTATGAGTTTCAGCAGTTGCAATGCGTTAAAATGCTGGGGTTCGCAAGCAACACCCCAGCCTACGGCGACTAGGATGGTTTTCACCGCAGAGACGCGGAGAAATAACGAAGTCTTCCGCGTCTCTGCGGTAAATATTTAGTTCCGGCTCGTCCGGCTTAGGAGTTGATGATGCAGGAAGATAACAAAGTGGATGCAGTCCACGGCCAGCCGGGGAATACGCCGATGTTCCAGAAGCGCATCCCGATTTACACGCGCTCGGTTAAGGGGACATTCCGCAATTTCAAGAACCTGGTGCTGCTGCTCGCGTTCGGCGTGTATTTCGGCCTGCCCTGGCTGCCTTGGGGACGCAATGAAGCGCCCGGCCAGGCGGTGCTGTTCGACTTGGTTGGGCGCCGCTTTTTCATTTTCGATCTGGTCATCTATCCGCAAGACCTGATTTTGCTATCGTTGTTGCTGTTCATTGCGGCAGCGCTGCTGTTTTTCATCACCGGGCTGGTGGGGCGCGCCTTTTGCGGCTATTTCTGTTTCCAGACGGTGTGGACCGATGCGTTCATTTTCATCGAAAGCTGGATACAGGGCGAGCGCCCGGCCAGAATCCGCCTGCACAAGCAGCCGTGGAACGGCGAAAAAATCCTCAAATACGGGTTGACCCACGCGCTGTGGCTGCTCTTGTCGTTCTGGACGGCGTATAGTTTCATCATGTATTTCGGCTATGCGCCCGAATTGACCGCGCGCTTTATCGCCGGCACATTGCCGTTCGTCGCCTATTTCACGGTGCTGATCCTGACGGCGAGCACTTATATCGCCGCCGGATTGGCGCGTGAGCAGATATGCATCTTCATATGCCCTTACGCCCGTTTCCAAGGGGTGATGTACGAGCCGGAAACATTGGCGCCCTATTACGACACTCTGCGCGGCGAAGGCCGCGCCGGTCGCGCCGCGCCGCATGTGGGCGCCAAGACGCGGGAAGAGCGTCATGCCCAGGGAGTGGGCGATTGCGTCGATTGCGGAATGTGCGTGCAGGTTTGCCCTGCCGGCATAGACATACGCAAGGGCATGCAATACCAGTGCATTTCCTGCGGCCTGTGCGTCGATGCATGCAATACCATCATGGATTCGGTCGGGTTTCCGCGCGGATTGGTGCGCTACGATTCGGAAATCAACATCGAAAGCGAAAAACCCGGCAAGGTGCATATCGACTTGCTGCGGGTGCGCACCGTGGGCTATGGCGTCGCCATTCTGGTGATGATGAGCGCGCTGGTTTACAATCTCGCCACTCGCACGGAAGTGCAACTGTCGATACAATCGGTGCGCCAACCGCTGTTCGTGGTGCTATCCGATGGGACTATCCGCAACCGTTACCAAATCCATATCACCAACAAAACCTCCGGGGAGCAGCATTACCATATCGATGCGCGCGGCCTGCCGGAGGGCGCGCTGGACTTAGGCGGCATGAACGATGTCAAGGTGCGCTCGGGGAAAAGCGTGATGGTGTTGGCAAGCGTGAATCTCAATCCGGCGGTTGCCGACAAGATCGGTGAATTTGAGTTTGTCGTGACGCCCAACGCCAAACCGGGCCAGGCGATGACCAAAAAATTGCATTTTCATACCCATTAATCAGGAGGGTTAACGATAATGACTTCAACATTATTCGGCGGCATGGTGCTGATCGCGGCGCTCTATTTCGCACTGCGGCTGGCCGGGGTGTCAAATTACTGGCGCGGCGTGATCAGCGGCATCATCCCCACGCTGGGCATCATGCTCTACAGCATGAGCCACTGGGCGGGCGCGGACATGCTCGCGCTGCATCTGGCGCTGTTTGTCGCCACCGCAACGGTGCTGACCCTGAGCGGCAGCGCGCAGACCGTCGTCGGCAGCCGTATGCATTGGATACCGGCGACCTTCATCACCTTCTTCATCTTGCTGGCAGTGTTGATGGCAATGTTCCTGAACGTGGCGATGCATGGCTTGCCGCCGGGCGTCGCCAAGTGGGTGCTGCCCAACGCGCAGGAAAAAACCGTCTACACGGCTTTTTCCGGCGAAGTGCCGCACGACGAGGAGGCAGCCAAAACGGTCAGCCAGTACATGAAAAAGACCGAGCAGCAGCGCCAACTGGGCTGGAAGATCGAAGTGGGCGGGCTGGATGGCTTGCATCCGGGACAAGCGGGGGAGGTTGACGTAACCTTGAGCGACAAGGCCGATCAGCCGTTGCAAGACGCTAATGTGCAGTTGCTGCTAAAGCGCCCGGTCGGCGGACAAGCCGGAAAACCCATCGAATTCGCCGCGCGGGGCGCCGGCAAATACCAAGGGCAGGTTTTATTGGAGCAGCCTGGGCATTGGGTCGCCGTTCTGAGCATTGTGCGCGGCCAGGACAAATACGAGACTGCTAAAGAGATACGCGTCGCCGAAATGCAGCAGTAGATGAACCTGGAAACCTCCGTTGACCGCTTGCCAAAATGCGTAACATGGCGGCACTAAACGACTTTGTCATCTATTTCGCGCCCACCCGTGTGGTGAGAACGCTAC
Organism: Sulfuricellaceae bacterium; assembly: GCA_041674485.1. GTDB lineage: Bacteria > Pseudomonadota > Gammaproteobacteria > Burkholderiales > Sulfuricellaceae > JAGXQV01. The sequence continues at coordinate 11,147 of JBAYVP010000090.1, forward strand.
GGGCTGGATTGCACGGTTTTCCGGGCGCATGGCGGCGTTGCAACTTCTCAGAATGGAACAACCATTCTTCGGCGTTGCGCCTCTTGTGCCCAGGCCGTAAGGCCGTCGGGTATGCCCTGCACCCGGAAAACCGCACACTCCAGCCCGTTCAACGGAGGTTTCCAGGTTGAACGAGCCGCAAGCCCACGAGGAATGTTTCCACTGCGGCCTGCCCATCCCGCCGGGCGCGCATTATCCGCTCGAAATCGAAAACCAGCCGCGCGAAATGTGCTGCCGCGGCTGCCAGGCGGTGGCGCAGGCGATAGTCGAAAACGGCTTGACCGATTACTACAAGCACCGCACCGCGCTGCCCGGCGTCGGCCACGAACTGGTGCCCGACGAGCTGAAACAGCTCGCGCTGTACGATCATCCCTGCATCCAGAAAAGCTTTGTGCTGCATCAGGGCGAGTCCGTCAGGCAGGCCTCCCTGATTCTCGAAGGCATCACCTGCGCCGCCTGCATTTGGCTTAACGAGCGCCATTTGCGTCAGTTGCCGGGGGTGTTGGAAGCCCAGGTCAACTACGCCACCCATCGCGCCCGCATCAGTTGGGACGATGAAACCATCAAGCTGTCACAGATACTCAAGGAAATCCAACTCCTCGGCTACAACGCCCACCCCTACAGCGCGGAGCGCCAGGAAACCCTGCGCAAGCAGCAGCGCGCCCGCGACCTGCGGCGCATCAGTATCGCCGGGCTGTCCGCAGGCCAAGTGATGATGCTCGCGGTGGCGCTGTACGCAGGTGCTGCGTTCGGCATGGAGCAATCCACCGCCCATATGCTGCGCTATTTCAGCCTGGCTTTAACGTTGCCGGTGGTGTTCTACGCCGCTTGGCCGTTCTATCAGAGCGCGTGGTATGCGCTTGCCGCGCGCAACGTGAATATGGACGTGCCGGTATCCATAGGCATTATCGGCGCGTTTATCGGCAGCGCGTGGACCACGCTGCACGGCGACGGCGTGGTGTATTACGATGCAATCACCATGTTCTGCCTGTTCCTGCTGGGCAGCCGCTTCCTTGAACGCGGCGCGCAGGAAAAATCCGTGGAAGCCGCCGAAAACCTGCTGAAGCTGGCGCCTGCGATGGCGACCAGGGTGGTCGGCGATAGCCATGAAATCGTACCGGTGATGGAATTGAACACCGGCGACTTGATCCTCTCCAAACCGGGCGAGGCCATCGCCGCCGATGCCGCTGTGATGGAAGGCGAGAGTTCGGTCGATGAAGCGCTGCTGACCGGCGAAAGCCGCCCGGTGCTCAAAGCCCCCGGCGCTCCGGTAATCGCCGGCAGCATCAACCTGGAAAGCCCGCTGCTGCTCAAAGTCACCGGGGTGGGGGAAAACACCGTGCTGGCCGGCATCGTCCGCCTGCTGGACCGCGCGGTGGCGGAAAAGCCGCGTCTTGCGCAATTGGCGGACAAGGTTGCGAGTTACTTCACCTACGGGTTGCTGGTGTTAACGGTGGTGGTTGGTGTGGCGTGGTGGTGGATAGAGCCGGCGCGCGCCTTCGAAATCGTGCTTGCGGTGCTGGTGGTGACCTGCCCGTGCGCGCTGTCCCTGGCTGCGCCTGCGGCGTTCGCAGCCGCCGGCTCGCACCTGCTCAAGCGCGGCATCCTGATGACGCGCGGCCACGCGTTGGAAACGTTGGCCAAAGTGACTCACGTCGTGCTGGATAAAACCGGCACGTTGACCCACGGCAAGCCGGTGCTGCAACAGACTGTGGCGCTGGCCGACATGGCGGAAAAAGACTGCCTGGCGCTGGCGGCAAGCCTGGAACGCGCATCCGAACACCCGCTGGCGGACAGCTTCCTGAGCCGGGTGGCGCACACGGATTTGCAGGAAGTGCGCCAGCCGCAAAACCTGCCCGGCAAGGGCGTGAGCGGTGCGATAGGCGGAAACGCCTACACGCTGGGCAGCCGCCGGATGACGCCGTTGACCGAAAATTGCGCGCTGCCGGACGGCGTGCCGCAAGGCGCCACCTTGGTATGGTTGTGCGACGCGCAGCGGGTGCTGGCGCTGTTCGTGCTGTCCGACGGCTTGCGCCCGGAAGCCGCGCAGTTGGTGGACATGCTGAAAAAACGTAAAATACCGGTGACGATATTAAGCGGCGATGCCGAGGACGCCGTCGCGCATGTCGCCGCGCAGGCCGGGATAACCGTCTGGCGCTCCGGCATGCGCCCCGAGGACAAACTGGCCGCGCTACGCGAATTCCAGCAACGCGGCGACATCGTCGCAATGGTCGGCGACGGCGTGAACGACGCGCCGGTGCTGGCCGGCGCCGACGTTTCCATCGCGATGGGCGGCGGCACGCAGGTCGCGCGCTCCAGCAGCGACATCGTGCTGCTGGCGGAACACCTGCTCGACATCGTGGGCGCGCTGGAAACCGGCCACGCCAGCATGGTGGTTATGCGCCAGAATTTCGCCTGGGCGGTGGTGTATAACCTAATCGCATTGCCGTTCGCGGCGTTCGGCATGATCCCGCCATGGCTCGCCTCGCTCGGCATGTCGGCCAGCTCGCTGGTGGTGGTGCTGAATGCGTTGCGGCTGCGGTGAGATTGCCCGTGCGGTTGTAACCAATGCCCATCACCCCCTTCCATTTTGGCCCCGGTCTGCTGTTCAAATCCTATGCGACGACGCGCATGAGCTGGACGGTGTTCGCCCTCGCCAACATCCTCATCGACATCGAACCCATCGCGTGGCTGTTGCTTAGCGGCGACCCCGCGCATCGGCAATGGCACAGCTATCTGGGCGCGGCTGCGGTGGCGGCAATCAGCGTCTGGCCGGGTCGCCGGCTGGCCGAAGCCTGGTTGCGCTGGTGGAATCGCCAATTGAACGTGGCACAGGCGCGTTGGCTGGGTGCGCAAACACACATTTCGCTGTCCGCCGCGTGGATTGGCGCCTTGCTCGGCAGTTTTTCGCACATCCTGCTGGACAGCTTCATGCACGCCGATCTCCAGCCTTTCTGGCCATGGACGGCGGGCAATAGTCTGCTGAATGAAATTTCCGTGGATAACCTGCATCTGTTGTGCATTGTCACCGGACTGTGGGGCGCCTTGCGCTTGGGTCTGCATGCCTGGCTGGAATTGCCTGCCGGTTCGCTTGGGCATATCCTGCGGATGCTGGGGCGACTGATCGATAGGGTGGCGTTAGGCGTGGCGGTGCTGCTGGTGTTGATCTTCGTCGCGAATGGCGCCACGGCAACGTATACGACCCTGTGATGGGTTAAACCTAGAAAGCTCAGTTGAACGGGCTGGAGTGTACGGTTTTCCGGGTGCAGGGCAAGGCGCAACGACGCGCAATGGTCATTCCATTGCAAGGAGTTGCAACGCCGCCATGCGCCCGGAAAACCGTGCAATCCCGCTCGTAGCGCTCTCACCATACGGGTGAACGCAAAATACATGACAAAACTGTTTAGAACCACCATGTTACGCATCTTGGCAAGCGGTCAACTGAGCTTTCTAGGTTAAACCTAAGCCGGACAATTGCCGGAACCAAACAGACGTTTGAGAGAGGATTGACAGGATAGAAAACCCATCCTGTCAATCCTGTTCATCACGTCATTGTTTTTTTATCAGCGTCTGAAGCGTCTCTGCGGTTCAACTGAGTATTTTGTTAAAAGAAGAACCATGCTCCACCTTACATTCAGACAATTGCGGGTGTTCGAAGCGGTGGCGCGCAACCTGAGCTATTCGCGCGCGGCTGAGGAGCTATATCTGACCCAGCCGGCGGTTTCGATGCAGATCAAACATCTGGAGGAAAGCGTCGGCCTGCCGTTGTTCGAACAGATCGGCAAGAAGATATTCCTCACCGAGGCGGGGCGCGAAATGTTCCACTACGCCCGCGCCATCGACGGGCAACTGGCCGAGGCCGAGGCGGTGCTGACCGAGCTGAAGGGCTTGCGGCGCGGCAAGCTGAATATCTCGGTGGTCAGCACCGCGAATTATTTCGCCCCCCAACTGCTGGCGGCATTCTGCCGCCGCCATGAAAACCTCACCCTGAGCCTCAACGTGGTCAACCGCGAAACCCTGCTTGCCCAGTTAAAAGATAACGAAATGGACATGGCGATCATGGGTCAGCCGCCCGAGGGACAGGACATCGAAGCGGCTGCATTCATGGAAAACCTACTGGTGGTGGTCGCATCGCCCGGCCATCCGCTGGCGCGTGCGCGCGCCATCGCGCCGTCCCGCCTGGAAAACGAGACCTTCATCGTGCGCGAGCCGGGTTCCGGCACGCGCGGGGCGATGGAGCGCTTTTTTCAGCAGCACGGCATGGTGCTGCACACCGGCATGGAAATGAGCACCACCGAGGCGATCAAACAGGCGGTGCAGGCCGGAATGGGGTTGGCGGTGGTGTCGCGGCACACTATCGCGCTGGAACTGGAAACCGGACGACTCGCCATCCTCGACGTGGCTTCCTTTCCCCTCCTGCGCCACTGGTACGTGGCGCACCGCAAAGGCAAACGCCTGTCCGCCGTGGCGCAGGCGTTCAAGGAGTTTTTGCTGGGCGAGGCGGGGAAGTTGCTGGAGACGTGAGTCTACAGGCGGGTGGGCACAAAAACGCGCTCACCCTACTTGGCAGCGCCATCAAGGATATTCATTCCTGGAAATCACCTAAGCCGGACTATTGCCGGAACCAAAAACATTTACCGCAGAGACGCCGAGGCGCAGAGATTTTGTAGGGTAATGGTATGATCCTAGAAACCTTCGTTGACCGCTTGCCAATATGTATAACATGATGGTTCTAAACAACTTTGTCATATGTTTTACGCTCACCCGTTTGGTAAAAGCGCTACGAGCTGGATTGCACGGTTTTCCGGGCGCATGGCGGCGTTGCAACTCCTTGGAATGGAACGACCATTCCGCGTCGTTGCGCCTTGCCCTGCACCCGGAAAACCGCACACTCCAGCC
>JBAYVP010000091.1:0-16059 GCA_041674485.1 Sulfuricellaceae bacterium
GCGGGATGCAATGCAAGGCGCAAATTGCGCCGCGTGGTCATTCTCACGCAAGCAATTTGCAACGCGGCAGTGCGCCCGCTGGGGGCAATCCAACCGGACAATTTCCCCCGCGCAAGGCATATAGTAACGATAACGAAAAAATAGACATACGGTTAATCGACCACCGCATCGTCGGCCATGATTGGCTGACCCAGCCGGCAACCGGATGGCAGCCGCCGGCCCCTGCCCGCATCGTTTTTGCCAGCCTGAAAGGGGGCGTGGGACGCTCCACCGCGCTCGCCGTACTGGCCACCGAGCTTGCCCGCCAAGGGCGCAAGGTGCTGGCAATCGATTTGGACCTCGAAGCGCCGGGCATTGGAACAATGCTAATCGATGAAGAGAAAAAACCGAAATTCGGCGTGTTGGATTGGTATGTGGAACGTGGCGTAGGTAGTGTCGGCATGGACGACCGGGAGTTTCTTCTCGACATGATTGCGCCCAGCCCGTTTGGCCGAGGCAAGGGGCTGATCGACGTAGCACCGGCGGTAGGCAGCGCCTCAGACGCTTATCCCGCCAATGTGCTCGCAAAAATCGCTCGCGCCTATCTGGAATTGTCTCAGGAAAATGAGCAACCCTTGGGCTTCCTGCAACAAACGCAGGTATTGATAGACCAGCTTTCGTCCCTAAAACACTACGATGCCATCCTAATCGATGCTCGGGCGGGACTGAACGAAAGCACCGCAGCCGCCTTGCTTGGGCTGGGCGCGGATGTTTTGCTGTTCGGCGTGGATACGCCGCAGACTTTTGCGAGCTATCGCTATCTGCTTGCTCATCTGGCGCGCTTCAAAAGGGACGAAGATGACGATTGGCTCTATCGGCTACGCATGGTGCATGCCAAAGCATCCGCCGATGAAACACGTCAGGCGGCTTTTCGCGATCGCGCCTACGCAATCTTTTCCGAATTCTTATATCGTGATCGGGTGCTATACGCTGAGGATGGCAGCCCACTGCTTGACCGGGAAACCGGCAAGCCCATCACGACAGAGGAATTCGGGTTGAATGACGCTACGGGGCCGCATTACGCCTGGCCGATTTTGGCGAGTTCCAATTTTACCGAGTTTGATCCGCTGGCTGAGAATTCATTGTTGACCAAGCCGCTCTATGAGCAAACTTTTACAGGCTTGATCGGCGGCGTTGATGAATTGCTCGGTGTACAAAGAGGGGCGCATGAGTAAGGAAATTGACTATAGGAAAATCCGGCAGGCGCTCGCCACTTTGTCTCCTGCCCCGGCGCACCAAGCCGACACCCCGCCTGAGATCAAGGATATATTTGCCCCCCGAGGACACGAAGGGGCGCTGGACCCGGAACGGATTCTGGTTGTGGGAGGCCGTGGCGTTGGTAAAAGTTTTTGGTCCGGCGCCTTGCTTAACGACAATACCCGTGATTTTGTTTCAAAGTTCTATCCACGTCTTGGCCTTGACAGTTGCAGGGTGGCACTTGGATATTCCGGGACGGACTTGATCGAAAACGGCCCCCCTTCCCAAGAAATGTTAGACGATCTTGTGGAGAAGGATGGCTTCAAACCCGAAATCATCTGGCGTGCAGTAGTGCTGCATTGCTTGCGCGCGTATATCGACATCGAGCTTCCCGCCAAGTGGCGAGGCAAATCCGGTCTGGTTGCCTGGGCAGAGGAAGATGCCGAGCGATTGCAAGGAACATTGCGCGCAGCCGACCAGCGCCTTGTCAAAGATGGCCTGCGTTTAATCATCGTGTTCGATGCGCTGGACCGGCTTGGTGACAACTGGGTGCAAATCCGCGAGAGAAGCAAGGGATTGATGCGTGTCGCGCTGGCCTTCAGAGCCTACAAAGCGATTAAACTAAAAATATTCATGCGCGTGGATCAAGCGGAGGATAAATTTCTCGTCAATTTCCCCGATGCTTCCAAACTGATTGGTGCGAAAGTGGACTTAACTTGGGAGAGGAAGGATTTATTTGGTCTTCTATTTTCATTGCTCGTAAACCACACTTCTGCCGGTATACCTTTTCAGCAATTGATTGATGCCTGCCTGGGTAAAAAACCTGACGCCGAAAAAAGAAACGGCTTGCCCTTTGAATTAATGGAGAGCGAACAAAAGCAAATAGATGTTTTCACCATGATGGCCGGGCAGTATATGGGCAGCGATCCGCGGCGCGGCAAAACATACACTTGGGTGCATAACCATCTGGCCGATGCCTTTGGTTTGGTCAGCCCGCGAAGTTTTCTTGAAGCTTTTCGTGCTGCTGCCGAACGGGGAGATCAAGTGATCAATAAGGTTCTTGACCCCAAAGGGCTGCAATATGGCCTTCAAGTTGCTTCTGAATTACGGGTGACACAATTGCGCGAGGAATATGGCTGGATAGGTGCGGCCTTGGAACCGTTAGCCGATTTGCGGGTTCCCTGCGAAGAGCGCGCGCTATTCGAGCGCTGGCAGGAAAAAAACACCATTATCGAGATTGAGCGATCCGCCAAAAAAGAGGGCTTTCTGGAACCAGTTGAGTTTACTTCCGATGGCGGAGATTTACTCCGGTCTTTGCTGGATGCCATGCGACGAATCGGCGTGGCTGAACTGCGCACGGATGGGCGGGTCAACATGCCCGATATTTATCGCGTAGCCGCCAAACTGCTGAGAATGGGCGGCGTAAAGCCACGTCGGTGAACGATTTTAAAAAATTTGCGCGCTACTGTACTAGGGACGCGCCCCCAACGGCAATTTCACCAGGAATTCGCTGCCCTGGCCCGGCGCTGAAATGAGTTCGACTTTTCCGCCGTGAGCTTCGGTGACGCCGCGCACGATGGCGAGTCCCAGGCCGGTGCCGTCGCCGCGCGTGGTGAAAAACGGTTCGAACAGGTGCTCTTGTACGCTGGGGTCGATGCCGACGCCGTCGTCGGCGACCGACAGGATGGCTTCGTGGGTGGTGCAACTCCCGGTCAGGCGAATGGTGCCGCCTTCATGGCAGGCGTGCATGGCGTTTTCCAGCAGGTTGAGCAGCGCGCCGGTGAGCGCTTTGCGGCTGCCCAGCAAGACGGCGTCGGCGCACCGGTCGCTAACGATCAGCTTCAAATCCGGCGCCAGTTGCGGTTCGATCACTTGTTGCAGTTCGGCAAGCAGGGAGGAAACCGGGATGCTCTCATGGCCGGCGGTTTCTCCCTTGACGAACATCAGCATGTCCTGGATCAGGTGTTCGAGATAGCGCAGGCGCGCCAGCACTTTTTCGGCGAAGCGTATGCGTTCACTTTCCGGCAGGTTGGCTTTGCCCAGGTGGGCGGCGTAGAGCAGCGCGGTGGCGAGTGGCGTGCGCAACTGGTGGGCGAGGCCGGCCGCCATTTCGCCCATCGCGGAAAGCCGCTGGTGGCGCTGCAATTCGTGCTGGGTGGCGTAGGCTTCGGTGATGTCGAGAATGACCAGCACTTGCCCGCCGGCCAAATCGAGCGGGCTGCCGGTGATGCTGACCCGCTTGGGTTGGGCTGCGCCGGGCGCATCAAGCTCCCATTCGTTGGGCAACACGGTGGGGTGCAGGTCGCGCTGGGCGGTGTCGTTCCACGCGGCGCCCAGCAGCGATCCGGGGAACATCGTGTGCGCCGCCGGGTTGGCGTCTATGACCATGCCGCTTTGGTCGAGCACCACCACGCCCGCCGGCATGGCGGCGAGCAGGTGGGTCAGGCGTTGCGACAGGGTTTCTTTTTCCAGCAACTGGCGGCGCAATTCGCCATTGGCGACAGCCAGTTCTTCGGTCAAGCGTTCGACCTGCTGTTGCAGCTCCTGATAGGCGCCGGTCAGTTGTTCGGAAGCCAGATTGAACAGCGAGAAAGCCTGTTCCAGCTCTTCGGGGGCGATTTGTTTAGCGGTGGCCGGCAAGGTTGGGTTTACGGCGTAAAATAATTATTAAAGCATGATACACAAGGGGCGATCCGACGGCTAGGGATTGGCGGTCGGATGCCGGAAAAACCGGCGCTTGGCCTCGCGTTCGCGCGCCTCCAGACCCTAGCCCCCAGCCCCCAAACCCGCGTATCCAGGGTAAATTTGTTCTCAGAAAAAATGTAGGGTGGATAAGCGCAGCGCATCCACCTTTCTTGCGTTAGCACGGTGGATGCGCTGCGCTTATCCACCCTACGACTTTTTGGTTTTTGTCCGAGATTCATGAATGTTGCTCATCATTGATTTTCATAATGAATTTCTGAGAACAAATTTACCCTGCCCGCATATCCAGTGAAAATTAACATTCGCGATGAGCCATAGTAATATTTACCTTATTTTTTAAGGTATGATTATGTTATAAGTTAGCGGTACAATGAGGCTTTGCCTCGCACCCTACCCCCTCGCACATAACGAGATTCGAAGCATGACTTACGGAGTCGCAACATGTCGGAGTTGTTAAAGAATATTGATGCGCGCGCCAAGCTGGCGGGCACCAACAAGCTGGAGATACTGCTGTTCACCCTGGGAACGGACGACCGTACCGGGCGTAGGGAGACTTTCGGCATCAATGTGTTCAAGGTGCGGGAAGTGATGCGGGTGCCGTCGATCACCCGCGCACCGGAGATGCCTTCCTCGGTGGAAGGCATGGTGAGCCTGCGCGGAGCGCTGGTGCCGGTGGTGGACTTGGTGAAATACGTCGGCGTGCAAACCGAACGCAAACCCGAGATTATGATCGTCACCGAATACAATGGTCACACTCAGGGCTTCCTGGTCGAGGCGGTGGACACCATCTTGCGCCTCGACTGGTCAGCCATGAAGGTGCCGCCGGATATGCTGAACACCGAGTTGGGCGGGCTGGTGACGGCGGTGACCGAATTGCCGGACGGGCGTCTGGTGATGATGATGGATGTCGAAAAGGTGCTGTCCGAAACCGGGCATTTCGACGACAATGCGATGGTGTTCAATTCAATCAAGCCGTTGGAGCGCGAGAGCACGGTGTTTTTCGCCGACGACTCGGCGGTGGCGCGGCGTCAGATTTCGCGCACGCTCGACGCGATGAACGTAAAATACGTTTCCGCCAATAACGGCAAGCAAGCGTGGGAGGAGCTGCAAAGGATAGCCCAGCAGGCGGATGCCGCGCGCGTGCCGGCGTCCAGTTTGATACAACTGGTGCTAACCGACGTGGAAATGCCGGAAATGGATGGCTATGTGCTGACCAAATGCATCAAGAGCGACGCGCGTTTTGCCGGGATACCGGTGTTGATGCATTCTTCCCTGAGCAGTGCGGCCAACGAGAAACTCGGACGTGCAATCGGCGTCGATGAATACGTGCCGAAATTCGAACCGCACAAGCTGGCCGAAGTCCTGACGCGGCTGTTGGCTTGAAGCCGTATTCCAGCGCGCAGGCTAAAAAAACGAACGGAGGGTAGGGGAAGTGAATATGCAATCCAATCAGCTTCTTGATGCTGTGGACGCCAGGACTATGCTGGTGGGTTCCAACAAGATGGAGATTTTGTTGTTTTCTCTGGGAACCGGGGAGATTTTCGGCATCAATGTGTTCAAGGTGCGCGAGGTTTGCCAGACGCCATTTGTCACCAAGACCCCCTACATGCCGGAGGGCGTGGAGGGCGTGATTTCTTTGCGCGGCAACATTATCCCGGTGATCTCGCTCGCTAAATTCACCCACATGGACGGCGTGCCGGAAGATTCCGGCCATACCATGATCGTCACCGAATTCAGCCGTCATACTCAGGGGTTTCTGGTGCATGAGGTGGATCGCATCATCCGGGTCGATTGGGACAAGATCAAGCCGCCGCAAAACATGCTGTCCGGCAACGACGGGATGATTACCGCGATCACCGAATTGCCGGATGGCCGACTGGTTTCCATACTCGACGTGGAACAAGTGCTGGCCAGCGCCTTCGGCATTGAGGCGGTGCCGGAAATGCCGCCGGTGATGACGGAAAGGGACACCACGGTGTTCTTCGTTGACGATTCCGCCGTGGCGCGCAAGGAAATCGTGATGGTGCTGGACAAGCTCGGCGCGAAATACCAGCAAGCCACCAATGGCCAGGAAGCCTGGGACCGCTTGCAAGGTTTGGCCAATCGCGCGCAACAGGACGGCATTCCGGTTTCCGATCAAATCAGCCTGATTCTGGTGGATGCCGAAATGCCGGAAATGGATGGTTACGTGCTGACCAAGAATATCAAGGGCGACCGGCGTTTCGACGGCATTCCCGTAGTCATGCACTCTTCGCTCTCATCGGACGCCAATCGCGACATGGGCAAGCGGGTGGGCGTGGACGCCTACGTAGCCAAGTTTGATCCGGCGGTGCTGGCCGATACGCTACGCCCTTTGTTGCAGCGCTGATTGCATATTCGGAACCATGATACAAGCCCAAGCAATAAAGTTTGTCTTTTCGGAGTAGTTCATGCCTGACAAGAATCTTAAATTTCTAGTAGTGGATGATTTTTCGACGATGCGCCGCATCATCCGCAATTTGCTGAAAGAACTTCAGTTTACCAACGTGGATGAGGCTGAGGACGGATTGGTCGGCCTCAACAAGCTGCGCGGCGGCGATTTTCAGTTCGTGGTGAGCGACTGGAACATGCCCAATATGACCGGCATCGAAATGCTGAGAGCCATCCGCGCGGATCCCAATATCGCGCATCTGCCGGTATTGATGGTGACGGCCGAGGCGAAAAAGGAAAACATTATCGAGGCTGCTCAAGCCGGTGCGGATGGTTATGTGGTCAAACCTTTTACGGCAGCCGTTCTGGAAGAAAAGCTCAACAAGGTATTTCAGAAAAGGGGAATGTAGTGAGTAACGAAAGCGGAGATTCCGACGAACTGGAAGCGCTCTTCGATAGCATAGTCGCTGCCGGCAGCAACAGCAACAAGATGGATGTGGTCGATGCCGAAGTCGTGCATGAGGAAATCAGGTCAGACGCAACGCATGCCAAGGCTGAGGGCGTGACAGAAGAGGGCGAAGAAATCTATTCGCAAATTGGCCATCTGACGCGCAGGCTGCACGACACGTTGCGCCAATTAGGCTACGACAAAGCGCTGGAAAGCGTGGTGGAGGGCATGCCCGATGCGCGGGACCGCCTCGGCTACATCGCGAAAATGACCGAACAAGCCGCAGTGCGGGCGCTGACCGCCACTGAAATCGCCCAGCCGATCCAGGAAAAAATGGAAACGGATGCCAGCCTGTTGTACAAGCAATGGCAACGCGTGTTCGACAACCAACTCGGCGTAGACGAATTTAAGCACCTGGCCGAACACACCCGCGATTTCCTCAAGGATGTGCCAAAACGCACCCAGGCGACCAACAAGCAGTTGATGGAAATCATGATGGCGCAGGATTTCCAGGATTTGACCGGCCAGGTCATCAAGAAGGTTGTCGCAATGGCGCAACGCATGGAGCACGACATGCTGCAACTGCTGATCGCCGCGTCGCCGCCGGACAAGAAGATCGATGCGTCGCTGCTCAATGGGCCGGTGATCAATCCGGAAGGGCGTAGCGATGTGGTGTCGACCCAGGAGCAGGTTGACGATTTGCTGGAAAGCCTGGGCTTTTGACGATTTAACTTGAGCGCCGAAAACGCATTACTGGAGAACCCATGAGCCATTTCACTGGAATGGAAGAGTTGCTGCAGGATTTTCTGACCGAAGCCGGCGAGTTGCTCGCCGATGTAGACAACAAGCTGGTCGAACTGGAAAAGCGCCCGAACGACAAGGCGTTGCTGAACGATATTTTCCGCGGTTTTCACACCATCAAGGGCGGCGCCGGTTTTCTCAACGTCAATGAACTGGTGGAACTCTGCCATCGCACCGAAAACCTGTTCGACAAGCTGCGCACCATGGAATTGAAGCTCACGCCGGAAATCATGGACGTAATCATGTCTTCCACCGGCGTGGTGCGCGACATGTTCGGCTCGCTCGCGCAATCCCAGCTCCCCAAAGCGGCCGACCCCGCGTTGTTGAAAGCGCTCGATGCGGTGCTGTCCGGCAATCCGAACAGCGCGCGCAACCTGGCGCTGGCCGCACCGGCGGCGCCGACGCCAGCCGCATCGGCGCAAGGTGCGCCCGGCGGCCCCGATTGGGACTCCCTGCACCAAGCGATCACCGGTCAGGCGATCACCGGCCAGGTGATGGAAAAACATGTGGAGCCGGTAGTCATTCCCGACCCCGTGCTGATGGAACCCTCCCCCATACCGGAAGCCTTGCGTCCCAGCGCGGATGCCGGCGCAAGCCGTTCCAGGCCGACGCCGGTTCCCGTGCAAGTGGCCGCCAAGGAAACCACGATCCGCGTCGACACCTCGCGCCTCGATTTGGTGCTCAACCTGTCCGGCGAGATCGGCCTGACCAAGAACCGCCTGACCTGCCTGCGCGCCAATGTGCTGCAAGGCAAAACCGACAGCGACACGCTCAAGGCGCTGGACGAAGCGGTAAGTTCGCTCGACCTGCTGGTGGGCGACTTGCAAAACGCGGTGATGAAAACCCGCATGCAGCCTATCGGTCGCCTGTTCCAGAAATACCCCCGTCTGGCGCGCGATCTGGCGCGCCAACTGGGCAAGGATGTCGAGCTGGTGATTACCGGCGAGGAAACCGAAATCGACAAGACGATGATCGAAGACCTCAACGATCCGCTGGTTCACTTGGTGCGCAACGCGGTGGACCACGGCGTGGAAAGCACCGCCGAGCGCAAGGCTTGCGGCAAGCCGACGAAAAGTCTGGTCAAGCTCTCCGCGCAACAGGCGGGCGACCACATTATCCTGGAAATTTCCGACGACGGCAAAGGCATGCGCCCCGACTCCCTGCGCCGCAAAGCCCTGGAGAAAGGCTTGATCGACCTGGAAGCCGCCAACAGCATGGACGACCGGCAATCCCTCAACCTGATCTTCCTGCCGGGCTTCTCGACCAAGGATCAGATTTCCGACGTATCCGGTCGCGGCGTCGGCATGGACGTGGTGCGCACCAACATCCAGCGCCTTAATGGTCGCATCGACATCGCCTCCACGGTAGGCCACGGAACCACCATCACCATTTCCCTGCCGCTGACCCTGGCGATTTTGCCGGTGCTGGTGGTGCGCCTGGGCGATCAGCCTTTCGCCGTGCCGCTTTCCATGGTGCGCGAAATCATCCCGATCAACCCCAAGGAAATCCAGCAGGTTTCCGGTCGCGCCATCATGGTGGTGCGCGACGAAGTGTTGCCGATACGCTGCCTCGCCGACCTGATCGGCTGGCCGCGCACCACTACGCCGGCATTCGGCGTGTTGATGCAAACCACGGTGACGACATTCATTCTTGCCATCGATGGCTTCCTTGGACGCGACGACGTGGTAATCAAGCCATTGCACGACATCAAGCCGAGAGGCATCGCCGGCGCCACGCTGTCGGGGGATGGTTTGGTCGTGCTGGTGCTGGATATCGAAGAACTGTTGACCATGAATACGCTGGAAACGCGCGCCACGGTATTTGCCTGAGCCTACGATAAGCTTGTGCCCGCGTTTCCGGGTTTTGGCACATTGAATTCGAATTGGGGCAAATAGATAGATGCACGATCATGTTTTTCTCGGACGTCAGCCCATCCTCGACCGGCAGCAGAAAATAGTTGCTTACGAGTTGTTGTTCCGGCACAACCGCATTGCCACAGCCGCTGAAATCAGCGATCAGTTTGACGCCAGCGCCACCGTCTTCGCCAATATGTTGTGCGACTTGGGGACGAAGTGGGTATTGGGGGAAAAACTGGCTTTCATCAATGTTTCCGCTTCGATGTTGTTGGGCGGCGGCGTGGTGGAACTGCTGCCCCCCGGTCGCGTCGTCCTGGAGCTGCTGGAAACGGTGCAGCCCTCGACACAGGTGCTGGCGCGTTGCCAGCATTTGCGCGGCAAGGGTTTCCGCTTTGCGCTCGACGATTTTGTGCTAAACGAGCAAAACACGGCGTTGTTGCCCATCGCCAGCTATATCAAGGTCGATATACGCCAGACGCAGATGGATAAGGCGCGCCAGATGTTGAACGTGCTGGAAAAGCGCCAGCTTAGCGCCAAGCTATTGGCCGAAAAAGTAGAAACGGCGAAAGAATTCAAGGATTACAAAGCGCTGGGGTTCTCCTATTTCCAGGGCTACTATTTCGCGCATCCTGAAACCTTGTCGGCCAAGACCATCAATCCGGCCTATGAAAATGTGCTGTTGCTGCTCAACAAGGTGCGCGAAAACGCAAGCCCGCCGGAAATCGAGAAATTTTTCAAGCACGACGTGGCGCTCACCTTCAAGTTGCTGCGTTACATCAATTCAGTCGGCTTCGGCTTGTCCTGCGAGATCGAGTCGATACGCCACGCCATCACCATACTCGGCTATCAGCAGTTGTATCGCTGGCTCACGCTGCTGCTGGTCACCGCCGGTCAGGCGACGACCCCCCATGCGCTGCTGATTACCGCAATGACGCGCGGACGCCTCACCGAACTGCTGGGGCAGGACTACATGGAACAGCAGGATCGCGACAACTTGTTCATCGTGGGAATATTTTCGATGCTCGACGCCATCCTGGAAACGCCGATGGAGCAAGTGGTGGAAAAGCTATCGCTACCGGCGGCGGTGAGCGATGCCCTGCTAACACGGGACGGCATCTATGGCCCGTTTCTGGGGCTGGCGGAAGCCTGCGAGAGCGGAAATTTCAGCCGGATAGAGGAATTATCCACCTTTTTGCAACTCGAACCGAAAAAAGTCAACCGCGTCCACCTCGAAGCGCTTGCCTGGGCAGAAACTTTGGGTGTTTAGCGTAGGGGCTGCCTCGCATCGTTGCAATACAAAACTCAGTTGAACCGCAGAGACGCAAAGACGCGGAGAAATATAACGGAGGGTGAAACCACACCATTACCCTACAAAATCTCTGCGTCTCTGCGGTAAATATTTTTGGTTCCGGCTTGCCCGGCTTAGGATTACCGGGGAAACGGTTAAGTCAAATAACCTATTCACCGCAGTGGACGCAGAGGAAGAGCATGTGATTTCCCCTCCGCGCCCTCTGCGGTGAAAAATATCTCGTCATGGTGCTTGACGGTTGGGCGCCGTGCTAGGCCAGGAGGTTAGACACAGTCTATTTATTAGGCTAACATCATAAAATGAATACTGAAATGCATACCAGAAACGCTATCGTCGATCGCTTGCGGGAATACGGCATCAACCCAACGCATCAGCGCATCGAAATCGCGTACACGCTCTTTTCCCGGCAGGAGCACCTGTCCGCCGACCAGATACTGGCGGCAGTCAACACCCGCCATAGCGAAACCTCGAAAGCAACGGTCTACAACACGCTTAACCTGTTCGTGAAAAAAAAATTGATCCGCGAAGTGATCGTCGATCCCAGCAAGGTGTTTTACGACCCCAATGTCCATATCCATCATCACTTCTACAATGTGGAATCCGGCCAGTTGATGGATATCGACAGCGCCGCGCTGGAACTTACCGGCTTGCCCACACTACCGGAAGGACTGGCGATAGAGCGCATCGACGTGATCGTGCGGGTTTATCCGCAGCACCTGAATTCCTGAGCCGGACGGGGCGGCACGGTAGGCTGGGGGGCAGCGTCGTAGTTATTCATACGACCAACTGTTGCGCCATTGTTCCGGCTCTTGCGCCTTTTGGGTATGCAATATCCGGGCTGGGATCATACGCTCCAGCCGGGTGGATACTCTACTCTACAAAATCTCTGCGCCTCTGCGGTAAAATATTTTTGGGTTCCGGCTTAGGATTATGGTCACGCGCCGTATGTGCGTCTTGCCGCTACGGGTTGCACAATGCAAAAAGCCCGATGCGCATATTCATCGGGCTTCGGAGGGGGAGCTTAGAGAGTTTGGTGGTGATAGGTGGACTTGAACCACCGACCCCAGCATTATGAGTGCTGTGCTCTAACCAACTGAGCTATATCACCGGATACCCGCTTACGTTTGCCGCATTCTTTCTACGGCATCTGGAAGGTGCGTATTGTCCTTATTTGCGGGGCTTCTGTCAACAAAAACACAACACGAGCCTCTTGCGCTGTATAACCTTTCATCTGTGTTTTTGTAAAATCAATTGGTTACAGTGAAAATAATGCCAATAAAATATATATTGTTGTTAAGCTGCTGATATTTATGCCGGGATGAAAATTCCGGCATGATTTTTGAACCTAGAAACCTCCGTTCAACTGAGGAATCCAGGTTGAAGCTGCGGCTTCCCAGCCCGCCACCAAGTGTATAATTCGTAATTTCCCAAACAATTTCTTAAAAGACTACCATGGACGCAGAACACATCAACGCCATCGCCAACCGCCTCGCGGACTTATCCGTTCGTACCACCGATTTACGGAGGTATCTTTGACTACGACACCAAGCAGGAACGCCTGACCGAAGTCAGCCAGCTACTGGAAGACCCTTTGATCTGGGAAGACGCCAAGCGCGCCCAGGAATTGGGGCGCGAGCGCCGCACGCTGGAATCCATCGTATTTACGCTGAATGCGCTGGAGCAGGGTTTGCGCGACAGCACCGACCTGTTCGACATGGCCCGGGAAGAAGGCGACGACGCCACGCTGGAAAGCGTCGGGCAGGATGCCCTGAAGCTGGAGAAAACCGTGGCCGACATGGAATTTCGTCGCATGTTTTCCCATCCGATGGACCCCAACAACTGCTTCATCGAAATCCAGTCCGGCTCCGGCGGCACCGAGGCGCAGGATTGGGCCTCGATGCTCTACCGCATGTATGTGCGCTACTGCGAACGCAAGGGCTTCCAGGTGGAAATCCTGGAGGAATCCGACGGCGAAGTCGCCGGGCTGAAAAGCGCCACCATCAAGGTCAGCGGCGATTACGCCTACGGCTACCTGCGCACCGAATCCGGCGTCCACCGTCTGGTGCGCAAATCGCCGTTTGATTCCAACGCGCGCCGCCATACTTCGTTCGCCAGCGTGGTTACTTTTCCCGAGGTGGACGATTCCATCGAAATCGAGATCAACCCCGCCGATCTGCGCATCGACACTTACCGTGCTTCCGGCGCCGGCGGCCAGCACATCAACAAGACCGATTCGGCGATTCGCATCACCCATTTGCCGACCAATATCGTGGTGCAGTGCCAGAACGACCGTTCGCAACACAAAAACCGCGCCGAAGCCATGTCCATGCTGAAAGCGCGCCTGTACGAACTGGAACTCAGGAAGCGCAACGAGGAGAAACAGGCGCTGGAAGACAGCAAAACCGACATCGGCTGGGGCCACCAGATCCGCTCCTACGTGCTGGATCAATCGCGCATCAAGGACCTGCGCACCAATTACGAAGTCGGCAACACCCAGGCGGTGCTGGACGGCGACCTGGACGACTTTATCAGCGCAAGCCTGAAGCAAGGCGTGTGATCCTCCTTTACTTTTCGACAACCTACGTCTCATACCAACATGACTGATTTCGACCAACTGTTGCAACTCCCGCAAGGCAAGCTGACTCACCCGCTAATCGCGGAATGGGCTTTGACACGCCTGCAAGACCACGAAAATTCACCACGGCTGAATGTCATGGCGGATAGCTGGTTCCATGACTTGGTGTTGGCGCACTGGCTGGCGGGCGAGGGAAAAGACGATGAGATGACTTCGCTATTGTTGCTTTATCTCCCAACGCACCGGTTTGCCGGTTTTCTACCCGCGCTGGAAAGATTGTGGAATGGCGTGCAATACCCCCACCTTGCCGCCCGGCATCTGGTGAAGCTGGCGCCCGGGCGCACCGCCGAGCTGTTTCTGGAAGCCGTGCAGACGCCAACAGACCAGGGAAAGACGCTGGCCATCCTCGAACACTTGCCCGCGCTGGATGACGAAAGCCGCCGACGCTGTTTCGACGGGCTGCTGCAGCAATTCGATGCGTCCGGCGAAAAGGGCTTTCCGCACTTTGCAACCCACTATTTCGTTGCCGCCCATGCGGTCTCCCCGGAACTCTCCCTACCCCTGGCTGCGCGCTTCGTCGATCTGCTGCCGGAGGATGACGCCAATAACATCGAGAACCTGTTTTCCGTGTTTGCCCGGACGGCTTTCGGGCATGTCGGCTGGTTCGAGTTGGGCGCCCGCAAGCTGGAAGACAACACCCAATATCGTTTTGCCGATCTCGGGGATTTTTTCCAGCCCGGCGCGCCTCTCGATGCGATGGATCAGGTGATTTCTGGCGACGATCTCTTTGAGAAAGCGCTATCCCTGTTCCAGCTTGCCCCGCGTGATCATCCCGCCATCCGCTTCGCCCAATACCTGCTGGATCATTGTCGTTACGCCGGGGATAAAGCGCGTGAAGTGATGTTGCGCGAATACTTTGCGGCATTTTTACTGGCTGCCGTCGCTCATACCTTCGAACGCCCCCAGCCCGCAACGCTGGACATGGAAACGGCAATCCGCCTGCTAGGCGCGGATATCGAACCCATGCTGTGGCATGGAAAATTGCTGGAAACCCTGCTGCATGCGCCGCGCGAGGATGTCATTCCGGCGCTCATCGGGCGGCTGAAGGAAACCCGCGACACCTGGGGCGAGATTCAAGTCGCGCAAACCATGGGCGAGCTGGCTTATCCCGAATTTAGCACTGCGTTAATCGAGGCGGTTTCCGAGCAAGCCGGGGATTTAGTGTGCGAACAGGCCAAAAAGGCGCTCGAACGCATCGGCGAGCCGGCCTTGCCGTCGCTCGTGTCGCAGTGGGACGGTTTCGACAGCGCCCAGCGGATATATCTGCTCTCCGCCATCACCGACATCGGCGGCGCAATGGTTGCCGACTTCGCCTGCGCCCGTTTCAACGAGCTGATGAACGACGACCTGGAATACGCGCTCGAATGCGTCCTGTGCGCACCTGACCGCCGCTTTCTCCCGTTGCTGGCGCCTCAACTGAATCGGCGGCAATGGCTGATCGACAAGACCTACGTGGTGCTGTGCCGCCTGCTGGACGAACACCCGGAAGGTTTCGACGGCGTTGAAGCGCGCGCGCTGGAGGATTACCGGTCTGATCAGGAAAAGCACAAACGCTTCGATAGCGGCGATCTCTACCAGGATAGCTTGAGGGTGGAGTTGCGCTGCACCGCCTGCGGGGGCGTCAATACCTACAATATCCAGCAAATCCATATCGGCAAGGAGGAAGCTTCCGCCCTCCTGCCGGGAGAAGAATTCCCCTGCGCTTCCTGCGGCATTCCTGCCGAATTCGAATTCACTTCGTTGGGAAAAATGGCGGTGCTGGGAGGGCTGACAATGCTCGTTTCGCAACGCAAAGACGAGCAGACCATCCTGCCGCACAGCATGTTCCAATCCTTCGAACTCCCTTTTGAAGGGCGCTCGCGCGCCGTCAGCGAAATCGTCATGCTTTGTCGGCAACGCCTGGAGCAAAATCAGGACGATGTGCGTTCTCTGCTCATCCTGGGGATATGCTACGCGCAAATTCAACATCCGGTGAAGGCGCGGGAACGCCTGTTGCGCGCCCACCGCTTGGCCCCTCTCGCCGCCGAGGTGTCGCTCAATCTGGCGCAAGTGTTGGTCGATAGCGGACAGAAAAACGAAGTGGGAAAACTGCTGGAGAATTTTCCGCAGCAAGCCGCTAAGCTTCAATTCATTCTGAGCGAATATATTCCGCCGAAACAAACCGCCACCGAACTGGCGCGTCTGTACAATGCCGTGCGCCCCCACGGCGCGCCCGCCTTTCACCCCGGCGCCCTCGCCGCCCCGGCAAAAGCCGGACGCAACGACCCCTGCCCCTGCGGCAGCGGCAAGAAATACAAGAAATGCTGTGGAGGGGCTTAGAAACTATTCAACAATTATACTTTGCGCGGCCACGATTTGCGGATTTAGCCGCGTCTCGCGGGATGCGATTGCTGCGCAGGTTCGCGCCCATCAGCAACGCACGACATGGGCCACGGCGTGGCGCTCGGCCAGTAGGTCGAAAGGGATGTCGTTTGTGCAGGAGATGCCATTTTCGGCAAGCAATTCGGGTGCCATGATGTCGAGTTTTTCCATCATCCTAAGTGAGTACGTTCACCTATCGTGATGTAGAAATGGGCATTTTTGGTCAAGTTAAATGATGGGGAGCATTACATCTTGATGATTTTTTGACATTTTCACGATCAATGATGGGATGCGAGATTCC
>JBAYVP010000092.1:0-15882 GCA_041674485.1 Sulfuricellaceae bacterium
CACCCCTCACGCCCCCCCTCACCCCTCACCCCTCACGCCCCACCCCCTAGTCTCTCAAAGATGTGATATTGTCATAAATGGTTTCGGATCGGCTGATCGCAGGTTGCGCGCCTGCAACAAACAAATAAGATAACGAGGAGGAGGGTTGCAATGCATACGGAAAAGGACGCCTGGATATGGATGTCGCCGCTGGTCAGCGGCGGGGCGGGAGTGGCGGCGTTGCTCGGAGCGACCGGGTTAAGCGGCCTGGGTGCGATTCTGACCATCGTGTTGGTTATGCTGGCTGTGGCGTGCGCTTGGGGCAGCGCGCATCGCAACCACGCTACGCTAACGCGCCTGGCGCGGCAAACGCAAGATATGATAGAACAAGAGTTGTCGGCGGCGCGGCAAAAAGGCAGCGGCAACGGGCTGGAAGAAATTTGCGACAAGGCAGCGCCGATCTGGGTAAAGCAAATCGAAACTGCACGCAGCCAGACCGAGCAGGGAATCACCGAGGTGGCGGCGCGTTTCGCCGGCATCGTCGAACGCTTGCAGATTTCGGTGACTTCTTCGCAACAGGTTGCCGGCGGGCGGGATGGCGGCGAGGCGGCGGTGCTGTCGCAAAGCGAGTCCGATCTGGTGGCGGTCAGCCAATCGATGGGCGCGGCGCTGCAAAAGCGCGCCGCAATGGTGCGCGACGTGCATGAACTGATTTCCTATACTGCCGAATTGAAACACATGGCAACGGAAGTGGCCGAGATTGCCTCGCAAACCAATCTGCTGGCGCTCAACGCCGCTATCGAGGCGGCGCGCGCCGGCGAGGCGGGGCGTGGCTTCGCGGTAGTGGCGGACGAAGTGCGTAAGCTTTCCAGCCTGTCCAGCGACACCGGCAAGAAGATGACGGAAAAAGTCAACGTGATCAACAGCGCCATCGCTGCGGTTATCGGTGCTGCGGAAAAATTCAGCGAGGACGACACGCGCTCGGTGACCGAGGCGGAACAGACCATACGCCGCGTGCTGGCCAACTTCGAATCGGTCACCAAAAATCTGAGTGCATCGACTGAACTGCTGCGCCGCGAAAGCGACGGGATACGCAGTGAAATCTCCGATACGCTGGTTTACCTTCAGTTCCAGGACCGCGTCAGCCAGATATTGTCCCATGTGCGCGACAACCTCGATGGCCTGCATGCC
Source organism: Sulfuricellaceae bacterium (assembly GCA_041674485.1). Classification (GTDB taxonomy): domain Bacteria; phylum Pseudomonadota; class Gammaproteobacteria; order Burkholderiales; family Sulfuricellaceae; genus JAGXQV01. The sequence goes on from JBAYVP010000092.1 coordinate 1,171, forward strand.
CATCTCAAACGCTACGTTAACGAACGCCATGGCGGAAGCATGGTGACAATCGACGCGAATTCCTGGCTGAATGAAATGGCATTGGGCTACACGACTGCCGAACAACGGCGCAACCATCACGGAGAAATACACAAGGCCGCTGCGGAAGAGACGGAAATAACCTTTTTTTAGGGGAAGGACGTGACCAAGACCGTACTTATCGTGGATGACTCCGACTCGTTGCGGCAACTTGCCTGCATCGTATTGAAGCGAGCGGGGTACGAACTGATTGAGGCATGTAATGGTGTCGATGCGCTGAACAAAATGAACGGGCGGAAAGTGCATCTCATCATCAGCGATGTCAACATGCCGCTCATGGATGGCTTGACCTTCGTCAAGCAAGTGAAAAGCCTGCCCGAACATAAATTTACGCCTATCATCATGCTTTCCGTCGACTCTTTTGAGGTTTCATGCCAGGAGGCGCGGGTAACGGGCGTCAAGGCGTGGATGGTGAAACCGTTTTCAGCGGAGAAACTGCTGGACATGGTTTCCCGTTTTGTTCAGCCGTGATAGAGGCAGGGACTAGGGGCGAGGTCCGTAGGATGTGCCAACGATAGGAAGCGCATCCCGGCGGCAATACGCGACAGATGCGCCTCGTTCCTCGGCACATCCTACGGGCTGGTAAACCCCGGTGCGTAGCGTTCCTGGCCACGCGCAGCAAAGGTGGATGTGGCTCACGCTTATCCACCATATTCTCTCTGAGAACAAATTTACCCTGATGCACATTCCGCCCTGTTTCCGGGATATCTGGATTAGTGCTAATCTTCCGGCTGTGCCCATACATCCTTAGCCCGTGCCCAGAGCTAAAGGGCTGGGCGGGTCGTGGACGAAAAATCCCGCCGAAACCCGGCGTTGATCGGTTTTAGTTTTTTTGGTTTTTTGGAACAATGTTTTGCAGGAGAAATAAATAAATGGCAAAAACCATCATGATAGTAGATGATTCCGCATCCCTGCGGCAAATTGTCTGCATAGCGCTGAAAGGCGCGGGTTACGAAGTGCTCGAAGCGTGCGACGGCAAGGACGCGTTGTCTAAGCTCGACGCCAACAGCAAGGTAAACCTGATCATCTGCGATGTGAATATGCCCAACATGGACGGCATCACTTTCGTGAAACACGCCAAGGCGATGCCCAACCTGAAATTCACCCCTATCGTCATGCTGACCACCGAAGTGCTGGAAACGAAAAAACAGGAAGGCCAGGCGGCGGGCGCCAAAGCCTGGATAGTCAAGCCGTTCCAGCCCGTTCAACTGCTCGAAGCAGTGGCGAAATTGGTGAGACCGTGAACAAGGGTCAAAAGACAGAAGACAGAAGACAGAAAAGTCTTCCTCAAATTCTGTCTTCTGTCCTCTGTCGTCTGTCCTCTGTATGACCATCGAAATCGAAGAAATCGGCAACGGTGTATGCCGCGCCAGCGTGACGGGCGAAATGACGATTTATCATGCTGCGGCGATGAAGGAAACGTTGCTGCCCTGCGTTGCGCGTTGCCGGGAAGTGGAAATCAACCTGTCCGGCGTTGCTGAAATGGATACCGCCGGTTTCCAGATATTGCTGCTGGCCAAACGCGAAGCGTCCGCTGCCGGGAAATCCTTGCGCCTGGTGGCGCATAGCCCGGCGACGCTGGAGGTGCTGGATTTGTTCGGCATGGCGTCCTATTTCGGCGATCCGGTGGTGATTTCCGCTTGAGTCGGAGAGGGTGGCATGGATAAGGATATGGAACAGGCGCTGCAAACCTTCCTGGTGGAAAGCCGGGAATTGCTTCAGGCCATGGAGGTGGCGCTACTTGATCTGGAATCCGATCCGAATAACAAGGACGCGATAGCGGCGGTTTTTCGCGCCGCGCACACCATCAAGGGGTCGGCAGGATTATTCGGGCTGGATGCCATCGTTGCGTTTGCGCATGTGGCGGAGAACCTGCTGGAAAAGGTGCGTAGCGGCAACATTGCAATCACCGGCGACCTGATCGCGGTCTTGCTGTTGGCGGGCGACCATATCGGCGCGTTGGTGGATCAAACCGTGGAACGGCGCGGGGAAGCGGACGCGCCGACGCTCCTGGCGGGAGAAGCGCTGGCGCGCCGCCTGCGCGCATTCCTTACGCATTCCGCCATGCCGATGGAGCATGAGAGCATACTGCAATCCAGCGGCGGCGGGCCGGTCGGCAGGGATAGCTGGCACATTTCGTTGCGTTTCGGTCATGACGTGCTGAAAGACGGCATGGACCCGCTGTCGTTCATCCGTTATCTCGGCACGCTCGGCAAGATCGTCAGCATAGTCACCCTGCCCGACGCCATGCCGCCATTAGCCGACATGGATGCGGAATGCTGCTACCTCGGTTTTGAAATCGAATTCAAAAGCGATGCCGACAAGACCACGATAGAAAAAGTATTCGAATTCGTGCGCGATGAATGCAACCTGCGCATCCTCCCGCCGCATAGCCGGCTCGAAGAATTTATTCGGCTTATCAATGAATTGCCGGAAGACAATACGCGCCTGGGCGAAATCCTGACCAACAGCGGTGTGGTGACGCCGCAGGAACGCGACAACATGTTGCTGTGCCAGTCCATGCGCGCGGCTACGATGGAAAGCGAGCAACACGATGCCCCGACCGTGCCGCCATTGGGAGAAATCCTGGTGCAGGAAGGGATGGTGCAGAAGGAACTGGTGGACGCCGCGCTGGAAAAACAAAAACAGGCGCGCGAACACAAGGCGCAGGAAAGCAAATACCTGCGCGTCCATGCCGACAAACTGGACGAGCTTATCAACCTGGTCGGCGAGCTGGTCATCATCGGCGCGTCCGCCGGGTTGCAGGCCAAACGTCTGCGCAATCGGGCGCTGCTGGAAACGACTTCGACCCTTGCCCGGCTGGTTGATGAAATCCGCGATGGTACGCTGAAACTGCGCATGGTGCAGATCGGCGAAACCTTCAACCGCTTCAACCGGGTAGTGCGCGACGTCGGTCGCGAGCTGGGCAAGGAAATCGGGCTGGAGATCGGCGGCGGCGAAACCGAATTGGACAAGTCGGTGGTGGAAAAAATCGGCGATCCGCTGATGCACTTGGTGCGCAATGCCATGGACCACGGCATCGAATCTGCGGAACTGCGGCTAAGCCGCGGCAAACCGGCCAAGGGAACGGTGCGGCTGAATGCCTGCCACGAATCCGGCAGCATCGTGATTGAGGTGAGCGACGACGGCGGCGGATTGAAGCGCGAGAAGATACTCGCCAAGGCGCTGGAAAAAGGCCTGATCTCAGCCAATCAGACGCTTTCCGACCGGGAAGTTTATGCGCTGATTTTCGAGGCCGGTTTTTCCACCGCTGAAGCCGTGACCAACATTTCCGGGCGTGGCGTCGGCATGGACGTGGTGCGCAGCAACATCGAAGCGCTACGCGGCACGGTGGAAATCGACAGCCGGGAAGCCGTGGGAACCACCATCCGCATCCGCCTGCCGTTGACTTTGGCGATCATCGACGGCTTCATGATGGGCGTGGGCAATGCGATTTATATAGCACCGCTCGACATGGTGATGGAATGCCGCCAGTTGACCCCCGCAGAACGCCAGGACACCCGCGGGCACAACTACATCGACCTGCGCGGCTCCGTGTTGCCGTTCATCCGCCTGCGCGAGCATTTCCACTGCCAAGGCAAGCTCGGCAAACGCGAAAACGTCGTGGTCGTGCAGTATGCCGGGCAAAAAGCGGGGCTGGTGGTGGATGAACTGATGGGTGAATTCCAGACCGTGATCAAACCGCTGGGCAAGATTTTCGGCCACCTGAAAGGAATCAGCGGATCGACCATTCTCGGCAGTGGCGAAGTCGCGCTGATACTGGATGTGCCGGCGTTGATACAAAGCTTAATTAGTGCTGAGTGCTGAGTGCCGAGTGCGGAGTGCTACGTCCTGAGTGTGGAGGTGTTTTTACTCAGCACTCAGGACTCAGCACTTCATTTATAGATAGAGGAAAGACATATGCGAACCAATCTGCCGGTAACGGGTGTGGAACGGGAATTCAGGGACGGTGAGACGATTGTTTCCAAAACCGATCTCCAGGGGGTGATCACCTACGTCAACCCCTATTTCTGCGAAATCAGCGGCTATTCCATGCAGGAGTCGGTAGGGCAGCCGCACAATTACCTACGTCATCCCGACATGCCGGCGGAGGCGTTCGCCGATTTGTGGGACTCGCTGAAAAAGGGCAAGCCGTGGAGCGGGATAGTGAAAAACCGCTGCAAGAACGGCGACCATTACTGGGTGCAAGCCAACGTCACGCCGATCCGCGAAAGCGGCCAGACGGTGGGATACCTGTCGGTGCGCAACAAACCCACGCGCATCCAGCGTGACACCGCAGCCAGGATTTACCAGGAAATCAACGAAGGCGACAGCAAATACAAAATCAGGGACGGCCAGCCCGTCAAGCCCAGCGTGTTCCGCTGGTTGAACCCGCTCGGGAACATCAGCATCATGGCGCGCCTCACGTTCGGGATGCTCGTCTTGTCGCTGTTTCTTGCCGCCATCGGCATGTTGGGCATGAACGGCATGGGCAGCTCCAACGACAAGCTCGGCGACGTTTACCGTCTGCGCCTGCTGCCCTCCAACCAGATTGCCCGCATCGACAGCCTGTTGCGCGAGAACCTGGCGCAGTTGCTACTGGCGAACATGCACGACCCGCGCAAGCCGGAAAGCAAGCTGCACGACCATCCCCTCAGCCTGCATCTCGACAAAATCGACGCGAATATCAAAGCCATTAACGACATATGGAAGGACTATGCAACCAAGGGCTTGCCGCCGGAAGAAAAGCAACTCGCCGACAAATTCGCCGAAGACCGCGGGCGCTTCGTCCAGGACGGGCTGAAACCCGCCGTCGCGCTGCTTCGGCAGGGCAACTACAACGATGCCGCGTTCCACGTCGTCAAGGTGGTCAATCCTTCCTATGCCGCAACCAGCAAGGATGTCGCCGCGCTGATCAAATTCCAGCAGGACACAGCCGCCCGTGAATTCGACCAGTCCCAGCAAAATTATGGTGACTTGCGCCGCATCGTTATCCTTGGCATCGGCGTCGGCATCCTGGTGGCTGCGCTGATCGGCTTCCTGATGATACGCGCGATTGCGGTTCCGCTACGGGCTGCGGTGGGCTATTTCGACAAAATCGCGCAGGGACATTACGACAACCACATCGTGGTCAAGAACGCGGATGAAATCGGCAAGCTGCTGAACGCGCTTAAATCCATGCAGATCAAGCTGGGCTTCGACATTAACGACGCCAAGCGCCGCGCCGACGAATCCATGCGCATCACCAACGCGCTGGACAACGCCTCCACCGGCATCATGATCGCCGACAACGACCTTAACATTATTTACCTGAACAAGTCGGTGCAAACGATGCTGAAAAACGCCGAAGCGGAAATCCGCAAGGAATTGCCGAATTTCAACGCGGATCATCTGCTCGGCGCCAACATCGACAGTTTCCATAAAAATCCGGTGCATCAGCGGCAATTGTTGAAATCCTTCACCGGCACGCACAAGGCGACCATCAAGATCAGTTGGCGCACCTTCCGCCTGGCCGCCAACCCGGTGTTCAACACGGAAGGAAAACGCCTGGGCGCCTCGGTGGAATGGATAGATGCGACCGAAGAAGTCAAGGTCGAGGATGAAGTGAGAGCCATCGTGCAGGCTGCTGCGGTAGGCGACCTGTCGCGGCGCATCGACATGAACGGCAAGGAAGGCTTCATGAAGATGCTGGCCGAAGGCGTCAACGAACTTACCGGCGTTGCCGAGGAAGTGCTCGACGATGCCGTGCAAGTGCTGGAAAGCGTTTCCCAGGGTGACTTGACGCGCTCCATGGAGCACAAGGAATATCTGGGCATGTTCAAGCGCCTCCAGGACGCGACCAACAGCACGGTCGGAAAACTCGCCGAAACCATCTCCGACGTGCGCGGCACCGCGAACGCATTGTCCGGCGCCGCCGAGGAAATCAGCGCAACGGCGCAATCCTTAAGCCAGAGTGCGAGCGAGCAGGCGGCGAGCGTGGAAGAAACCAGCGCGTCGATTGAGCAAATGTCGGCATCCGTCAAGCAAAACGCGGGCAACGCCAAAGTGACCGACGGCATGGCCTCCAAGACCGCCAAAGAGGCCACCGAGGGTGGTGCTGCGGTAAAAGCCACCGTCGCGGCGATGAAACAGATCGCGGCCAAGATCGGCATCATCGATGACATTGCCTACCAGACCAACCTGCTGGCGCTCAATGCCGCGATAGAGGCGGCGCGTGCCGGCGAGCATGGCAAGGGCTTCGCGGTAGTGGCGGCGGAAGTGAGGAAACTCGCCGAGCGCAGTCAGGAGGCGGCGCAGGAAATCTCCGAAGTGGCCGAATCCAGCGTGGAACTGGCAGAGCGCGCCGGCAAGCTGCTGGACGAAATCGTACCGTCGATCAGCAAGACCTCCGATCTGGTGCAGGAAATTGCCGCTGCGTCCGACGAGCAATCCTCCGGCATCGGCCAGATCAACGCCGCCATGTCCCAACTCAACCACACCACCCAGCAAAATGCCAGCGCATCGGAAGAACTGGCCGCCACCTCGGAAGAAATGAGCAGCAACGCCGAGAAACTGCAACAAATGATGGCATTTTTCAAATTCGACGAACCCACCCGAGCGCAGGAACGTCCAACAGGGAAATACAGCCCCGCCGTAAGGAAAGCCCCAACAGCGCGCCCATCGGACATGGGAACGCCGAATGAGCGTGATTTTATTAGGTTTTAGGAGGGGCGTGAGGGGTGAGGCGTGAGGTTAGGTTAGGGGGTAGTCTCGGGCGGTTTTTATTACCCATTGAGGGACGGTCGGGAATTTTCATCCCCTCACGCCTCACCCCTTACGCCTCACCCCTCACCCAGTAATCAAGGACATATGGACAAAATCAAAGTAATGCTGGTGGATGGTTCCGCCGTGGTGCGCCAGGTGGTGCAGACGATACTCGACCGCGAGCCGGACATTGAGGTGATAGGCGCCGCAGCCGATCCGCTTTTCGCCCTCGACAAGATGGCACGACAGTGGCCGGACGTGATCGTGCTTGATATCGAAATGCCGCGCATGGACGGTATTACTTTCCTGAAAAAAATCATGCGCGAACACCCCACGCCGGTGGTGATCTGCTCGTCCCAGGCATCGAAGGGCGCAACAGTATCCATGCAGGCATACGAAGCCGGCGCGGTGGAGATTGTCGCCCGACCGCAAGCAGGGCTGAAGCGCTACTTCGAGGAAACCTCCGACGAACTGATTGCGGCGATAAGGGCGGCTGCACAAGCCACCGTCAAACCGATAAAATCCGCGCCCCTGCCGCAGAACGTCGAACCCAAGCTCAATGCCGACGCGATGCTGTCTGCGCCTACTGAACGCATCGTCATCCAGACCACCGCGCGCATCGTCGCCATCGGCACTTCCACCGGCGGCACCCAGGCGCTGGAGGTCGTGCTCACCGCGCTGCCGCGCGAGTGCCCCGGCATCGTCGTCGTGCAGCACATGCCGGAAAAATTCACCGCTTCTTTCGCCGCGCGCCTTAACGATTTGTGCCAAATCGAGGTGCGCGAGGCGCAACACGGCGACCGGGTGACGCCCGGACTCGCGCTAATCGCGCCGGGCGGCAAACACATGCTGCTCACCCGTAGCGGCGCCTGTTACCAGGTGGAAGTAAAAGACGGCCCGCTGATCAACCGCCATCGCCCCTCGGTGGATGTGCTGTTTCGCTCGGTGGCAAAATGCGCCGGCAAAAACGCCACCGGCATCATCATGACCGGCATGGGCGACGACGGCGCGCGCGGACTCAAGGAAATGCGCGACGCCGGCGCCGCCACCGTCGCCCAAGACGAAATAAGCTGCGTGGTGTTCGGCATGCCCAAGGAAGCGATCAAACTGGGCGGCGCAGGACGGGTGATGGCATTGCTGGATATTCCGGGAGCGATATTGTCGGGGTAGGCCGGGTGAGCACGTTTGACCGCACCGCGTGGGCACAAAAGCGTGCCCACCCTACCCGGCTGGATTGTTACTTCCTGCATTATTTATAATCCGTTCGCCCTGAGCTTGTCGAAGGGTGAACGGATTATAAATAATGCAGCGACACTTAATCCTAGAAAGCTCAGTTGACCGCTTTCTAAGATGCGTAACATAGTGGTTCTAAACAACTTTGTCATATATTTTGCGTGTACCCGCATGGTGAGAGCGCTACGGGCTGGATTGCACGGTTTTCCGGGCGCATGGCGGCGTTGCAACTACAAGAGAAGGGAATGGAACGACCATTCCGCGTCGTTGCGCCTCTTGTGCCCAAGCCGTAGGCTGTCGGGTATGCCCTGCACCCGGAAAACCGCACACTCCAGCCCGTTCAACTGAGCTTTCTAGGTTAATGGCAGTGCCGTTTTGCATGGGAACAATCCAAAAGAGAACCTGCGATGACCAAGAAGACCGGGAAAAATTCTAATGCCAGGCACGATATACCCATCGTCGGCATTGGCGCTTCCGCCGGCGGATTGGAGGCATTCGAGCAATTTTTCCGCCATGTTCCGCCCGATAGCGGCATGGCTTTCGTGCTGGTGCCGCATCTCGATCCCGGCCATGCCAGCATTCTCAGCGAAATCCTGCAACGCAGCACGGCCATGCCGGTGGTCGAAGCGTTGGATCAAATTGCGGTGGAGGCCAACCATGTGTATATTATCCCGCCCAACCGCGATATGGCGATCCTGCACGGCGCGCTGCAACTGAGCGTGCCGGAGCAGCCGCGCGGGCAACGCATGCCGATAGATGCGTTCCTGCGCTCCCTGGCCGAGGATAGGGGCGAGCAGGCCATCGGCGTGATCCTTTCCGGCACCGGCGCAGACGGTACGCTGGGATTGCGCGCGATTCTTGGCGCGGGTGGCGTCTCGCTGGTGCAGGAGCCGGCCACGGCGAAATTCGACGGCATGCCGTCCAGTGCGATCCATGCCGGTTTCGCCACGCATGTGCTGCCGCTGGAAAAAATGCCGGAAGTGTTGCTGGCCAGTGTACGCCACTTGGTCGTCCAGCAGGACAAACCGCTGCCGACGACCACAGTGAACAGCATGAACCGCATCCTGATGCTGCTGCGTAGCGTCACCGGCAACGACTTCTCCTTGTACAAGAAAAGCACCATAGGCCGTCGCATTGAGCGACGCATGGCGCTACACAACATCGACGAGTTGGAGGTCTATATCCACTACCTCAAGGAACACGCCGACGAAGTGCATACGCTGTTCAAGGAACTGCTGATCAACGTCACCAGCTTTTTCCGTGATCCCGAAGCTTTCGATACGCTGAAGCGGGACATCCTGCCGAAACTGCTGGCGGACAAACTGAACGATTTTGTATTTCGTGCCTGGGTGGCGGGTTGCGCCACCGGCGAGGAAGCCTACTCCATCGCGATCCTGTTGCGCGAGCTGATGGATGAAACCGGACGCGAGATCAAAGTGCAGCTTTACGCCACCGATCTCGACGATGAAGCCATCACGATTGCGCGCGCCGGAATTTATCCGCCCAATATCGCCCAGGATGTCACGCCGGAACGGCTGCGGCGCTTTTTCGTTAGCGAAAACGCAGGCTGGCGGGTGAAAAAAAGCATCCGCGAAATGGTAGTGTTCGCCGTCCAGAACGTCATCAAGGACCCGCCCTTCACCCGGCTCGACCTGCTCAGTTGCCGCAACCTGATGATCTACCTCGAACCGGAATTGCAGAACCGCCTGATCCCGGCCTTCCACTACGCCCTCAAACCGGGTGGGGTGCTGTTCCTCTCGCCTTCGGAAAGCATAGGCAACCATCCCGATCTGTTCTCGGCGCTGAACCGTAAATGGAAGTTCTACCAAGCCATCCCCACCACCGCCTCCACCCGCGCGGTGATGGCCAGCGACTTGACCTGGGCAGCCGACGCCGGCAGCGACAAAGTCCCGGCGGATGCGGCGAAAAATTCGCACGACGCCAACTATGCCGAACTCTCCAGACGCGCGTTGCTTCAGTCCTACGCCCCTGCGTCAGTGGTGACCGATACGGCGGGCGGCATCCTGTACGTGCATGGCGACACCGGTCGCTACTTGCGCCCGGCGCCCGGCCAAGCCACGCTAAACGTCATCGAAATGGCGCGCGAAGGGTTGCAACTGGAATTGCGCACCGCCATTCATGACGTTGCAAACCAGGGAACGCCGACCTTGGGACGGGAACTATCGGTCAAGACCAACGGCGGCTTTTCGACCGTAAACTTAAGCGTGCGACCACTGGCGCACAATGGCCGGAATCTGCTGCTGGTGAGCTTCCAGGATGTGGCGCAGTCGGCGCTCAAGCCTAAACACGCCAATCACGTCGGCGGATCGTCCGAGCAACGGCGCGTCGAGGAACTGGAACGCGAACTGGCCTACACCAAGGAAAATCTCCAGGCCACCATAGAGGAGCAGCAAGCTTCCAACGAGGAACTCAAATCCACCAACGAGGAAATGCAGTCCACCAACGAAGAATTGCAATCCACCAATGAAGAGTTGGAAACCTCCAAGGAAGAACTGCAATCCGTCAACGAGGAACTAATCACGGTCAATGCCGAATTGCAATCCAAGATCGAGCAACTGGCCGGCATACAAAACGACATGAAAAATCTGCTCGACAACATCAGCGTCGGCACTATTTTCCTCGACCAGCATCTGTCCATCCGGCGTTTCACGCGCGAAGCGGCGCGCGTCTATCCGCTGGTTGCTGCGGACGTGGGGCGACCGCTGGCCGACATCAAGCCCAATCTGGAGGACGACGACCTGTTGGCCGAGGCGCAATCCGTGCTCGACACCCTGGCGCCGTGCGAGCGCGAAGTGCGCACCGTCGGCGGCGCATGGTTTCTGGCGCGCATCCAGCCCTATCGCACGCTGGACAACATGATAGACGGCGTGGTGCTGACCTTCACCGACATCACCGAACGCCTTGCGGCCATCGCCGGGCGCGAAGCGCGCGAACTGGCCGAGGCCATCGTGGATACGCTGCACGAGCCGCTTATCGTGCTGGACGGCGCGCTCAACGTCGTTTCCGCCAGCCGTTCGTTCTGCCGGTTCTTTCAAGTCATGCCGGAGGACATCGTGGGGCAGCCGTTCTACACGTTGGGTGAGCGCCAGTGGGACATCCCCGCGCTACGCGAACTGCTGGAGGCCGTTTTGCCGCGCGACCGGGCTTTCGCAGGCTTCATAGTGGAGCGCGATTTTCCCGCCGTCGGCCATCGCAAGCTGCGTCTTAACGCTCGCCGCATCGTCGGCAAGACCGGCAAGCCACAATTGATTCTGCTGGCGATGGAAGAACAGCTTGATTCGCGGTGATGGGCATCTATACTGAACTGACAATTTTTGGTGCGTGCGCAAGACATACAAGTGTTGTGGGCTGCCCATAGATCAAGCACTGGAGCGGCTCTCCAGGTTGCCAAGGCACTTGCGCGTAACGCGTGGCAACGAGGCAAACGCAGCAACCAAACATATAGAATCCGCTGTAAATCTTCAGCGTAGGCGTTAGAGAGCGTAGCTATGAATCCGAACCTGTTCGAAGAAAAACGCCGCCATGCGCAACTGCGGGCTGAAGCGGAGGCGCAACTGACGCATGTTCCCGCGCCGCAGACGCCGCTCAGTTCCGCCGATGAGTTGGCGCACGAACTGCACGTGCATCAGATAGAACTGGAAATGCAGAACGAAGAGCTGCGGCGCACCCAGGCCGCGTTGGAGACATCCCGCGACCGCTACCTGGACCTCTATGCATTCGCACCGGTTGGCTATCTCACCCTGTCCTGCGAAGGCGCGGTTTCCGAAATCAATCTCACCGGCGCCGCGCTGCTCGGGGGGGAGCACAAGAAACTGCTGCGCTGTCGGTTCGACTCCCTGGTCGCCGCGGAAGACCGCGAGCGCTGGTATCACCTGTTCGTCGGCATGATGAAACAGGAGATAGGGAGGAATAAAATCGAGTTGGGAATGAAACGCAGCGACGGTTCCGTCTTCCATGCCCGGCTCGACTGCCTGCTCGTGGTGCAGGACGATACGCCGCCTGCGGTGCGCATCACGCTGGCCGACATCGACGAACTCAAGCAAACTGAAAAAAAGCTGCGCGCCAGCAACGAGCGCGTCAACCTGCTGCTGGCGTCCACCGGCGAAGGTATTTACGCCGTCGATGAAAAGGGCGTCTGCATCATCGCCAATCCCGCTTGCGCGCGCTTGCTGGGCTATGCGACCAGCGACGAATTGCTGGGGCGCGACATGCACGGCTTGATGCACTACCGGCACGAGGACGGCAGCGCGTTTCCGGTCGAAGCCTGCCCGGTGCATACCGTTTTTCGCACGGCGCGCCCCGCCCACCAGATCGAAGAGCTGTTCTGGCGCGCCGACGGCAGCCCGTTACCGGTGGCGCTTTCCGCTTACCCGATGCACCGGGAAGGCGCCGTCGTGGGTGCGGTAGTGAGTTTCAACGACATTACTGAGCGCAAGCGGAAGGACAATGCGCTACGCAATAGCGAAAGCCGTTTTCGCAACCTCGTGGAAACCACCAGCGACTGGATTTGGGAGGTGGACACGCATGCCGTCTACACTTATGCCAGCCCAAAAATTCACGATATTCTCGGCTATTTGCCCGAAGAAGTGCTCGGAAAAACCCCTTTCGACCTGATGCCCGCTACAGAAGCCCAGCGGGTGGCGGATTTGTTCGACGCGATTGTCGCAACACGCGCCCCCATCGCGAATCTCGAAAACATCAATCTGCATAAGGATGGACATCCGATCACCCTGGAGAGCAGCGGCGTTCCGATTGTCGATGAGCAGGGAATATTCCGTGGCTACCGTGGCGTAGATCGTGACATCACCGCGCGCAAACAGGCGGAAGCGCAGCTTCGTTTGCTTAACGAATCCCTAGAGCAGCGCATCCTGGACGAATCGAAAAAAAGCCGCGAGAAAGACCTCCTGCTGATACAGCAATCCCGTCTGGCCGCCATCGGCGAAGTGATCCACAACGTTTCCCACCATTGGCGCCAACCCTTGAGCGCCGTCAGCCTGATCCTGGCCAACATCAAGGATACCTACGAATTCAACGAGCTGAGCCAGGAATACCTGGACAGGGAAGTCGCCGGCGGGCAACGCCTGATCCGGGAAATGTCCGAGACCATAGACCGCTTTCGGGACATCTTCACGCCCGATGGGGAAAAACAAGCTTTCCGTGTTTGCGATACGTTGGAAGAAGCGATTTGTTTGCTCGCTCCCGCCTTCGAGGCCGGCAATATCGACATCGATTTTGAGCCGCGCCGCGAAGCGCTGGTCGTTTCAGGTTATCCCGCCGATTATTCGCGCGTGCTGATGAACGTTTTGACCAACGCCCGCGACGCAATCGCCCGGAGCAATGTCGCCGGGGAAATCCGCATCAAGCTGGAAAAGGGCGACGAAGCGGCAACGGTGTCTATTCTGGACAACGGCGGCGGCATCCCCGCAGACACGCTGGAGAGGATTTTCGACCCATATTTCACCACCAAGGAAGGCGGCACCGGCCTCGGCCTGTACCTGGCGAAAACGATCATGGACAACATGGGCGGCGGCATCGAAATCCGCAATTTCGGAGAGGGCGTTGAGGTTCAATTGGCATTGCCGCTGGCAAAGCCGGAACGGTCGGTTTCGGCGGAAGAATCACCCTAAAATACTTAGCTGAACCGCAGAGGCGCTGAGAAAAAACAATGAGTTATGGTGTCGTGCTACACTACCCATTTGGTGAAGCGGAAAATTGCTGTAACTCATTTGTTTCTCTGCGTCTGAAGCGCCTCTGCGGTTAAGCAAATGCGGTTTTTAGGATAACCGTTGACAATAGAATACTGTTTCACTAAAGTAAGTGGGTAGCAATCAGTCCAACATCCAAAGGGAGTAAACGCCATGTCCAGCCTTATCAACGGATTCAATCCCGACGGCATCGTGACCGTCAACCGTGTCCTGCTCAAGCCGGAATATAGCGTGGACGATTTGCAGGAGCGTGTCGCGTTGCTGTGCGAAAACGTGAAAACCTACCACTCCGGCACCGGTTTCATAGGCGGCTTCGTCTGCCTCAACAGCGGCATGATTTCCAACGAGGGCAGCACCACCGGCCAAGCGGTGGCTTCCCCGCTGAAGGACAAGGAGGCGCTGATCATCACCTTCTGGCGCTCCTTCGAAGAGCACGAGCAATCGCACCGCAGCCAGACATTCCAACCGCTGTTCAGGCAAGTGCTGGAATTATGCGAGAACGGGAACGAGGAAATAGCCTACAGCATGCTGTGGTCGGGGGCGGCGTACTCCAGAGAAGATGCGGAAGCGGCCAAGGCGGCCAAGGAGAAATACGCGGAGATACACTAGAGGAAGCCGCATTCTAGGAGCCTGTCGGACTTAAAGAATCGAAGCGAAAAATGAGCTGGTCGAGGGCAGATTTTCCCGCTTTTCAAGCCAATAGTTATTCATATTGGTTTGAAAAGCGGGGAAATAGGCACCGACCAGGTCATTTTGCAGCCGATTCCTTTGAGTCCGACAGGCTCCTAGATGAACCTGCAAGCACAGTGCCGTAGGCTGGGGTGAGGAACGAACCCCAGCATGTCGAGGTTGCGTGAGATGCTGGGGTTCGTTCCTCACCCCAGCCTACCGGGCTTGAACCGACCTACAGGGCTTGTCGAACCATGAACGG
>JBAYVP010000093.1:0-15791 GCA_041674485.1 Sulfuricellaceae bacterium
CAAAGCCCTGTTCCAGCGCGGGCAGGGTGAATTCGGGTTGGATCGGGTAGTCCGCGCGCGCCGCCAGTATGGGTTTTGGCTCTGGCGGGTGCGGGAGGATATGCCGCCCCCAGTCCAGTTCCAGTCCGATCACGCCAGCCAGGGCAAGATAAGGTAGCCCCCAGATGATCGCCATCCAGGCGCCCGGATTCATCTTCGCGCCTGCCATTATTTGGCTCCCAGCACGGCGTAACCGGCCGCGTCAAACTGCACGATGAATTCGGGCTCCGGCGCATTCGCATCACGCTGCGGCTGCCAGGCTGTGGCACGGATGCTGATGTTGTCCAGCATTAAATAAGGGCGCTGGGTTTCAAGGATGTAAAAAATTTTCTGTGCGGTGCTGATTTTGGCGCTCATCTGAATATTGACCGTCACCTTGCGATAATTGCCCTCATCCTTGGGTTCTGCAATTTGCATGGAGGAGACTTTCCCGCCGTTGCTTTCGGCTATACCTTTGACAATTTCCTGCATTTCGGACGCGGCCAAAGCGGGAACCGGGCTTTTCAGGAAAAAACCGCGCGTGCCCCTAGCTTTCAGCGTCTCGAGTTGTTGTGCCAGGCTGGGTGCGGTGGCGCTTATCCGTGAATAGCGCGTCAACAAGTCGAGTTGTTGCTCGATGGCCTGGTCATAATGGCGATTCATTAAAAACACCGGCACGGCAATGAGGGCGCCGAGCAGCACAACTGATCCCAGCAACAGGGAGAGCGCCAGTGTTCTGCTTTGTTGCGGGGGCAAGGCGCGCACTTTCATGGTCGCTTCTCCGCGTGGGCGGTCGGGGCGGCGCCTGGTTCGATCCCGGTTTTTGCGGCAGCGGGCTGTGGGGCGGGTTTTATCGCTTTGGGTTTTATCGCTTCGAGCAGCGCAGACGGCTTGTCATCCTTGGCTTTTTTCTGCGCTGCCGAAGCGCCGGCGCTATCCGGAGCTGTCGCCTGATTCGGCGTTGGTGGTGCAGCTGGCTGTGGCGGTTGTGGCAGTTGTTGCGGTTGCGCTGCGGGAGACGCCGGGGGGATGGGGTGTGATTCGGTTTCGGCGCGCGGCAAGGGGCGGGTTTCGGCCGCAAGCTGGAAGCGCTCGCTGTTCGCCCCCTGGCCTTTGGTCAGCGGCGCGCGGAAGCTGGCGTCATGCAGGGTTTTCGCCTGCTCGAACAAACCGGCCAGTTTGGAGGATGACGCAGTCTCCCCGTGAATGCGCATTTCCTTGCCCTTCAGATCGAACTGCTGCACCCAGGTATCATCCGGCAGGAGGCGCGTGACATCTTCCAGCACCGCCACAACCGGCGGGGACTCGCGTTTTTTATCGAGCAGGTAGTTGTATTCGGCCAGCAGCGCCTCAAGCTGGCGGCGCAAATTCTCCGCCGCTTCCGCCTGTTCATGAGCCTTGCTCACCTGGGGGTACAGCGCCAGAACGGTCTCCCGTTTTTGCCAGACGGGCAATGCCAGCGCGGCGCAGAGCAAAGCCGCCAAGCCGATCGCAAGTGCGCTGTTGAGGCGCGGCAGGCGCGCACCCCTGCTGTTTTGCCGCAGTTCGCCGGGGAGCAGATTCCACGGGGTGTCATTCTCCGCATCGCCGGCTACCCGCACCGCAACCGTCTGCGCACCCCAGGCAGCAAGCTGGCGCAACGGCTCGTTTATCGTATCGCGTGGCGCAACGGCCAGCGCTATGTCAAGCTGCTTGTCGCGCTGCACAATCCGGTAGTCGAAATACACCTGCCCGGGATTGAAGGGGGTATGGCGATCCATTTCAAAAGTGATCACCTGGCGCAGGTTTTCCTCGGCAGCCAGCGGCAAAGATAATTTTTTGCACAGCACCTGTTCCTGCGCCAGATATAGCGCGATCTCGCTTTTCTGCGGGGCGACCCGATTGAGTTCGGATTGAAAGGCGTATTTTTGCCCGGTTGCTTCCAGTGATGCCATGTCCAGCCGCCCCACTTCGGCCGCTTTCCCGTGTACCACGCGGAAGAAAATGACCAGAGAGCCGCTGATTTTAACCAGCACCTGGCGCTCCAGTGCAGGTCGGGATGTGCCGGGCAGGAGCTGTCTGAGCAGGGCGGACAATTCGCCAAACCACCAGTCGAGAAAATCGTTCAACCCGAGCCGTTGCCCAAAGTGCTGCAAATTTTTTCGGTAATTGATTCCGGCCATTTGATTTATCGGACCTCGGCGGCAGGCGCGGGACGCCCTTCTTTCCATGCCAGAAACGCGACCGGGCGTTTCGCTTCTCCGCTCCGGCGTACTACCGCCTCGCGCACGAAGACGGCTCCGTCCGCCATGCGCGCCTCGGCGCGGACGTTGATTACGGAACTTATCGCGGCAGAGGTAAAGGCAGCGCCGACCGGAAAGGGCGGCGGTATCTGGCCATCGGCCAAACTTTGCTTGCGCTGTTCAATGTAGGCGTCCACCTGAGCGGGATCAGCGCCGGGAATAGCCATCAGCAC
This sequence comes from Sulfuricellaceae bacterium, assembly GCA_041674485.1. Lineage (GTDB taxonomy): Bacteria > Pseudomonadota > Gammaproteobacteria > Burkholderiales > Sulfuricellaceae > JAGXQV01. The sequence continues at coordinate 2,474 of JBAYVP010000093.1, forward strand.
GGCTCTCGGCGCAACCAGCGTGTTGATGCCGGGCTCTCTGGAGTGGACAGTGAGGAGGGGGGCGACGCGTAAATAAATATCATGGGACATTCCCAGCACTTGTTGCAATTGTTCCACCGCATCGAAGGGGGCGTTGGCGGGTCCATATTTCAGGCCACTCGCCCGGTAGGTCTCGCTTTCCGCGCCCTTGGGGCGCGGTAGCGTATCCGCGTCGCGCCAGTCGAGGATGGCATCGAGCAATTGTTCGGACTTTTCAGCATCCACGCCGACGGACAGGAGCAAACCTCTGAGCAGATCATCTGAACCTGCATTGATATCAATTTTACCGGATTCATCCATCATCACGACTCTAATTTTCGCGCCATTTCGTTCCCATTGTCGCTCTCTTCCGTCCGTCTTCCATGTGTCGGCATTCGCTGCCGGCTTGTAGGTTTCATACAGCGCCCGGTGCACCGCGCCGTTGGCCACGGCTTCCGCCTGTGCCGCCGATACCGCATTGCGCGCCACCAGGGTTTCGGTGCGCATGGCAAAAACGAAATTTCCCGCGATCACGGTCAGCAGCAGCACCGACCACAGCACGATCACCAGGGCGATGCCCCGCTCATTTTCTGGCCGCATCTTTAACGCGAAACTCGCGCGGCGATTCGTTTGCCCCTTCCCTCGCTGGCGGGGGAAGGTTGGGATGGGGGGAAACGGGCATAGTGGATTCATTATCAAGTGCGGCATTTGCCATGCCCGTTAGTTCACGCAGCGCTTGTGAAAGGAATCCCAAGTACACCCTTTTTCCATTATCACGGGTACCACCAGATCGGGCCAGCCACGCCCAACGCTTGATTCTACCTGAATGCGCACCAGCAAGGGCAGGCGTTGCGGGTCATCCCATTTGTCCTGCCACTCCGGTGTGCCTTGCGCCGTTGCCGAACCAAAGTAGGAAATAGTCATATTTTCGACATGGTCGACCAGCACCGATTTCTCACCCTGCTCAAGGCTGGAAAAATCCTGGGTCGCAGCCTCGGTCAGCGCGCGCTTCATGATCAGGCGTTGTCCATCATCAGCATTTTCCAGTTCCAGCCCGAGCAAATAAAGCCCGCCCACGCTGACCTGTGCCGGCAGAGGAGCGACAAATTTCAGGGTGCCAGATGTCCCTTCAAAGGCCAGCCGGGTATCGACCTCTTTCTTCCAGCGCAAGGGCAGTGCCTGGCCGAGTTCGCGCCGTATAAAACCCTGAATGGCGCGCAGCTGGGCTGCCTCATCGGCACGCTGCTCGCCGCTGTCCCAGCTTCTCGATCCGAGGCGCAAACCGCCAAACAGCAGCGTGAGCATCATGCCAAGCAACACCATGCCGATCAGCAACTCCAGCAGGGTGAAGCCATTTTGACGTGCGATCCCCATGCTCATGGCGCGGGTGCGGAAGCCAGTTGCAGCGTGCTCAGGCCGACTTCCCGCGACTTGCCGCCTTGCTCACCCCACGCAACCTTGACTTCGATTTCCATCAGCCTGACTGGCAGGGGTTGCGCTTCCATTGGTTGTGCTTCTGGGCCCTGCGCATCGGCATCATCGGCCCATGGGCGTATGGTGCTGTGCCAACGGAATTTCTGATCGAATTCGCCTTCCGCCTCACCCTCGACAGGCTGCACACCCAGTTCGGCCAGCCGGGATTCTGCCAGCAATGTCGCGCGGCTATAATCATCCGCCAAGCCGACGTTGCGCAGGCCGCCGGAAAAAATCCGCATCATGACGCTCAGGGTTAACGCCAGAATCACAAAAGCCACCAGTAATTCAAGCAAGGAAAAACCTGCGGATGCGCGTTTCATCATCAGTCCAGTATTTTTACCCGACCGGTCATCCAGTCCACATCCACCAAGTATTTGCGCTCGCCCAGGGAAAGCGTTACTCGGCCGCCGGTAGAGCTGCCGTCGGGGTAAAAACGGATAGCGCCGATTTTGGTGTCCTTCAACTCGGACTGAGCCGTGAACAGGCTGATTTCAATTTTTTCCGGTAAACGGTAAACCCGCGTGTCGCCGCTCAGGTCGAACCGGCGTTGCTCGACATCCACGGTCAAGGCAACTTCATTTTTGTGCGCGACCGCTTCGCTGCGCGCCTTGCGCAGCCCGGCGGCAACCTGACGCGCGGCGGCTTTGAGTTCCGCGCCGGACACACCGGCGGAGATCATCGGTGCCGTCATCGCATAGGCGAGCACCATGATGGCCATCACCACCAGCATTTCTATCAGGGTAAAGCCCCGCTGCGTATTGGCCAAAGGCATTACCAGCTGGTCAGATCCTTGTTTTCGCCGTCACCGCCGTCCCGGTTATCCGCGCCGAGAGAGCTCAGGTCATAGGGGCCATGCTGGCCCGGCGAAACATAGCGGTACTCGTTGCCCCAGGGATCCTTGGGCACGGCTTTTTTCTTCAGATAGGGGCCGTTCCAGCCGGTTAATCCAGAAGGTGCCTGCACCAGCGCCTGCAGGCCTTCCTGCGAAGTGGGATAACGTCCGGTTTCGAGTTTGAACAGGTCGAGGCTGGCACCGAATTCTTCGACCTGCAATTTGGCGGAATCGGATTTCGCGCCGCCGAGATAATTCATCACCTTGGGCCCCGCGATGCTCGCCAGCAGCCCCAGAATTACCAGCACCACCAGCAGTTCGATCAAAGTAAAGCCCTGTTGTGGCTTGCCCGAATAGTTACGTTTCATAATTCAACCTTCTCCACAAAAAATCAACAAAATTACATCGCCAGATCATTCACGCTCAGTATCGCCACCAGCACCGACATGATGATGCCGCCGATCACCAGCCCCAAGCCCAAGATCAGCGCCGGTTCCATGAGTGCCAGCATGCGTTTGACGGCGTTCTGCACCTCGCGGTCATAAACGTCGGCGATGCGGATCAGCATTTCCTGCAGCTTGCCGGTTTCTTCGCCCACCATCACCATATGCACTGCCAGTTTGGGGAACAGGCCGGTTTCCATGAGCGGTTTGCCCAGGCCCTGCCCCTCCTTGAGCTGGGTGGAAACGGTGTCCAGCCCCTCTGCCATCACCGCGTTGTTCAAGGTTTCCCGGGTGATGGAAAGTGCGGTCAGCAGGGTCACGCCGTTGCCGATCAGGGTGCCGAGGGTGCGGGCAAAGCGCGCCACTTCCAGCTTCGCCACCAGATCACCCACCAGCGGCAGCGCGAGAAAACGCTTATCCCACTTGTAGCGTGTTTCCGGTTGCTGCAGTTGACGCGAAAACCAGGAATAAATTCCAATCCCACCCAGAATCAAGGCCCACCAATAATGCTGCACCGTATCGCCGGCGGCAATGACAATCTGGGTGGGCAGCGGCAACGCCTTGCCGGATTCCTCGAACATCTGGGTGAATTGCGGCACCACCCAGACCAGCAGAACCGCAACCGAAAGCACCGCCACGCCGACCAGAATCGTCGGGTAAATGAGGGCAGACTTGACGGTTTCCCTGAGTTCCTTCGAGCGTTCCATGAATTCGCTGAGGCGCTGCAGCACCACGTCCAGCGCGCCGCCTGCCTCGCCGGCGCGGATCATGTTGAGGTAAAAGCGCGAAAACACGCCGGTCTGCGCCTCCATCGCCGCCGATAACGCCGCGCCGCCGCGCACATCCTCGCGCACCTGGGTCAATAGTTGCAGCACCTGCGGGTTGGCGGACATGCCGATCAGGATGCCCAGCGAGCGGTCCAGCGGCAGGCCGGCGCGCAGCAGGGTGGCGATTTCCTGGGTGAAAATGGCGATGTCCGCCTGGGAGATTCCTTTCTTGCGGAACAGGCTTTTTCCGGCGCTGCCGTCGCCGCTGCTTGGGGCCGCTTCCTCGACCCGGATCGGGATTAGCCCCATGCCCTGGAGGCGTTCCACCACGACCGACTGGGCGATGCCTTCCATCTCGCCTTCCTGCGCATCTCCGGTCGGCGCAACCGCCTTGTAGCGATATAGTGGCAAGCCTATTCCTCCCGCGTCACGCGCAGGACTTCCTCGATGGTGGTGACGCCCATCACGGCCTTGCGCAGACCGTTTTCGTACAGGGTTTGCATACCTTCCGCAATCGCCTGCTGGCGGATTTCGCCCGCAGTGACGTGGCGCATCACCAGGCTGCGGATGGCATCGGACATCACCAGCAGTTCCACGATACTGAGCCTGCCCTTGTAGCCGGTGCCGCCGCATTGCTCGCAACCCACAGGGCGGTAAAGCATGATGGGGCTATCATGGGTAAATCGCCCGAGCTGCATTTCTTCCACCACCTCGGGCAGCGCCGCATGCGCCTCGCGGCAGTGCAGGCACAGGGTGCGCACCAGGCGCTGCGCCAGGATGCCGTTCACGGTGGAAGTCAGCAGATAGTCGTCCATGCCCATGTCGAGCAGGCGGTTGATGGTGCTCGCGGCATCGTTGGTGTGCAGGGTGGACAGCACCATGTGGCCGGTCAGCGCGGATTGCACGGCGATTTGCGCCGTCTCCAGATCGCGGATTTCGCCGATCATGATGACATCCGGATCCTGGCGAACGATGGAGCGCAGGGCGTTGGCGAAGGTCAGGCCGATTTGCGGTTTGACCTGAATCTGGTTGATGCCTTCCATCTGGTATTCCACCGGGTCTTCCACGGTGAGTATTTTGAGGTCGGGATTGTTAAGCCTGTCCAGCGCGGTGTACAGTGTGGTGGTCTTGCCCGAGCCGGTGGGCCCGGTGACCAGCAGAATGCCATGAGGCTGCATCAGCACGTCCAGAAAGCGTTGCAGCACATCCGCATCGAAGCCCAGCGTCGCGAAATCCAGCGCCGTGCCGCTCTTGTCGAGTATCCGCATTACCACGCTCTCGCCGTGCATGGTGGGCACGGTCGATACGCGCAGATCGATTTCTTTGCCCTGGATGCGCAGCTTGATGCGCCCGTCTTGGGGTAGGCGGCGCTCGGCGATATCCAGGCTGGCCATGATCTTGATGCGCGAGATCACGGCGGCGGAAAAGCGGCGCGGCGGGGATTCCACCTCATGCATCACACCGTCTACGCGGTAGCGCACGATCAGGCGATTCTCGAACGGCTCGATGTGAATGTCGGAAGCGCGCGCCTCCAGCGCGTGGCCGATGATCAGGCTGACCAGGCGGATGATGGGTGCCTCGGAAGCCATGTCCTTGAGCTGCTGCAAATCCTCGCTGCCGACCTCTTCCTCGCGGGTGACGGCTTCATCCACGATCTGATCCATGGACGACTTACCGCTGCCATACAGGCGCTCGAAGGCAGACTCCAGCTCCGACGGTGCGGCCAGGCGAACCGCGATGGCGCGATGGGTCAGCAGGCCGAAGGCCTTGATGGCAAATTCATCCTGCGGCTCCGCCATGGCCAGCACCAGTTGGCCTTCATCCTCGCGCAGCGGCAGCACTCTCGATTGTTTGAGAAATCTGACCGATATCTGTTCTTCGAGCAACGGGAATTCCGGATAATCGGCGGCGCTTGCCAAGGGCAAGCCGAGCTGGGCCGATAACGCCTCCATCACATCCCGCTCCGCAGCCATTCCCGTTCTGGTCAGAATGGTGCCGATGCGCTCACCATGATCGGCTTCCTGAACACGCAGCGCACGTTCCAAGCTGGCAGCATCCAGCTTGCCGCGCTCGATCAAGATTTCCCCCAGGCGTTTGGTCAATTGCTTGAGCCCCATTAAATTCGCGAAATATTACCACAATTGGCGGGCTATCCTACTTGGGCAATTTATCGCCAAATGTGGGGAAACACTCCACTTTGAAAAATGGAGGAGCGAAGCCTGTCCTGTCGAAGCGGCGGAGGGGGTGTTTCATCATTTCAGGGTGGCTAACGTCATGCACGTTATGGTTGATTTTCAGACGGTTTTCGCCCTGATATCCGCGCCATACCCAAAACGCCGCAACGCACGGAACAACTGAAACACCTGCTCCCTATCGTTCAGCCTGAAGTTTGAACACACGAGAACACCGCTGGAGTGGCTTTCCAAGCGTTTGCCGAAACGTGCCGCAAACCTATTGGCGGCGTGCTTCCAGGATTCATCGAAGCGTCCGAGCGAGCGATGCTCAATCAGGATGTCGTTGCAGACCCCGACCCGGTGTCCGGCCAGATAGCACCGGAAGCTCAAATCGACATCATAGAGGTGGAAGCCGTCATAGCCTTCGTCGAATGGGTTATTGACCCAGAAATCACGGCGCATAGCCAGGAAAAGGCCGTCTAACACCTGAATTCCGCCCGACATGGCCCCATCTACGCCATACGCGGAGTAGGTAAATCCAGAACGGTCAGCCAGCGCATGAACAACCTGCCCACGCAGATAGGGGAATCCGGCTAAAGTCCATTTTGCATCGCGCAACCAGATTGAGCCGGCCACGCCCAAGAGGTCGTATTCATCCAGCTGAGCGGCTAACCTGTAGCCGAAATCCGGTGTTAACAGCTCTATATCATCGTGGCAGAAGATCAGGATATCGCCGACAGCTTGCCGGGCGCCCCGGTTATAACCTTCCCCCATGTTGCGCGCATCGGGAATGCGGATAATTTCCAGATGTTTTTTCGGGATCAGGGATTCGATGTTTTGCTTCAGGCGCAGGAATTTCTGTGTGTTGATGCTGCACACCACCACGGAAAAAAATGGTAGCGACGTGCGCTCCGACGCCTGAGATACCGGTATTTCAGGCTGCAAGCGTGCCCAGGCGAGCATCGCGCTGAATAGCCACTGGTGTGACTCCACAACCTGTGGCGCCAAGCGAATCGCCTCCTTGAAGTGGCCGATCCCCGTTTCGAATTGGCCCTGCCGACAGGCTTCAACACCGGCATGGTGCAGTTCGCGTGCCGAAGGGTTCACGGCAGGTTTCCCGATGCCGGATGCCCCATGGTACTGTTTGGCGTTTGGGCCAAGGCGTTGCCGCGCACCCTTGAAAACGCTACTCGCAAAACGCTTTCCAGCGCACGGGTAAAACCCTTTGCATCCATCAGCGGGGAAGAGCGCATTTTATCGCGCAGCGATTTGCGCAAATCGGCCAAGGCCGGAAGATCGCTGGTCAGCGTATGCACTATATTGATAAAGGCATCGGGCGAGTCGGCTATCAAGCGTTGCAAACCGAGGCAGGACAGAATGCTTGCCGTGCTGCGCGAGGCCGATGAAGAAGTATCCATACTGCCGGGCAAGGTCACAACCGGCACTCCCATCCACAGGACATCGCAGGTTGTCGTTGCGCCGCTGAACAGCAAAGTGTCGAGCGCCACGTCGACATCGTGGCACGCCGCCAAAAATTCCAGATAAGATAATTTAGACAGCATTTCCACGCGATCTGCCTGCCCGTGGCTGAAAAAATGGTGGCGCAGGGTTTCACGTACCTCATCGGAGCTGATGCCGATGCAGCGTAACCGCGCATTTGGCATCGCTTCGAGCACGCGGCTCCACAAATTGAGCGTTGCCGGGGTGATCTTGATCGGATTATTGAACGATCCCAGGGTGATAAACCCATTGCGCGTGGCTGGCAAATCGCCAACCGGCGGAGCCTCGGCGGGTCCCGGATAGCACCATTGGCAAAAGCCGTCTGGCATGTGCAGCAGCACTTCGCTATGGTAGCGTTCGGTGTCCGCCGGATCCGCCCAGCGGTCGCTCAGGCGGAAGTCCATCGCCCGCAAGCCGGTGGTTCCCAGATAATCCAGCCAGGTAATCTGCACCGGCGCCGGCTTCCGCGCAAAGACGAGGATGCGGCTCCTGCCGGCGTGCCCGGCAATATCGATCAATATGTCGATCCGGTCGGCGCGAACCATCGCCGTCACCTCTGCGTCCGGCAATCCTGCCAGCACCCGGCAATGTATTCCGGCCAGGATATCGGATGGAAATGCCGCTTCCGGCACCGCATCGAAATAGGCGAAAATCTCAAACTGCTCGCGATCATGCTGCGCCCAGACCGGCTTCAGGAAAAAGCTTGCGGCCGGATGGCAATCGGGAGAGACATAACCAATGCGCAGTTTTCCGGAAGGGGCAGCGCTACTGAATGGCGCTACCCATTCAGATACGAGAGGCGTTTCAAAACGCTCCGCAAATTGCCGGTGCAAGGCGAATATATTGTCTTGCGACAGGGTATCCGTCAGCCGGGTCAGCGCCAGCAGATTACTGAAGGCTTCGCGAAAATCCGGGCGCAGCGCCAGCGCCTGCCGATAATGGCGCAAAGCTTCGTCAACGTTTCCCTGTTCCTTGCGGATGTTGGCCAGGTTGTTGTGCGCCTCGGGCAGATCGGGTTTCAAGGCCAACGCGGCCTCGTAATGCTGGCCGGCGGCATCAATCTGTCCCAGGCTGCGCAAGGCATTGGCCAGATTGTTGTGCGCGCTCGGCAAGCTGGGTTGCACCGCCAGGGCGCGCTGCAAATGGCTCAGCGCAGCACTTGGTTTGCCCAGCGAGGTCAGCAGAGCGCCGAGATTGACCAGGAAGGTCGTGCTGTCCGGTTGCGCATCGAGTGCCTGCTCCATCAACAGCAGCGCTTCGCCGGTCTTGCCTTGTTTCCAGCGGACAAACCCCAGCCAGTGCCAGATCTCTGGTTGTTTTGTTGCTTGTGGCAGCAAACTCTCCAGCATCTCCGCCGCCTCTGCAAACCGCTGTTTGCGCAGCAAATCAAAGGCCATGCCGAATTCTGGCTGAACCAGTTCATTTGAGTCGTGCTTGGACAGTTACGCCTCCTATCGATCCGCCGTGACGGCTTCGCCGGGCGATCCCAAAGGGTGTTGCGATTTCCAATCAACAGCGCCAGCCTTGTCGGCGAGAAGAATTCTCATGGCGGGGAAGCTACAGAGTCGAGCGGTAATTTTTTTGCAGCTTCAGCACCTTGGGCACATAGCCCAGCGTTTCGCGATAAGGTGGGATGCTATAGCCGTGGCGGATGACGGCATTTTCTCCGGCGTTGTAGGCGGCCAGGGCCAGTTCGGTGTTATTGCCGAACAGTTGCAGCAAATAGCCGAGGTATTGCGCGCCACCGCGAATATTCTGCGCCGGGTCAAAACTGTTTTCGACACCGTAGCGCCGTGCGGTTTCGGGCATGAGCTGCATGAGCCCTGCCGCGCCCTTGCGCGAAACGGCGGCGGGGTTATAGCCGGACTCTGCCGAAATCACCGCGTGCAGCAGCGCCGCATCGACGCGATAGGTTTGAGCGGCTTCTTCCACGAGCGGCGCGTAGCGGTCAGCCTGGCCGACCTGAACCCGTTCGAATGCTTGCATGGATCTGCTTTCATCCCGTTGCGCCGAAACGGCAACCTTGTCGTTTTTACTCACCCGAATATTGCTGAAGTGAACGACCCCGCTGGCATCGGTATGGGTATAGATATCCCCCTTGGCGTTGGGGACAAGGGCGAACAGCAGTAGGGTCGATAACAGAAATTTCATGGTAACTATTGGGTTGCTTACAAGTTAATTTTCTCACACAACAGCCGCAGCGTCAGCAGCTTCCGCACGGAATGTTTGACCAAATCGAACGATTCGGTTAAATTGAGCGTATCTTGTTGATGAATAACGGAGGTATGCCATGCAAACCTATACAGCAAACGAAGCCAAGACCCGTTTTGGGGAGTTTCTCGACAAGGTTCAACGTGAACCGGTTCGGGTGATGCGTCATGATCGGGTGGTGGGGGTGATGGTGAGTGCGCAGGATTATGAGGCGATGCGCGCTTTCTATGCGGATCGCTTGCGCAAAACGATGCGTGATAGCGCGGAGTACGCAACCGCCGCAGGCTTGACCGAAGAGAAGCTGGCAGCGTTGTTGGTAGACGAGAGTTGATCGGCTGTGCAGACTGATTTTGCACGAGTCGTTGTCGATACTAATGTGCTGTTGAGCGCGGCGCTTTCTCCGCGTGGCGCGCCGGCTGAATTAGTGGATAAACTGCTGGCAGAGGGGCGGCTGGTATTTTCGCGGGTGACCTTTGCTGAGTTGGAATCACGCATCTGGAAGCCCAAGTTCGATCGCTACTTGCCCATCGAGCGCAGAAATCAGATTCTGCATGAACTGAATGCCAGCGCGTTGTGGGTGGATGTCTCTTCCACCATTTCAATTCTATCTTATTCGCGCGATGTGAAAGACGATGCTTTTGTGCATGCCGCCCTTGCAGCGGGTGCGACTCGGCTGGTCAGTGGCGATGATGATTTGCTTTGCCTGCACCCGCTCGGTACGCTGCATATTCTTACGCCCCGTGCCGCGTTAGACGAAATCAGCAAACTCATTCGAGGCGTTTGATGAACGAAGCCGAAACACGTACCGAACACATCGACCCCGCGCTCAAAGCCGCTGGCTGGGGCGTGACGGAGGGCAGCCGGGTGCGCGCGACTACCCGCGCGCCTTTTGGCAAGTACAAAGGCAACTTGATCGCCGACAACAGAAGGGGCAAATAGCTGCCGAAAATCGTCAGTCAAGTGACGAATTTTGAACTTTAATCGATTGGTTTTGTTGCGTCCCATACGCCGTGCAAGCAATGAAGAATCACGGGACACGCGGCGCAAATCCCCGTCAGCACGTCTGTCCGGTGTTCCTTGGTCTTTAACTTTACGATATCTGGCATGACTCTTGCGGCGTAAACCGGCAACACACATTGTGTGTGTTAACCAATGACTTGCGTTGGCGTGGTTTGCCAACTTGGTCGGATGGCTATACAGAGTTAACTCAAAGGAGCATTAGCATGAAAAATATACAAAAAGGTTTTACCCTGATTGAACTGATGATCGTTATCGCGATTATCGGCATTCTGGCTGCGGTCGCCTTGCCGGCATATCAGGATTACACGGTGCGCGCGAAACTCTCCGAAGCAGTTTTGGCCGCTTCCTCGGCACGTACGGCGGCATCCGAGGCCTATGCTTCGCTGGGCGAAATGAAGGATAGTGCGGACTCGATGGGTATTCAGTCTCAGGCATCTAAATTTGTCGCTTCCGTTGGATGGACCAAAACTTCAGCCACTGTGGGTGTGATTACTGTGACGACGGTAGCCACCAACGTTCTGCCGACCGATGCACAGGGCAAGACAGTCACATTGACTGGCACGGGTGTTGCAACGACCGGACAAGTGGATTGGGTTTGCGCACCGGGAACTATGCCTGCTAAATATCTGCCAGGCTCCTGCAAGGGCTAATAGCTGATCAGATCGGCATCAACAAGCCCCCGGAGCTGCTGGCTCCGGGGGCTTTCTTATTTTTGGGTCAGTAATGAGATATCCGCGCAAAATCCTGGAAGCAACCGCACCCTGGATCGCCATTCTGGTGCTGGTGCTGGCCGTCATGACCCCCGGGCTGCAAGGGGGGTTTTTTTTCGACGATAACCCGAATATTGTCGAGAACAGCGCCATCCATCTGCAAACTTTAAGCTTCGATGCGCTGCGCGCCGGCCTTGACGGCCCGTCTGCTGGCCCGCTGGGTCGTCCTGTCAGCGTTTTGAGCTTCGCGCTTACCCATTATTTCTTCGGTCTTGACCCGTTTGCGTTCAAGGCCGTTAATCTCGCTATTCACCTCCTCAATGGCTTGCTCGTAGCCTGGCTCGTGGCGCTGCTGCTCGACGCCTTGCCGGAGAACCGGCTTTCCGCAAAAAACCGTGCTTGGCTGCCGCTCTGGGTGGCGGCAATCTGGCTGGTGCATCCGATCAACTTTATGGCGGTGATGCTGGCCGTGCAGCGCATGACCCTGTTGTCGGGGATGTTCATGTTGCTGGCGCTCATCAGCCATTTGCAAGCCGTGTCGTCACCCGACCGCCACGCCAAATACTGGGCATGGCTGTGCGCCGGTTGGCTGCTGTTCTGGCCGCTATCCGTATTGAGCAAAGAAACCGGGCTGCTTTTCCCGCTTTACATCCTCGCGGTCACGCTCTTGACACGGCCTACATCGCTTGCGCTTGCGCGCAAGGAATGGCAGCGCGGAGAATTGTGGGTGGTTTCTGCCGCGCTTTTCTCGTTGTTGGTCATTGCTGCGGCTATGCTGATCTACCTTGGCGGGAGCTGGCTGGAAACCGCCTACGCGATGCGCCCGTTTACGTTAACTGAGCGCCTGCTGACCGAAGCCCGGGTGCTGTGGTTTTATGCGGCACAGATTGTTCTGCCTGACTACGCCGCTTTCGGGCTATATCTCGATGACTTTACTTTGTCTGCGGGGCCGCTTCAGCCACTCTCCACGCTGTTTGCGGTCTTCGGCTGGGGGGCGGTTCTTGCGGGTATCTGGCGGTTTCGGCAGCGTCAGCCGCTGCTGTGCTTTGCCGCGATATGGTTCCTCGTCGGCCACGCTCTCGAATCCACCTTTCTGCCGCTCGAAATAGCGCACGAATACCGCAACTATTTGCCCTCGATCGGCCTGATTGCAGGTGCGGGTTACGCGGCACTGATGGTCTTGCAGAAGCTGAGGATGGACCATCGTTCGCAGACCACCGGCCTGCTGGCAATTGCTGCTGTGCTGATAGTTTCATTATTTACCTGGCTGCGCGCGGAGCAGATGAGAGATCCCCTGCTAAGCTCCCAAATCGAAGCCACGCGCCACCCGCAATCCGCCCGAGCCAATCATGCCGCAGCGCTCGCGTTGATCAAGGCGGGTTATGGGGATGCCGGCGACCCCATGGGGGCGCTAAATATCCGGTTTTATTTGCAGCAATCGGGAAACGCAGATCCATCGTTCAAGCTTGGCTATCAAAGCTTGATTTTTTGGGCATGCGCATCCGCAAGGCCGGTCGAGCGGCAATGGGTCGACGAATTTGCGCACCGCCTGGAACATACCCCGTATGCGCCCAAAGACCATGAACTTCCGGGTCTTCTTTACGAGCATTTGCTCAACTTGCCGAAATGCTTGAACAGGCAAGATGCCCTCGGCCTGTTCATGGCAGGCGCCAGCAACGCCCGGATCAGCAACTCGCTGCGGGCAAGGTTTTTTGATGCGGCTGCGGACTATGAATTGCTGGTGTCACTTGATCCCCGCTCGGCGCAAAATTACCTGACAAGATCATTCACCCTTACCCCGCATGACCCAGAGTTGAAGAAGAAACTTGAAAGCTTTGATTTTCTCGATTCAAAAAATCCAGGCAACGTAAAATGAAGGAATCAAGGTGGTTGAGTAGCCAGCGTAGAGGATTATAGGAGCGGATTCACACGGCATTCGGTTAAGCAATCGTTGATCGTAAATGATTCGTTGGGCGGAGCCGCTGTTTCTGGTGTCTTGCTATGAGCTATTGAGAAGCTGCACCGCGCAAAAGTAACTTATTGATTGGTAGTGTCTCAGTTTGAAATTCTCGCCCGTTGACTACAGGGCATGAGCAGCTATACTACCGCCACTATGCCTAAACGCTCAAGCAGACTAGATATGAACCAACTCGCTAAGCGCATCGTG
>JBAYVP010000094.1:0-15741 GCA_041674485.1 Sulfuricellaceae bacterium
GATCGCGTGGCGTGGTCGTGTCGTCGTTCGGAATTGAGCTGTCGCCAAAAATGTGCCGCAGTTCCGGGGCAGCTGCGCGCGTTAAGATGCTTTCCTTACGGGTTTACCGAATGTTTACAAATTTCGGGTCAAGATAAATCTGACAAAATTCAATAACCCATTGATTTATCTATCCTGAGATCAGGTGGTCTGATATTGATAAGCGATAAGAATTGGTATACTGCGAAAATATTCGCTATTTCCGCAACCGGAGCCTGCATCCCGAAATCTGACTTTTTGAGCGTCCCGTATTGACTGCGGGGCGCTTGATACCGTTAGGAAAAACATGAACTCAAATTCAAAGCATTCCTGGTGTGCCGTCATTTTGTTTTGCTGCGGGATGTTTTACGCCAGCCTTGGCTTTGCGCTTGAAGTGGCGGCTGCGATCCAAAGCAGCACCATGGCGACTACCGTTTCAACTATCGGTACAGATACCGCTGTCTATGTTGGTGGCAATAGGGCTTTACTTCCCAAGATCACCATTACTGAAAACTATGTTGGGGGGCTGAAACCCAATGCCTTTATTGCTATTGGTTCAGACTTCGATCAAATTGCCTCTTTCGACATATCTGCCGCCACGCTAAAGGCTTATCGGCTGGGTAATAATGCCGAAATCACTTCCGCGATCATCGGGGACAATACCCTGAGCGTCGATCCGGCGCCTTCGAGGACGAACATAGCGGATGTCGTATTCAAATTAAAGGCAGGTTCAAACTCGGAAACAGGGCCGATCAAGATTATTATCTCCTACCTTATAGCCACACTTGCAGACTCGTCCAACGGGGAGCAGACAATCTATGGGGGGCAGACAATCAAAATTGGCGGCTCGGATACGAGTGGCGCCAGCTTGGATACGCTAGACAAGATAAACAGCAACCTCGGCTCCGGCACAAGCGCACAAACACTCACGCTTAAGGGGGGCATAGCATGTCCCGCATTTGCAGGGCTTTGCGGCTCTTTATATGATAACGTTGTTATATCCGGCCCGATTACCGCGCGAACCTTCAAAGCCAAATTTTATCCGCCGGGGCGCGATCAAGGGCGCCAAGGGAGCGTTTATATTGCTGCGTTATTGCCACTCGCGCTTGGCGGTAATATCTATTTCATGAGCGACGTCGGCGCCTGGACAATTTTTACCTCTTGCGAAACCGCGCCTGCCTATTTTTCAGGACCTCTCACAAAATTGACCGATATTCCCATTGTGCCTACCCCCACCGATTTAACTTCGTTGATGCACACCCAAATCTATCTCGGCTGGGGGATCGCCGATGCCGATGTGTCACCGGGAACCGCTTGCCGAAACATGCTTTATAACGGAAACTACTCCTTGACTTACACGGTTTTTGATTATCACTATTTTTAATAGATAACCAATGCGCTGCTGCACGAAGCGCATCAATCGCGTACAACTGCGATAATTTTCTTAAAGAGGTGCCTTGTTGTCGGCATATCCAAAGAGCATGGTTACGGTGGCTGGAAACGGAGGAAATGATGGTTTATCCTAAGCCGGACAATTGCCGGAACCAAACAGATGTTTAGACAGGATTTACAGGATGAACAGGATAGGAAGCCCATCCTATAAATCCTGTTCATCCTGTCATTGTTTTTTTGCGGAAAGCCGCTCCAGTGCTTGATCTACGATAGGTTCTTGTCACAAATTGCTATGACTTTGTCAGGTAAGCGGCTAAAAAACTCAGTTGTCCGCAGATTACGCAGATTTCCGCCGATTAAACAACAGGTAATCCTGGATTGTCGCCCAACAGAATGGGGGATGCGACACTCGCCGGCAACGCTTTGAAAAGCTGCGCTAATCTGCGGAATTTAGGGTGAATCTGCATCAGATGATTTCCAACTCCGCGTGCAGTGCGCCCGCCGATTTCATCGCTTGCAGGATCGCCAGCAAGTCCTGCGGGGTTGCGCCGACGGCGTTGAGTGCTTTGACGACTTGGCCCAACGATACGCTGCGCGGTAGCGTCACCATGCCAATTTTGTCTGCCTTGGCTCCCGTTTTGGCAGGCTGTTCCGCTTGACCGTCCTGGGCTTCGCTGGAAATCGTCACGGCCAGGTTGCCGTGCGCGATGGAGCAGGCATCCACGCTCACCGTCTGGTTCATTACCACCGAACCGGTGCGGGCGTTCAATATTACTTTGGCCGCCGATTCGCCGGGATTGATCGGCAGGTTTTCGACCGTCGCCAGGAAACCCACGCGCTGGTTGCTGTCGCGCGGCGCTTTGACGCGCACTACCCGCCCGTCCTGCGCCGCTGCCGTGCCTTCGCCGATGGCGCGGTTGATCGCCTGCACCACCCGTTGCGCGGTGGTGAAATCGCTGCCGTTCAATTCCAGGAATACGAATTCGCCCTGCCCCAGCGGCGTATCCACCGCGCGCTCGACGGTTGCGCCGTTGGCGATGCGCCCCACGCTCAACTGGTTGACTTGGGCGGCGGCGCCGCCTGTTGCAGCACCCGTGCCCGCCACCAGGAGGTTGCCTTGCGCTATGGCATAGACTTGGCCGTCCGCGCCCTTGAGCGGGGCCATTAGTAGTGTCCCGCCGCGCAGGCTTTTGGCGTTGCCTATGGAGGATACGGTGATGTCTATGGTTTGCCCCGGCTTGGCGAACGGCGGCAGGGAGGCCGTAACGGTCACCGCTGCCGCGTTCTTGAGTTGCAGGTTGGTGCCGGGCGGCAGGTTTACGCCTAACTGGCTCAACATGCTCACGATGCTTTGCACGGTGAAGGGGGTCTGGGTGGTCTGGTCGCCGCTGCCGTCCAGGCCGACGACGATGCCGTAGCCGACCAGTTGGTTGCTGCGCACCCCTTGTATGGAGGCGAGGTCCTTGATGCGGTCGGCATGGGCAGGCAGCGCGGGTAGGCACGCCAACAGCATGGCGCAAAACCATTTTTTAGCTGTGCCATCGAAGAGTAAGCCAGTCATTTTCATCCCCTAAACTAGAATGCCACGCTCAGGAAAAACCGCGCCAACATGCTGGTGAGTTTGGCGCCGTCGATGGAGGTGCTGTCCTTGAACTCGATGCGCGCATCCGCCAGATTCGAAGAATTCACCGTATTGGATGCGTTAATATTGTTCGGGTTGACTACGCCGGAAAGACGCACGAAATTGGTCTTTTCGCCTATCGCCACTTGTTTTTCGCCGCTGACCACGAGGTTGCCATTTGACAGGATGTCGATCACCGTAACGGTCAGGGCGCCGGAGATCGTGTTGGTGTTGGCATTTGCCGCGCTGTCTTTGTAGCTGGTGTCGGAAGTATTGGTGCCTTGCAAACCGTTCAAACTCCCCTTCGTTATGCCTAACAGACCGGGTGATAGCGCCAGGGTCGATTTGCCGCTATGCGCGTCGGTGGAGCTTGTTGATGTGCTGCTGCTGTCTTTTTCGTTGATCGCTATCGTCAGTGTATCGCCTATGCTGCGCGCGCGCCGATCTTCGAACAGGAACAGTTTGCCGTAGCCGGCCTGGTATATCGAGCCATTGCCCACCAGCGGCGCCGACACGGGCTGCGGACGCGCCGTCATGGGCTGTTGAATGGAAGTGGACGGCGCCACTGCGCACCCCGACAACACCAGCAGCATCAAGGCGCTCATCCTGAGCTTGCCGACGTTCGGCAAATTGCTCCTAGGCATGAGGTATTGCTTGTTCGCATAATCCTTGTTTATCAGGCTGATCATTTTACTTACCTCCTATTGAGTGCTGAGTTCCGAGTGCTGAGTGCTGAGTGCTGAGTTCCGAGTTCCGAGTGCTGAGTTCCGAGTTCCGAGTGCTGAGTGAATGCCTTACTCAGCACTCAGCACTCGGAACTCAGCACTCAAGTTATAGTTGTGTCAGTTTCTGCAACATCTGATCCGAGGTCGATACCGCCTTGGAATTCAGTTCGTAGGCGCGTTGCGTCTGGATCATGTTCACCAGCTCCTCGACCACATTGACGTTGGATGTCTCGACGTAGGATTGGTTGAGCAGTCCCAGGCCGTTGCTTCCCGGCGCGTTGGCCGCCGGCGCGCCGGAAGCTGCGGTTTCAGCGTACAGGTTTTCGCCCAAACTTTGCAATCCGGCGGGGTTGATGAAGTTGGCCAATTGGAGGCTGCCGATCTGTTGCGCCGCAGCGTTCCCCGGCTGGGTTATCGATACCGTGCCGTCGCGCCCGATAGTCACGCTTTGCGCGTCCGCCGGGATGGTCAGGGCGGGCTGCACGGTAAATCCGCTGGCGGTCACCAGTTGTCCCTGATTATCCAGTTGGAACGAGCCGTCGCGAGTATAGCCGGTGGTGCCGTCCGGCATCAATATCTGAAAAAAGCCCTTGCCGTTGATCGCCACGTCGAGCGGATTGCCGGTTTTTTCCAGGTTGCCCTGCAAATGCATGCGCTCCGTCGCCACCGGGTTCACGCCGGTGCCCAGTTGCAGGCCGGAAGGCAATTGGGTCTGCTGGGTGGACTGCGCACCCGGCTGGCGTTCGATCTGATACAGTAAATCCTGGAATATGGCGCGCGATTTCTTGAAGCCGGTGGTGCCGACGTTGGCCATATTGTTGGAAATTACGTCCATGTGCAATTGCTGCGCTTCAAGGCCGGTCTTGGAAATCCATAGTGAGCGTACCATTTTATTTCTATCCTTAAGCGTTCAGGTTCATAAGTTGACTGGCTTGTTTCGCGTTTGCGTCGGCGCTTTGCAAGAGTTTGACTTGCATGTCGAATTGGCGCGCCAGGCTAATCATGCTGACCATCGAATCCACTACATTGACGTTGCTGCCTTCCAGCGCTCCGCCGATTACATTGACGCGGGCATCGGTTTCGGCGGGTGCGCCGTTTTTCTGGCGGAACAAGCCGTCCGTGCCTTTCACCAGATCCGCATCCGCCGGGTTGACCAGCTTGATGCGGCCTAGCGATGCGACCGCCGTCAAAGTTCCGCCGTCGGGAATCACTGAAATCGTGCCGTCACGCCCGATAGTAATGCGCACGTCGGGCGGAATCGCGAGCGGGCCGGCATCGCCCAACACCATTTGGCCGGTGCGCGTCTGCAATTGACCGTTCGCGCCCACCGTCAGGCTGCCGTTGCGGGTGTACGCTTCGCTGCCGTCTTCCGCCTGCACCGCGATCCAGCCCTTGCCCTGCACTGCTACGTCCAAATCGCGACCGGTTTGCTGGAGCGCTCCTTCGGTCAGGTCCGCGCCTATCGTCGAATCCACCACGAAGGTACGGGTCTTCGCGCCGTCGCCGAACACCGGCAAGGCGCGAAAGGCGTTGGCCTCGGCCTTGTAGGCGGTGGTTGTCGAATTCGCCAGATTGTGCGCCGTCGATGCCTGCTGCCACATCGTATGCTTGGCGCCGGTCATGGCGATGTAGATCATTTTATCCATGGCTATTCCTTGTGATGGGCGATGGGTGATGCGTGATGGGTAAAACCATCGCTACTTTCACCGTTTATCCAGAAATCCATTTTATCGCCCCCTATCCCATCACCCATTACCCATTAGCGCAAGTTCACTATGGTTTGCATGACCTGATCCTGGGTCTTGATGGTCTGCGCGTTAGCCTGGTAGGAGCGTTGCGCCGAAATCATGCCGACCAGTTCCTGAGTCAGATCGACATTGGAATCTTCCGTGGCCGACGACTGCAATACGCCGAATTTGCCGCTGCCCGCTTTGCCGGTGACATGCACGCCGGATTCCGGCGTTTCCAGCCACTGGTTGTTGCCTATCGGTTGCAGGCCTTGCAGATTGGCAAAAGTCGTCAACGCAACTTGCCCCAGGTTTTTGGTTGCGCCATTGGAGTAGCGCCCCTGGATCATTCCTTCCTGATCGATGTGAAAACCGCTCAGGCTGCCCGACGCATTGCCGTCCTGGTTCAACGCGGTCACACTGTATTTACTGCCGAATTGGGTGACTTTGCTGAAGTCCATCTTCATCAATTGCGGCTGGGTAATTCCCAACGAAGCATCCCAAGTGATGCCGCTGTTATCGGCGGGAAGGTAGAGCATTCCTAGTGGATCCAAACCCTGGGGATCAAGGGTTGTAACCCCGCCGCCGGTGTTGCTCGCAGTCAGCTTGCCGGATTCATCGAATGCCAATGTCCCCATATTAAACGTTGCGCCTGGCGTGGCTGCGGTATTTTGCCCGTTGTCCATGGTCATATAGACACTCCATGTATTTGGCGTAGCCGCTTCCTTGCAGAAATACAGGCTGGCTACATGGGAGTTGCCCAGGCTGTCGTACACCGAGATCGAGGTCGATTCGTTATACGAAGAAGGATCCGGCGGTATATAGCTGGGCGGCACGGTCGCCGGCGCCACCTCCGTCAGTGAGGGAGCCGCAGCGCCTCCTGGGAAAAGCGTTTTCGGAACGGCTTGGCGTGAATCGAGATTGGCGGTTATGCTCATTTTCGAAGTCGGAATCGGACTCTGGTCCGACATGTCGATTTTGA
The DNA here is from genome assembly GCA_041674485.1 of Sulfuricellaceae bacterium. Taxonomy (GTDB): domain Bacteria; phylum Pseudomonadota; class Gammaproteobacteria; order Burkholderiales; family Sulfuricellaceae; genus JAGXQV01. The sequence continues at coordinate 6,466 of JBAYVP010000094.1, forward strand.
GATCGCCCACCACCGGACCTATAACCCCTTTCTTGTCGGCGGGATAACCTTGCAGGTGCAAGCCGGTGTTGCCGACGATGACCCCGTTCTTGTCCAGTTGGAACTGGCCGTTGCGGGTGTAGCTGATTGAGCCGTTGTTGCTCATGGCAAACATGCCGTTGCCGTTGATTGCCACGTCCAGCGGATTGTTGGTGGTAGTGACGTTGCCCTGGTTGAACTGCTGTGCCACGGCGGCCAGTTTGGTGCCGATACCGATTGCGTTGCTGCCTGCGCCCGAAAGCGAAGCTGCATAAATGTCGGCAAACTGTGCTTGCGAGCCTTTGAAACCCACGGTGGCCGAATTGGCGATATTGTTGCCGATCACATCCAGATTCTTGGAAGATGCATTCAGCCCGCTCAAACCTTGTCCAAAGCTCATGATAGCCCCTTAATATTAAAATATTTGTTTGACATTGGCCGCATCGACTGCGCCCAAACCCTCTAAATTCAAACTGACCCCCGATGCGCCGAGATTGACGCTAAGCACCTTGGCCTGCGTAAGTGGGTTCGCCGTCACTTTTTCCGACTCTTGTGTCGCCGTGACGCTAAAAGTGTACTTCCCATCCGGCGCCACCAAGCCATCATCCGTTTTTCCGTCCCACTGGAACGACACTGTCCCGGCGCTCTTTTGGGCATCCAAGTCGATGCTACGCACCACTTTTCCGGCGCTGTTCTTGATATCCACCACCAGCTTATCGGCGGCGCCCTGCAAATCGACACCGCCTGCACTTGCCGCGCCATCTTTCAAATCCAGGTCGGACCCTTGCGCCAACACGCTATGTCCTATCATGGTCGCCGCCTGCATTGACTGGCTGGAAATGAAACTCTGGGACATCGTTCCCAGCGTGGCATTGAGTTTCTCGATACCGGTCACCGTGCTCAACTGCGCCATTTGCGAGGTCACTTGGGCATTGTCGAGCGGGTTGAGCGGGTCCTGGTTTTGCATCTGCGCCACCAGCAGCTTGAGAAAACGGTCTTCAGTGCTTTTCGCCGAATTGGCCGATGTTTTGGAAGTGCTTGTGTTTATGCTGTTCGTTGTAGACTGGACATCGGTCGTTGTTGTCATTTCCATCTCCTAAATAAACAGTGCTGAGTTTTGAGTGCTGAGTCCCGAGTGGATGTGCGAAGGTTTTACTCGGCACTCAGCACTCAGGACTCAGCACTGTCTCACTGCCCCATGGTCAGCGTTTTCAGCAAAAGGGTTTTGGCGGTGTTTGCCATATCCACGTTGGTCTGGTAGGAGCGCGAAGCGGAAAGCATGTTGACCATTTCCTCCACCACGTTCACGTTGGGCATCGCCACATAGCCCTTGGCATCGGCCAGCGGATGCTTGGGGTCGTACACCAGTTTCAACGGCGACGGGTCTTCGATCACCGATTTCACCTTCACGCCCACCGCGCTCTGCATCGGGACGCCGACGTTCTCGGCGGAAAATATCACCTGCTTGGCACGGTATGGCTGGCCGGTGGAACTTGTCACGCTATCGGCGTTGGCCATGTTGCTTGCCGTCGTGTTCAAGCGCAGCGACTGCGCCGTCATGGCCGAACCGGCGATGCTGAATACATTAGAGAGCGACATGATTATTGACCTTGAATGGCGGTAAGCAAGTTCTTGACCTTGCCGGAAATGCGATCCAGGTTGAACTGGTAGTGAATCGCGTTATCCGTGAACTGCGCGCGCTCGATGTCCATATCCACCGTATTGCCGTCGATGCTGGGTTGCACCGATGAGCGATAGAGCAATTCGACGCCCAGCGGATTATCCTGTTTCGGCAGCAAATGGCGTGCCGAAGTGGTTTTCAACTCGATCCTGTTGCCCCGTCCATCCACCGCGCGCGTCAATTCCTTAGCGAAATCGAAATCGCGCGCCTTGTAATTCGGGGTGTCGGCATTGGCAACATTGGACGCCAGCGTCTGTTGACGATACGCCCGCAAATCCAGCGCATTCTGCAGGAAGCGGAAATCGTTATCGAGATGACTGGCCATGATGCAACTCCATTTGCTAAATATTCTTGTAATAAAGCAAAGCATGGAATGTGCCAAGGAGAAAACTACGGTAGAACGCGCTATTTCAGGGGTGGCGCGGAAAGCTTGCGGCAAGAATTGCCGAGGGCGGCAAGGAGTGAGGGGTGAGGCGGGAGGGGTGAGGCGGGAGGCGGGAGGGGTGAGGCGGGAGGCGAGAGGCGGCGCTACGTGTCGGCCTCACCCCTCACGCCTCACCCCTCCCCCTTTCACGCTTCATCAGCCGGAAAAACCCGGTTCTTGCCTGCCAGTTTGGCTTTGTACATTGCCGCATCGGCGCGGGCGATAATCGAATCCGGCGGCTCGGAGGGGGTGCGCAATGCCACCCCGGCGCTGAAGGTTATCAGCAGGCGTTCGTTGTTGTGGAGGAAAAAACGTTTGGTCAGCTCACGCTGCAAGCGGGTGATGACCTGGACGCCACCTTGCAGATCGGTGTCCGGCATCATGACAATGAATTCCTCGCCGCCATAGCGCGCCACCTCGTCGGTCGGTCGCACGATTTCCTTGATGACCTTGGTTAAATGCACCAACGCGGCGTCTCCCGCCTGGTGTCCATAGGTGTCGTTAAGGCGCTTGAAATTATCCAGATCAAGCAACGCCACGCTGAAAGGCAAGCCGGTGCGTTCGGCATGGGACAACTCGCGGTGGAACGCTTCTTCCATGCCGTGGCGGTTGAGAGCGCCGGTGAGTTGATCCTCGCGCACTTTCTCGCTGACCTGCACCAGCTCGACTTCCAGTTCGCGCACCTTATTCTCGGCGGTTTCAACTTCCTTGCGCGCCTGGATCAGCTCGTCGCGGGTGCGCTTAATATCCACCTGCATATTCTTGGTGTCGCGCAGGATGTCTCCCAGAATGGTGTTCATCTGGTTGATGTCCTCGGTGCGGCGCAGTTTCTGCGCATATCCCTCGATCTTGTCGTGATAGCCGCCGGTGCTGTCGGACATTTCGCCCAGCCGGTTTACGAATGTGGCAATCATGTCTCTTAAGGTGGTCTTGGCTTCGTTCAGGCTGACTTTCAGGGTGCCCTGCTTGAAAATCACCTCTTTCAGCCCGCGCTCGGCATCGAACAACATGCGGCTGCTCAGGGGGTGCGAAACGATCTCCTGCACCGTCGCGATCTGGCCGCGCAACCACTGGTCGCCGTCAAGCACCAATTCGTTAATGTTGTCGATCAACAGCCGCAATAGCTTAATCAGCCCGTCCAACAGCACCGCATCGTCCTCGCCGCGCAGTTCAAGCTGGAACCAAAATTGCTTGAATTCCCTGGTAAGCTTTTCGACGGCTGCGGCATGGTTGGCGGCGCGCGCCATTTGCGCGAGCCTGCGCGTCTCGGCCAGCAAATCCGGGAACTGGGTCAAACGCGCCGCCATGCCCTTCTCCAGCACCTGCGCCATCAATTCCCGCAAGGATTCCGCCATCACCTTGTTGGACTGTAGCGGCGTCTCCGCCTCCGGCGCCGCCCCCTGAGGGGCCGGTGCGGCGGCAGGCTCAAGCTGGTTGTCGCCGGCATTGACGTTTTGCCCAAGCGGCGCCTCCATCCATCGATGCACCAGCGCCTGCAATTTCTCGTGCAACACATCGGAATCCGCAGAAAAACGCATCAGGATATGCTCCAGCGCTTCCTTTTTGCGTGGCGCCGTCAGGCCGCTACGCTTGGTTTCCCATTCCCGGAGCAAATCGCGGATCAAATCGCACCAGGGAACCTCCTGCCCGCCCCGCTTCTTGTGCAGCAAGGCTTTGATCCCCAACTCTATCCCCTTCCAGTCGTGTTCCGCCAACGCGCTTTCCAACCCGGCGACATCGCGCCCCAGCGCCGGATTTTCCGCTTTGGCGTCGCGTAGCGCTTTTTGCAGTATCGGCTCTATACTAACGACCGGCGCGGAAACCGTGCCGGAAATTTCGTTGTACAGTTTCAGGTAATTTTCCGGCGTCGGGACAATACGCCGCGCAGCCAGTTGCTTCAGCGTCTCGCGGGCAATGTCGGTGGGATTGAATGGAATCGGCATAAACGTAATTGGGGGAGGCAGCGTAGTTTCTTAGGATAAATTTGTTTTCGAAGATATGCTTTGCGCGCGGGTTTGGTGGATGCGCTTCGCTTATCCACCCTACGACTAAGCCCCTATCACCCCCCGTGTATTTCCACCGCCTTCAGCGTATTGTCCAGCAATGTCGCCACGGTCATCGGGCCGACGCCGCCCGGCACCGGGGTAATCCATGAGGCCCGTTGGCGGGCCGATTCGAATTCCACATCGCCGCAAATCCTGCCGTCGGGCAAGCGATTGATGCCGACATCGATCACGATGGCGCCTTCCTTGATCCATGCGCCCTTGACGAAATTGGGGTTGCCAATCGCCACCACCAGGATTTCCGCCTGACGGACGAAGCTCGGCAAATCGCGGGTGAAGCTGTGGGCGGTGGTGACGGTGCAGTCGGCATGCAGCAACTCCAGCCCCATCGGGCGACCGACGATATTGGAAGCGCCGACCACCAACGCATTCTTGCCGCGCAAATCCTCGCCGGTCAGTTGCAGCAAAGTCATTACGCCGAACGGCGTGCAGGGGCGCAAGGTGGGCATGCGCAATGCCAGGCGTCCCACGTTGTAGGGGTGAAAACCATCGACATCCTTATCCGGGTGAATGCGTTCAATCACGGTTTCGCTATCGATATGTCCGGGCAAGGGCAACTGCACCAGGATGCCGTCGATAGCCGCATCCTCGTTAAACCGGTCGATGCACGCCAGCAATTCCTCCTGCGTCGTCGTGGCCGGCAAATCGACGGATACCGAATGCACGCCGGCAATTTCGCAAGAGCGCCGTTTATTGCGCACATAAATGGAAGAAGCGGGATTGTCGCCGACCAGAATCACCGCCAATCCCGGCGCCCGCTTGCCGGCTTTGATCCGTTCCTCCACCTGGCGGCGGATAGTGTTGAGAATTTGGTCTGCCGTGCCTTTGCCGTCGAGTATCTTTGCCGTCATGTTGAGAGAGGGTAGCCGAAAGGCGTAATCATCGCATTATTAGCGGTCTGGGACTAGGGGTTGGAAGCGGGGAGTCCATCCGGTAAGCGTCGGGTTGTTATTTGCCGCAGATGAACTACGATTGTAATTCCAAGTAAAACAGTAGGAGAAAATCATGCGCACCCTTATTCATACGCTGGCCGCCATCTCATTCGCCATGCTCGGCAGTTCCACGACGCTGGCCGATATTTACGCCTTCCCGGATGTCGCCCTGACACCGGAACAACAATCCCCCGCGCCGCAGAGCGACGGCAAAGGCTGGCTCAATGCACTCTACGATTCCACCACCAAAACGCTGACTTATGTGGTCAACTGGCAACTTAAATCGGGCAATGTCGTTTCCGTTTCGCATTTTCATGGGCCAGCCGCCATTGGGGAAAATGCCGGAGCGCAAATCGGCGTCACCCTACCAAGCACAAATACCGGGAAAATGGGGGGCAGCGTAACGCTCACCCCCAGCCAGGAAAGCGACCTGCTGGCCGGAAAATGGTATTTCAACATACATAGCGCCGCTTTCCCGGCAGGCGAAATCCGCGGCCAACTTGTTGAAAAATCCAGCACCTACAACGGGGCGGTATTCAATACAGGCACCGGAACAGTCACCTTTGCCAACGTATATGCACCGGGTTCAGGCATCTACGACGTAACGATGACCCTAAAATCGACTTCGCCATCCATGCTGTTCGAACTGACCAGCGCGACCAAGACGAGGTGATGGTGATTATCCTAAGCCGGACTAGCCGGAACCAAACAGACATTTAGACAGGATTTACAGGATGAACAGGATGAACAGGATAGAAAACCCATCCTGCTCATCATGTCATTGTGTTTTTGCGGAAAGCCGCTCCAGTGCTTGAACGCTCTTGTTCTCAATCTACCGGTTTTTCCCGATCCTGCGTTGGTCACAGACTGTTCCCGGTGTATCCTTAGAGCTTTAACTTTAGGCTTCAGAATTATGTGCGGCATTTGCGGTGAACTGCGTTTCGACAACCTTGCGCCCGATCTCGATGCGGTGGCGCGCATGACCGCCAAGCTCGCCCGGCGCGGGCCGGATAGCGGCGGCGCTTTCAACGATGGCGCGCTGGCGTTCGGCCATCGACGGCTGGCGGTTATCGACCTTTCCGCCAACGCGGAGCAGCCCATGGTGGACAAAGCGCTACGCTTGGCGCTGGTGTTCAACGGCACCATCTACAATTACCGGGAACTGCGTAGCGAACTAACGGAAATGGGCTACGAGTTCTTCTCGGAAGGCGACAGCGAAGTGATCCTCAAGGCCTTCCACGCCTGGGGCGAGCTGTGCGTGGAGCGCTTTTTCGGCATGTTCGCCTTTGCGGTCTGGGATATGCGTCACCGCAGCCTGTTCCTGGCGCGCGACCGTTTCGGCATCAAACCGCTTTATTACCAACTCGAAGGCACGAAACTGCGCTTCGCCTCCACCATGCAGGCGCTAATCGCGGCAGGCGGGGTGGATACCGGCATCAACCCGGTCGCACTACACCACCACCTCACCCTGCATGGCGTCGTGCCGGCGCCGCTCACGCTGCTTAACGGCGTGAAAAAACTCGCGCCGGCCACCACGCTGACGCTGGGGGGAGACGGCAAATTTTCCCAGCGCGTTTACTGGCGCCTGAATGCCACCCGCCCCGCGCAGCCGCTATCCGAACAGGACTGGATCGCGGCGACCCGCCATGTGCTTGCGCGCGCGGTGGAACGCCACCGCCTCGCCTCGGACGTGCCGGTCGGCGTATTGCTGTCCGGGGGGCTGGATTCCAGCCTGCTGGTCGCCTTGCTGGCCGATCACGCAGAAAACCTGCTGACTTTTTCCATCGGCTTCGAAGATGTCGGAGAAGGCGCGGAAAAGGCCGACGAATTCGAATATTCCGACCAAGTCGTCGCGCGTTTCAAGACCCGCCACCACAAATACGTCATCCCCAACGCCGAAGTGCTGAAACGCCTGCCGGAAGCGGTGGTCAACATGTCCGAACCCATGGTGGGGCAGGACGCGGTAGCGTTTTACCTGCTTGGCGAACGCGTGGCGGACGAAGTAAAAGTGGTGCTGTCCGGCCAGGGCGCGGACGAAGTTTTCGGCGGCTACTTCTGGTATCCGCTGATGGAAGCGGAGCACGGCAACGACCTCAAACGCTTCCGCAAACACTATTTCGACCGCAGCCACAGCGAATACCTGGAAACCGTCACCGACGCCTACGCCTGCGCCGATGTCACTGCGGAACTCGTCAAAGCGCATCTATCCCGCCCCGACGCCGACAGCTTCCTCGACAGCGTAATGCGCTTCGACGCCACCACCCTAATCGTGGACGACCCGGTCAAGCGCGTGGACAACATGACCATGGCGTGGGGGCTGGAAGCGCGCGTGCCATTCCTGGACCACGAACTGGTGGAACTGGCGGCGCGCATGCCGCCGGAACTGAAACTGAAGGAAGGCGGCAAATTCCCGCTCAAATCACTCGCGCGCGGACTGGTTCCGGACGCGGTGATAGACCGCCCCAAAGGCTATTTCCCGCTGCCCGCGCTCAAACATGTGCGCGGCGAATTCCTCGAATTCATGCGCGCCATCCTCGATTCGGACGCCTGCCGCACGCGCGGCCTGTTCCGCCGCGCATACGTCGAAAAACTGCTGGCCGAACCGGAAGCGCACTTCACCCCGATACGCGGCAACAAATTGTGGCATCTGGCGCTGCTGGAATTGTGGCTGCAACTCAATGTGGATCAAGTTGCATAGATTGGGTTAACGGTTTTATTGTTAACCCAACATTTCCACTACGCAGCTTATGCGATTCCCATCCACACGGCCAAGGCGCGGTTCACGCGCATCCGCATGTTTACGTCAAGCCTGCCGAATACCGCGCCGATCTTCTCGCGCCGAACGCTCATGATCTTGTCCACCTGAATTTGGCAAATTGTTTTCAGGCCGTTTTCCGATGTCGGTGCTACCGTGATTCTAAACAAGGGGGCATCGACAATCATGCTGGACATCGGCAGCACCGTCACTGTTGCATGGGTTTCGTTGAATGCATCAGACTGGATAATCAACGCTGGGCGCGGTTTGCCGAAGTCGCCTTGCATGGCGACGGTCACAATATCCCCTCGGTTCATGCGCTCCAACCTTCGAGGTCTTCCAAAGCGGCATCCATGAAATCCATCAAATCGGTATCCTTACGGTCGAAATCCGCGACCAGCATGGATTGCCTATGACATTCTTCCACAAATGTGGGGAGTTTGGTATCCGGCACCCAAAGTTGAATTGTCTTCATTCCCGCCGTGCGCATCCGTTCACGGTGTCTCTTGACCTTCTCGGGTGTTCCAGTAGAAATATGCACGATGTCACTCCAAAACAACAAATAAGGTAACATGATACTCGCCCGATATTTGCAAGGCAAATGTGAAACGGGCTATTGAGTCAAGAACGGGGGGCAAGAAATCGGAACCGGCGTTTAGACGTTGCGTAGGTTGCGGGCAGTAGCTGTGCCAAGAAAAAAACCAGACATCGAAACTTCGTATAGAATGTAGCCTCAGCACTTTACCATCGGGTGCAAATTCCCCCGCGAGAAGGCATTAAGCGTGTGCCGGCTCGAACATGTGGATATGCTCCAGCGTATCGCGCAAAGCGACGCGCGCCTTCGCCATGTCGTAATCCGTTTGCAGTCCCATCCAAAATTCCGCGCTCACCCCAAAATAAGCCGACAGGCGCAAGGCCGTATCGGGCGTGACCGCGCGGCGCTCGCGCACGATGTCGTTGATGCGCGGCGCGGGAACCTGCAAAGCGATTGCCAGCGCGTGCGCCGACAACCCGAATGGAATCAGGAACTCCTCGCGCAACACTTCGCCGGGATGGATAGGGCGCATTCCGTTAATGAAATCGGTCATGGTGCGGTTTCCTTTAGTGGTAATCGGCGATCTCGACGCGCCAAGGCGCGCCGTCCAGCCATTCGAAACACACCCGCCATTGATCGTTGATGCGGATGCGCCATTGCCCGACGCGGTCGCCGGACAGCTTCTCCAGCCGGTTATTGGGCGGAATGCGCAACTCGTCAATCCGTATCGCCCGATTGAGCATGGTAAAGTAAATATTCGGTAAACCCGTCCCCCATACCGCGAATACCCATGACGCCGATACCCATGGACCGATGTGACTGAATGAGTTACAGTCTCGTTATGGGAACTGCACGACTCAAAGCCGAA
>JBAYVP010000095.1:0-15705 GCA_041674485.1 Sulfuricellaceae bacterium
GAAGGCAATGGAACGACCATTGCGCGTCGTTGCGCCTCTTGTGCCCAGGCCGTAAGGCCGTCGGGTATGCCCTGCACCCGGAAAACCGCACACTCCAGCCCGTTCAACGGAGGTTTCTAGGTTCAATAATTTCAGAAATGCATGCTGATTGCTCTCGACCATCAAATTGAATCGGTGTAAGCGAGCGATTAGCAAACATCACAGGAGAATTCCGCAGCTTCGCAACTTCCGGCACATTTGCAAATCAGCACAAATGTTGTGCATCCAGTTCTTGCCCGAAATCAACTACGTATTGCGGGCGCCTTATTTGACACCCCACAAAATCTGGACGCTCCAGGCGGCATAAGCGGTCAGCGCGAGTATCGCCAGCACTTGCGCCGCAAGCCGGACGATCACATGGCCGAGGTAATCCATGCAGACATCGCGCACGCCGACCCAAGCATGTAAGTATAGGCTTAGCAGGAACAGGAGAGTTGCCAGACGCACCGCCTGGCAACCGAAGAAATCGTGCCAATCGGCATAGCGTAGCGGCAGGTGCGTGAGCAGGAAAAATGCGAAAACCAACAGATATAGCGCCATCACCACAGCGGTGATGCGTTGCATCAGCCAATCACGCAAGCCGTAATGGGCGCCGGTGATAACGCGCTTTACCATAGCCATACCCCCAGCAGTAGCGTCAAACCCAGGCTGGTCGCCATTATCGCCATGCAGGCGCGGCGCGTTTGCGACAGGTCTATGCAAAAGTGCAGATCCATCGCCAGATAGCGCAGGCCGGCGAAGAAGTGATGGAGCAAAGCCCACGCCAGCCCGAGCAGGACAAGCTTTGCAAAGCCGCCGCTCAACACCCGTTTGGCCGCCTCGAAGCCTTCCTCCGACGCCAGCGAGAGTTGCAGCAGATAGAGCGCGAACGGGATAAACAGGAACAGCAATACCCCGCTGATGCGGTGCAAAATGGAAACCACCCCCGGCAGGGGCAGCTTGATGGTGAACAGGTTGAGATATTTGGGGCGGTGTTTAGGCATATTTTGAGGGCTGGAGGCCAGGGGCTTTGTCGGCGCGTAGCATCGATTTTACTAGTTTCCAGCCTCTGTTTTTCAAAAAAATAATAGCGTCCGGCGCGGTGCTGGCTAACTTACGGTTTCACCAATTTATCGCCGCAAGTATAGGCGATACGACGTACAGTACAAACAGGAAGCGACAATTGTTAAAAACCCGATTCACCGGAAGAAAACATATTTGTATCGGAAGAAAGCTGTACATAACGATACAAAACCGCCCGCTGTCCTGTAAAATAGCCGGAAAACTCCCTTCCATTTTTCAGAGGTGGCTATGTCAGAAGCGAAAAAATTCCGGCTGGTGACGCGCAGCGATTTCGACGGGCTGGTGTGCGCGGTGTTGTTGAAGCACCTGAATATGATAGACGACATCAAGTTCGTCCATCCCAAGGACATGCAGGACGGCAAGATAGATATCTGCGACAACGACATTACCACCAACCTGCCCTTTGTGCCGGGCGTACATTTGGCGCTTGACCACCACGAATCGGAAACCATACGCAATATCGGCGAACGTCCCAACCATATCATCCACCCGGAAGCGCCGTCGGCGGCGCGCGTGGTGTTCGACCACTTCGGCGGCAGCAAGGCGTTCCCCGCCGAGTGGGACGAAATGATGGCGGCAGTGGACAAGGGCGATGCCGCCCAGTTCAACCGCGAGGAAATCATCCACCCCAGCGGCTGGGTGCTGCTTAATTTTCTAATGGATGCGCGCACCGGCCTGGGGCGCTTCCGCGATTTCCGCGTTTCCAACTACCAGTTGATGATGGATTTGATCGATTACTGCAAGAACCACACCATCGACCAGATCATGCATCTGCCGGACGTGAAAGAGCGTGTGGACCTGTATTTCGAGCACGAGGAAAAATTTAAGGATCAGCTCAAGCGCTGTTCGACGATACACAACAACCTGGTGGTGCTGGACCTGCGCAACGAGAACATCATCTACGCTGGCAACCGCTTCATGATCTATGCGCTGTTCCCGGACACCAACATTTCCATCCATGTGCTGTGGGGGCTGAAAAACCAGAACACAGTGTTCGCCACCGGCAAATCGATCCTGAACCGCAGCTCGAAAACCAATATCGGCGAACTGATGCTGGAATACAGCGGCGGCGGCCATGCCAACGCCGGCACTTGCCAGGTGAGCAACGAATATGCGGCGCAGGTGTTGCAGGCGCTGATCACCAAGATTAACGCCGACGGCTGATGCAGGAGCGGTTTACATTCATAATAAAAAATCTACCATTTGTAGAGCAGCTTGGCAGCAATATTGAAACTGCCGTAAAGTATTTCGCAACGAATAAACCATTACGCTCTCGTTCCCACGCGCTGCGCTCAGCGTTACACACAAGTCGGAGCGGGAAGCCCCTCCCCATTCAAGGGGGAGAGCGTAGCGAGGGGGCAACTGGGAGCTTACAAGGGTAGGTTTTTGATAAAAGCTCAGTTGACCGCTTGTCATGATGTATAACATGGTGGTTTTAAACAGCTTTGTCATGCATTTTGTGTTCATGTGGGAAGAATTTCTCACGCGAAGACGCGAAAAAAACCAAACCTGTATTGGTTTTTCTTCGCGTCTTCGCGGCTTCGCGTGAGTATATTTTTTGGTTCGCAATTGTCCGGTTTAGGATAATGAGCTTTTATCAAAAACCTACCCTTGTAAGGCAACTGGGAGGGGGATGGGGTAGAACGACACAGGCTAAACAATATCTTACATTGTTGCCTGCGTCTTCCACCCCATCCCCACCCTAACCCTCCCGCTTTCCGGGGAGAGAACGCTGCACCCCATCTTTTCTGCCTGTAATCAAATGATTGAAAAGATGTGTGTAACGATGAGCGCGGCGCGTGGGAACGAGGTAACGAGGTAAGCATATGGAAAAACTGAAGGAAGAATAGGGTGGAAATCTTTCTGGTGCTGATTATCCCTCTCCTTGGCGGCATCGTGCTGGCGCTGTTCGGGCATCGCCGTTATGCGGCGGGGTTGAACACATGGATGAGCTTCGCCACTTTCCTCGCCTCGGCTTGGCTGACCGTGCGCGTAATCAACGGCGGTCCCATGCTGGCGCTGGACGAGCAGTTTTTCGTCGATCCGTTCAATGTGTTCCTGGTGGCGTTGACCGCGTTCGTCGCCTTCACCACGGCGATGTTCTCGCGCCCCTACATGCTGATCGAGCAGCATCACGGCAAGCTCACTATTCCCCGCTTGCGCCTGTATTACAGCATGTACCAACTATTCACCTGCACCATGCTGGTGGCCTTGCTGACCAATAACCTCGGCATCCTGTGGGTGGCGATGGAGGCCGCGACGCTCACCACCGTGCTGCTGGTGTCGCTATACCGCACCCCGGCCAGCCTGGAAGCGGCGTGGAAATATTTCATCCTGTGCGGCGTGGGCATCGCCCAGGCGCTGTTCGGCACAATACTCTTGTATTTCGCGGCGGAAAAAGTGCTCGGCGCCGGCGGCACGGCGCTGCTGTGGACGCACCTCGCCGATGTCAAGGGCGATCTGGAGCCAACCGTGCTGTCGCTTGCCTTCGTCTTCCTGCTGGTCGGATACGGCACCAAAATCGGCTTGGCGCCGCTGCACAACTGGCTGCCGGACGCCCATGCGGAAGGCCCGACGCCGGTGTCGGCGGTGCTCTCCGGCCTGCTGCTGAATGTCGCGCTGTATGCCGTGGTGCGCACCAAGGTACTGGTGGACGGCGCGCTGGAGAGCCATTTCGCCGGCAACCTGATGATGGGCTTTGGCCTGCTATCGGTGGTGATGGCCGCCTTTTTCCTGTCGCGCCAGAAAGACGTGAAGCGCATGTTCGCCTATTCCTCCATCGAACACATGGGGCTGATGACTTTCGCGTTCGGCATGGGCGGGCCGGTGGCGACCTTTGCCGGGATGTTGCACATGACCGTGCATTCGCTCACCAAGTCGGCGATATTCTTCGCCGTCGGCCACGCCGCGCAGAACGCCGGCACCCAGGTCATGAGCGAGATCCGCGGGCTGATCCGTCACACGCCGCCGGTCGGCTGGGGGCTGACCATAGGCGCGTTGGCGATACTCGGCATGCCGCCGTTCGGCGTGTTCGCCAGCGAATTCCTGATTATTACCACCGCGATGCACGCTTATCCCTGGACCACGCCATTCCTGCTGGTTGCGCTGGGCGTGGCTTTTTCCGCGATTTTCAGCAAAGTGCAGCCCATGGTGTTCGGCGAATCGGATAGCCCCAAGCTGCCGCACCCACCCGCGCTGATTCCGGTGTTCGTGCATCTGGGGCTGGTGCTGATGCTGGGGCTGTATATTCCGCCTTATTTGGCGGACTGGTATCGACAGGCGGCGAAATTGATAGGATGAATGTTGTGAGGGGTGAGGCGTAAGGGGGATGTGTCTTAACGCCTCACCCCTCACCCTCTTACCCCTTACGTTCAAGGCGTCACTCTGCAAGCACTGCACAGTACGCCTCACCCCTCACCCTCTCACCCCTCACGTTCAAAAGTAAATCTATGACCATCGAATTCAACGACATAGGCGTCACCCTGCAAGCGCTGCACAGCGCGATGCCGATCTGGCGCGGCACGGTTGCGGCGCAGCAGTACCGCAAACTGTGCGAGCGCGTACATAATCAGGGTGGGCGGCTGATGGCGCTGTGGGGGAGCGACGAGCGCATGCGCGGCGGGCATTTTGCGCTGCATGTCGCGCTTGCCGCCCAGCCCGGCTTGTATGCACTGCAACTGAATCTTCCCGACGGGCACTTAAGCTTTCCCGACATCAGCGACCTGTTTCCCGCCGCCAACCGTATGCAGCGCGCCGTCCATGACCTGCTCGGCATTCAGGCGGCAGGCGCAATTGATAGTCGCAAATGGCTGCGTCACGGCGCATGGCGCGAGGGTTGCTATCCACTGCGCAAGGATTTCGACGGCCAACACCTCAGCCCGGCGGAACCCGACGCCTATCCGTTCGTCCTGGTGGAAGGCGATGGCGTCCACGAAATACCGGTCGGCCCGGTGCATGCCGGCACTATAGAACCCGGCCACTTTCGCTTTTCCATCATCGGCGAACGCGTGTTGCGCCTGGAGCAGCGTTTCGGCTACAAGCACAAGGGCATCGAAAAACGCTTCGAGAGCCTGACGCCACTGGAGGGCGCCGCACTGGCCGGACGCCTGAGCGGCGACAGCACGGTGGCCAACAGTTGGGCCTACGCAATGGCGCTGGAAAGCCTGGTCGGATTCACCCCGCCGTCGCGCGCGCTGTGGTTGCGCGCGCTGTTCCTGGAATTGGAACGCATCCACAACCACCTCGGCGATCTCGGCTATCTCGGCAACGATGTTGCGCTGGCGTTCGGCTTCGCCCAGTTTTGGCGTCTTAAGGAAGACATGCTGCGGCTCCACCAGGATATGTTCGGCCACCGTTACCTGATGGACAAGATCGTCCCCGGCGGCGTCGCCTGCAACATAGGCAGCAACCGCGCGCGCCGTTTGGCGCAACAGTTGGCGACGCTGAAAGACGAAGTGCATATCCTGAAAAACATTTACGACGAACATGCCGGCGTGCAGGATCGCTTTCTCACCACCGGTCGGGTTAAACCGGCGCTTGCCGCCAAGCTGGGACTGACCGGGCTGCCCGGTCGCGCCAGCGGGCAGGCGTGGGATTTGCGCGCCCAGTATCCGTGCGCGCCCTACGACCAGCTCGACGTGCATATGGCGACCCATCGCAACGGCGATGTGGCGGCGCGCGTCACCGTGCGCTTCGAGGAAGTATTTGAATCAATCCGTCTGATCGGCCTGATACTCGACCGCATGCCGCCGGGCGAAGTGTGCGCCAACCTGCCGCCCATCCCCGATAATGCCTTCGCAATCGGCTGGGTGGAAGGCTGGCGCGGCGAAATCCTGATCGCGCTGCACACCGGCAGCGGCAACACCCTGCACCGCGTCCATCCCCACGACCCGTCATGGCAAAACTGGCCGGTGCTGGAACACGCGATCATCGGCAACATCGTGCCGGATTTCCCGCTAATCAATAAATCGTTCAATCTGAGCTATGCCGGGCAGGATTTGTAATTTATTTTCACCGCAGAGACGCAGAGACGCAGAGGCGCAGAGTAAAAACAATTGATTTCTCCGCGCCTCAGCGTCTCTGCGGTTAAAGGATTTTAACTATGCATCAAATTCTCAAACAAATCCTCAAAACCGGCATCAAAACCGAAGCGCCGCCGCAACCGGACGAGGCGCTACGCACCGGCGAGCAGCGGATACACGAAGGCATCCTCAAGTACTTTGGCAAGGCGCTGGCCATCCGCCATGTAGACGCCGGCTCGTGCAACGGCTGCGAACTGGAAATCCACTGCGTCAACAACCCCTATTACAACATCGAAGGGCTGGGCATGCACTTTGTCGCCGGCCCGCGCCACGCCGACATGCTGCTGGTGACCGGCCCGGTTTCCCGCCACATGGAGGTGGCGCTCAAGCGCACCTTCGACGCGACGCCCGAGCCTAAGCTGGTCGTTGCCATCGGCGACTGCGGCTGCGACGGCGGAATATTCGGCGAAAGCTATGCCAGTTGCGGAAAAATAGCCAACGTGATCCCGGTGGATGTGGCCGTACCCGGCTGCCCGCCGACGCCCACTGCGATTTTACAAGGCATCCTGACGGCGGTGTCGAGCCGGAAAACTGTGTAGGGCAGCGGGTTTTCATTATCCTAAGCCGGAGCCAAACAGACGTTTGAGAGAGGATTGACAGGGTGAACAGGATAGAAAACCCATCCTGTCAATCCTGTTCATCCGGTCATTGTTTTTTTGCGGAAAACCGCTCCAGTGTTTGATCTACGATATGTTCTTGTCACCAATTGCTTGTGACTTGACCGGTAAGTGACTAGTACCATGTAACGACTATAGTTTCGGATAAAGGCGAGTCAACTTAATCCGTGCATCCGAAGTTGTAAATTGCCAGTCAACCTTCTTCAAATTGTTGTTTCGCTCTTGTTCCCATGCAGCCACTTCAGCCTTCATGCTTTCTAGGTTAAAAGGGGAATAACCTATTTTCGGATTGCCGCCATCAGGCTATGCAATGACTTCGCAACAGTTGTCCCACACCTCGCGCAACACCTCTCGTAGCGCCGCCAGTGGCGGTTCTTCGTTGCGTTGCGTCAGGCAGATGAAGTCGAGGCGGGTTTCTTCACGGAAGCCGGGAATCAGCATCACTGCGCCGGCCTGTGCCGCTTTCAGCGCCTGTTCTTCGTGCAGCAGGCCGATGCCGGCGCCGGCGGCGATCAGGCTCAGTACGGTGGCGTTGCGGTCGGCCTCAATCAAGCTGCGCGGGGCGCTGCCTTGGCGGTGAAACACGGCTTCCGCCAGGCGTGCGCAGAAGGATAGCGGCGGCATGCCGATCCACGGCAATGCAGCCAGCGTATCCCAATCCGCCCCTTCGACCTGCTCGCGCCATGCCGCCGGAGCAGCCAGATGCAGCGCAAAGGTCATCAGCCCGATGCGCGCCAGCGCGCCGCTCTTGGGTTCGTCGGTGAATACGGTGAAACCGGCGTCAAGACGGTTGTTGAGCACGTCGTCAATCACCGTGGCGGAATAACCGCCGCGCAACTGTATACTGACCTGGGGATGGCGCTTGGCCATTTTGGCGAGGATGGGTCCAAGGCGCAGCAATTCGGCATCGCCCACCGTGCCGAGGCGCAACCGCCCATGCGCCGCACCCTTGAGGCGTCCCGCCTCGTGCAGCAGATACTGGCGCGCCGCCAGCACTTTGTCGGCGTAATCGAGCAGGCGTTCACCGGCTGCGGTGAGCGCCATGCCCCGCGCGTTGCGTTCGAACAGCGCGAGACCAAGCTCGTCTTCCAGCGCTTTGATGTGCGCGCTGACCGCCGGCTGGCTGAGGCAGAGCTGTTCGGCGGCGCGGGTCAAATGGCCTTCGCGCCCGACGGTGACGAAAGTGCGCAGGTGATGGAATTCCATGGCAAGACCGGCAAAAGCAATGCGCCATCTTCGCCGAAATGGCCGCGGCAAGCAATCGGCGGCGCTGATGACGGGCATCCGGAAATACGATTGGATTGGCCGGCGCGCCGCTACGACAATGGCGGTGCGCACCATCGCGTTACGGAGGAAAACATGAACGCCATTTTCGACGATCCCATCAAACAGCAAATCTGGGACGCCCTGCGCGCCCTTAACGATGCATGGACCCAAGGCGCTCCCGACGCGCTTGAAGACTATTTCCACGAAAATATGGTGGCGATCACCGCCACCGACCGCGACCGCCGACTTGGGCGCGCGGCCTGCATCGCCGGCTGGAAAAGCTTTGCCCAAGCGGCGAGTATCCATTTTTGGCACGAGATCGACCCGGACATCCGCGTCTACGGTGACGCTGCCGTCGTCACCTACTATTACGACATGGCCTTCGACATGAGCGGGCAGACCATCGCCGGCAGCGGGCGCGACATGTTTTTTTTCGTCAAGGAGAACGGGCGCTGGTGGGCGGTTGCCGACCAGTTTTCCGCTTATCCGGCATAGACGTTTTATCCATCTAAGGAGCCTTCCATGCACAAACTCATCCTGCTAATCGCCCTGCTGTTGTTCCATCCCTGCGCCGGCTATGCCGCCGAAACCGCCAGGGCGCCCCGCACCCTGATGCAAATCGCCGGCGTCCAGCTTCCGACCGCGAAATTTTCCGACAGTGTGCTGCTCGTGATCGACGCCCAACGCGAATATACCGACGGCAAACTGCCGCTGGCCGGCATTGGCGCGGCTGTTGCGGAAACCGCCCTGCTTCTCAAGCTGGCGCGTCAGGCCGACGCCCCGGTAATTCATGTGATCCATAAGTCTAAACCGGGCGCCATGCTGTTCGACCCCAACGGCCCGTTCGTGGATTTCATCCCGCAACTCGCGCCTGCACCGGGCGAAACGGTGATCGTCAAAGGGTTGCCCAATGCTTTCGCCGCCACCAATCTCGACCGGCATCTGGCCGTTCTCGGACGGAAAAACCTGATCGTCGCCGGCTTTGCCACCCACATGTGCGTCAGCGCCACAGTGCGCGCCGCGCTCGACCACGGCTACCGCACTACCTTGGTGGCAAGCGCCACGGCCACCCGCGATCTGCCCGACGGCATGGGCGGCAGCGTCCCGGCAGCAGTGCTGCAACAGGCCGGCATCGCTGCATTGAATGACCGCTTTGCCACAATAGTAGCCGGCGCCGCTAATATTCCTTTGCGTTAGCCCAAGTTCGTCATGAAACAATTTAGTTTGTAACTGCTCAGGGGGCAGGGGCTAGGGGCTACGCGAGAACGTCCGTCGGTGAAGACAGCCCTGTCTTTCGCGTCCCAACGCTTCTTGAGCCGGTTGCAAACGCGGAGTCCATGCTTGTATTTTCGTGTTCCCGTCCCCGCGTAGCCCCTGATCCCTAGCCCTCTGAGTAGTTATTTTAGTTTTATGCATCCCGCTGGGAACAATCCAAGCCCAATCCGGACAATTTCCCCCGCGAGAAGGCATAGCCCCGATCAGCGGTAACGCGTATATTGACAGTCGCGGTTTTTGCGCCTCTTGGGTAGAATCACGCTTTCCCAAGGCATGATCCTAGAAAGCTCAGTTGACCGCTTGCCAAGATGTATAACACAGTGGTTCTAAACAACTTTGTCATATATTTCGCGTGTACCCGTATGGTGAAAGCGCTTTGAGCTGGATTGCACGGTTTTCCGGGCGCATGGCGGCGTTGCAACTCCTTGAGAAGGGAATGGAACGACCATGCAGCAAAGTTGCGCCTCTTGTGCCTAGGCCGTCAGGCCGTCGGGTATGCCCTGCACCCGGAAAACCGTACACTCCAGCCCGTTCAACTGAGCTTTCTAGGATGACTGTTTTTCTCCGCGTCTCTGCGGTTTAATCAAATTTTCAGGTAATGGTTTATTTTTTCAGCTAAAGGAAAAACAATGGAAAACCGTATTGCATGGGCGTTAGCGACCATTTCCAGTCTGGTGGCAATGACTGCGACGGCGGACGTTGCGCTTTCCGGCTTCGGCACGGCAGGTTATGCGTTGTCGGATCAGTCCTACAATTATCAGCGCTTTGTGAACAGGCAGGGCACCTTCAAGCGCGATTCCGTGCTGGGCGTGCAAATGGATGCCAAGCTTAACAATGAATTCGGCTTTACCCTGCAAGGCAAGCTGGCGCCATCCATCGACAGCGACAAGGAAATGGACGCCACAGTTTCATGGGCTTTTCTCTCTTGGCGCCCGACCAACGATTGGCTGGTGCGTGTCGGCAGGGTGCGCGTGCCGCTGTATTTGAACAGTGAAAATATGGAAGTCGGCGCCACCTTCAATTTCGCTCGGCTTCCGGCGGAGGTGTACACCACCTCGCAGGCGACGGAAGGGGACGGCATCTTTGTGGGCAAAACCTGGAATATGGACATTGGCGAACTGACGCTCAACGGCTACTCGGCAACAGCCAGAACGAACTACCGTTTTTTCCGGCGCGACGATGTGCCGCCGCTGTTGTCGTCCGGTTCGTATTTCGTCCCCGTCAAGGTGACCGCCAACGGCTTGGCGCTGACCTTGCAGCGCGACGACGACACCTTCCGTGTCGGCGCACACGACACCTACACCAGAATTACCGACGATCAAGTCATGCCGGTGACATTTCCCTACGTCGGCATCATGCCTGGGATAGGCTATTATCAAACCTCCAACCTGCTGCCCGGCCCCGGCATGCGCAACGAAAATGACATTCATGCCGTGGTTTACACGCTGGGCGCGGACATGGCGGTGGGCAACGGTTTCCGGCTGATGGGCGAATATGTGCGCCGCGACGTGCCCGATATTTCAACCGGACCGGACTCGCAGGGCGCCTACCTTGCCGTGCTCAAACCGATAGGCGCCTGGACGCCTTATGTCAGCGTGGCGCATTTGCAATCCATGCCGCGCACGCGCGATCTTTACAACAAGGTGAACGGCAACACCTTTCCCGGCTCCACCGCGCTTAATGCGACCCAGCGCGCGGGCGCCGACGGCATTATCGCCTACGACCAGACTACCTGGGCGCTGGGAACTTCCTACCGGATAACCCCGCAAGCCAAGGCCAAGGCCGAATGGGCGCACACCCGGAGCGGCGACATGTCGAGCCTCATCGACGCCCCGCCCGGTGGCGAGTCCGGACACAAAGCGATCAATATATTTTCATTTTCCTACAACGTAGTATTTTGAGGGAGATGACCATGAAAACGACGATTAAAGTGGTATCGCTGGCTGCCTCCCTGATATTCGTCCCGGCACGGGCGGGCGAGATAGTGGTGATCGGGAACAGCAATGTGCCCAAGATGGACGCGACAACGGTGCAGAAAGTTTATACCGGGAAATTCGTCTCGGTTGCCGGCGTCAACGTCACGCCGGTTGGGGTCAAGCCCGGTGCAGCCGCGCGCAATCGCTTCCTGCAGGAATTCCTCAATCAGGATGAGGAAAAATACACCGCCTATTGGACAGTGCGCCGCTATATCGGCAAAGGCGCGCCGCCGGTCGAGCTGGCCAGCGCCGCAGATGTGATCAGCTACGTGCAAACCACGCCGGGCGCAGTCGGCTACATCGACGAAGCCGAACTGAGGCCGGGGGTGAATGTGATTGCGCGCAGGTAAATCAAGTTGCCTGTATGCCTTGCGCGGGGGAAATTGTGTTCCTGTCGGGTATGGGCGCGAGAGGCGCAAATTGCGCTGCTTGGGTCTTCTTACGCAAGCAATTTGCAACACGGTAAGTAGCGCCCGCCGGGGCAATTCAACCGGACAATTTCCCCCGCGCAAGGCATATACAGCGTTTTCAATCAAGAATAGTTACAAAAAGCCTCGAGCCAATGGCGGTGGATAAGCGCAATACATCAACCAATAGTCGGTGAAACCGCTGTAGCTCAATGTGGAATTGCGTGGGTAAAATCACCCGTGCTTGCCATCTTGCTCCGTTCGTCCTGAGCCTGTCGAAGGATGAATGGAGCAAGATGGCAAGCACGCCGTAAGCCGAGCCACTTGCGCTGTATAAATTTTCATCTGCATCATCGTAGAATCAATGGGTTACAGCGCAAACAATGCCAATAAAAAATATATTATTGTTAAGCCATTGATGTTTATACCAGGGTGGAAACTTTGGCATGATTTTTGAAGCTCCATCAAAAGCACCCCAATAGGGTAAAAAACGTCATTTCTTGGGGTAAAGTGTTTTTTGATGCCGTATTTTAATATTAAAAATCAACTGGTTGTAAACAGCGCAAATGGCTCAAGCCAGCCTGATGAAAGAAAATCCGTTCATCCTTCGACAGGCTCAGGACGAACGGATTTTCTTTCATCAGGCTGTCTGGTGGCTGTCTGTGTTGGCTCGTGCAATGTTTGGGTTTGCATCATTAAACCTAGAAAGCTCAGTTGAACGGGCTGGAGTGTGCGGTTTTCCGGGTGCAGGGCAAGGCGCAACGACGCGCAATGGTCGTTCCATTGCAAGGAGTTGCAACGCAGCCATGCGCCCGGAAAACCGTGCAATCCAGCCCGTAGCGCTCTCACCAAACGGGTGAACGTTAAATACATGACAAAGTTGTTTAGAACCACTGCGTTACACATCTTGGCAAGCGGTCAACTGAGCTTTCTAGGTTAAATACAGTATTTTCAATCAAGAATAGTTACAAAAAACCTCAAGCCAATGGCGGTGGATAAGTGCAATACATCAACCAATACTCGGTGAAAACACTGCATACAAGATCAACTATTCAACTTCTTTCTAACGCCGCTATAATCATCGCTTACTCCTATCCTCGCGAGTTTATGCTCAATGCATCGGAGCCGTTATGCGTCCCTCACACCTGACCACCATCCTGGAGCGCGAATTCTTAAGCGTGCGCGACGGTCACCATACCCCGGTGATGTTGTGGGGGCCGCCGGGCGTGGGCAAGTCGCAAATGGTGGCGCAGGTCGGTGCGCGCCATGGCGCGCCGGTGGTGGATATTCGGCTATCGCAGATGGAGCCTTCCGATTTGCGCGGCATTCCTTACCGGGTGGAGGAGCGCGTCGAGTGGGCGCCGCCGTCGATGTTGCCCGATGCCCGGCGCGATCCGCCGCAGGGCATCTTGTTTCTCGACGAGATCAATGCCGCGCCGCCCAGCGTTTCCGCAGCCGCTTACCAGTTGATTCTCGACCGTCGCCTGGGCGATTACCGCGTGCCGGAGGGCTGGGCGATTTTCGCCGCCGGCAACCGCCAGGGCGACCGGGGCGTGACCTACACGATGCCGGCGCCGCTCGCGAACCGCTTTTCCCATTTCGAGCTGGAAACGCATCTCGACGATTGGGTGGCCTGGGCTTATCGTTCGCGCATCGACGAGCGGCTGATCGGCTTTTTGCGCTTTCGCCCCGAGTTATTGTTCGATTTCAACCCGGCGCACAACCCGGTGGCTTTCCCCAGCCCGCGCTCGTGGGAATTTGCCCACCGCGCGCTACAAAAATTCGGCGACCAGCCGTTGCTGCTGCTCGATACGCTGCAAGCCTGCGTGGGCGCGGCTGCCGGGATAGAGCTGCATGCCTTCATCGCAAACCTGGAGCGTATGCCCGACCTGGACGCTATCGTTAGAGGCGACGAGGTCGCCGCACCGCAGGGGATCGATCTGCAATACGCCGTGGCCTCCGCGCTGGTGGGGCGCGCGTTGCGCGCCAAGGGTGGCGCCGGGGCGCAGGCGGTCTATGGCCATATCCTGGATTACGCCGCCCGGCTGCCGCTCAAGGAAATGGGCATCATGCTGGTGTCCGACATGCATCGCGCCGTCGGCCAAGAGCTTTTCAACGTGCCGCAGTTTGGCCATTGGGCGAACGCGGTGGCGGATTTGATGTTGTATGAAATGTAAGACGTCCATGGAAACCACATTGCTCAACGGGCTAGGCAGGTTTTCCGTCGGGCTGGCGTTATTGGCTATGTTGGGCGTTATTGTCGATCCGATCTTGCTGATGGTTTCCTTCGTGGCGCTGATCCTGGGCGGATTTTTCGCGATTGCCGGCAAGCTGCGTTATGTCGCGATAGTCGGCGGCATTGTCGCCGCAAGCATCCTGATCGCATTTATGGCTTTTCCATCGGCATCGGCAGCCTCGTTATCCGGCTTGTTGTGGCCGGGGCTGCGGATGATGGCGCCGCCTTATTTGGTCGCTGTCGCATTGGCGGCATTCGGCAGGTGGCGCTTGTGCCGCGCTGCGCCATCGGGCGCGGAGTGATTCATATGTCCAACACCGAAACCAAGCTCGCCGCCGCGCGCACCCGCTTGATCCTCGACAAGCCCTTTCTCGGCGCGCTGGTGCTGCGCTTGCCGCTGACCGCAGCCGATCCCAAGTGGTGCCCGACCACGGCGACCGATGCGCGCCGTTTTTACTACAACCCCGCGTACATCGATACGTTAAACCTGGCGCAAACCCAGTTCATGCTTGCGCACGAAGCGCTGCACTGCGCGCTGTCGCATTTCGCGCGGCGCAACCACCGCATCAAGCAGCGCTGGGACGTGGCCTGCGATTTCGCGATTAATCCGCTGCTGGTCAAGGACGGCCTGAAACCACCGCCGGGCGCGCTGCTGTTGGAAGTTTTCGACGGCCTCAGCGCGGAGGAGATATACTCCGCGCTGAACGACAACAATACCGACGAACCGCTGGATAAGCACCTCTACGACGGTGATGAGGGCGACGGCGGCAGCGGGCAAAGCAATGAGCTGCCGGCAGGCGGCGGTTCCGGGCTGGAATCCGGTAAAACGGATGCCGGGCATGGCGCGGGCGACCCGAAGCACAGCCAGGGAAACGCGCCGCCCCCGCTGTCCGCGCGCGAGCGCAATGAACTGTCCAGCCGCTGGCGACAATATCTCGCATCAGCAGCGCAGGCGGCGCTCCAGGCGGGCAAGCTGTCCGGCGCGATGGCGCGGCTGGTGGAACATCTGCTCCAGCCGCAATTGCCGTGGCGCATGTTGCTGGCGCGCTACATGACGCTTTCCGCGCGCGACGACTATACTTACCTGCGCCCGTCGCGGCGCGAAGGCGCGATGATCTTCCCGGCGCTACGCAGCGCCCAGCTTGAAGTGACGGTGGCGCTGGATGTCAGCGGTTCCGTGTCCGACCGGGACATAGGCGAATTCCTGGCGGAAATCGATGCGCTGAAAAGCCAGATTCGGGCGCGAATCACCCTGCTGGCCTGCGACGCCACGTTAAGCGCGGATAGCCCGTGGCTGTTCGAACCATGGGATACGCTGCAAGCGCCGCGCCAATTCACCGGCGGAGGCGGCACCCGCTTCGCGCCGGTGTTCGAGTGGATCAAGAACCAGTCCACCCGCCCGGATTTGTTGCTCTATTTCACCGACGCTAAAGGCGATTTCCCGCCCGTCGAACCGGACTACTCGGTGATCTGGCTGGTCAAGGGAAATGCCCCTTCGCCGTGGGGGCAACGGATACAGTTGAATTAACCTAGAAACCTCCGTTGAACGGGCTGGAGTGTGCGGTTTTCCGGGTGCAGGGCAAGGCGCAACGACGCGCAATGGTCGTTCCATTGCCTTCTTTTGTAGTTGCAACGCCGCCATGCGCCCGGAAAACCGTGCAATCCAGCCCGTAGCGCTCTCACCATACGGGTGAACGCGAAATATATGACAAAGCTGTTTGGAACCACTATGTTACACATCTTGGC
>JBAYVP010000096.1:0-15669 GCA_041674485.1 Sulfuricellaceae bacterium
CGGTTTTCCGGGCGCATGGCGGCGTTGCAACTCCTTGGAATGGAACGACCATTCCGCGTCGTTGCGCCTTGCCCTGCACCCGGAAAACCGCACACTCCAGCCCGTTCAACGGAGGTTTCTAGGTTAAAAATAATGTAGGTTGTAATGGTGCTGCCTCAGCATACGTGGCGAGGCAAGGTATACCTAAGCCGGACGATTGCCGGAACCAACAAACAGGGGGTAGGGTGGATAAGCGAAGCGCATCCACCGAACGGCGCCATGGAATGTTCAGGTGGATGCGCTTCGCTTATCCACCCTACCTCGCCGCGCTGCCCTTCGACCCGCATCAGTGCTTGATCTATGACCCTAAAAAACTCAGTTGTCCGCAGATTACGCAGATTAACGCAGATTTTCAAAGCGTTGTCGGCGAGTGTCGCATCACCCATTCGGTTGGGCGACAATTCAGGATTACCTGTTGTTTAATCGGCGAAAATCTGCGTAATCTGCGGACAACTGAGTTTTTTAGGTTAATGTTAACAACTTGTGGAGACATCAGCATGGCCAAACTGCAAAATATCGTGTTCGCCTGGGTTCGCCGGGCGCATGGCGCAAAGTCAGGCTCAATGGCACGGCAAACAGCGGTGAAAATTTTGCCCATGACATTCATCAAGCCCCTGCTGGCTGTTTTCGCACTGGCGGCATTCGGGGGGGCGCAGGCCAACGAATTTTCTATCGTCAATGGCATCCCGGCCAATTTATCCACTTATCCGTGGGTTGTGACCGTGTACAGCGGCCAATGGCAATGCGGCGGTTCGCTGATCCAGCCGCGCTGGGTGCTGACTGCGGCGCACTGCTTCGATCCGGGGGAAACCGCCGCCACGGTGTCGATTGTCACCGGTCGCCAAGTGCTCTCCGATTCGACATCCGGACAGGAAATCGCGGCGAAGCGCCTGATCGTCCACGCGCAGTTCGACGAAGGCGCCATGGATAACGATATCGCCTTGATCGAACTGGTCTCGCCGGCCAGCGCCCAATATGTCAAACTTGCGCCGCCGGCGCAACCGCTTGCGTCGGGAACGACGACGAAAGCCATAGGCCGGGGCGGCTTGGCCGCGCCGGGCGATTACCTTGCCGACCAATATCATTTGATCTCCGATTGCAATGCCAGTCTTGCCAGTTGCGTGCGGGAAGCGGAGCGGAAAAGAATCAGGGACTCCAGCATCATTACCACCATGTTGCTGGCGAACGGCCTGGGCAGCCCCTCACTGGGCATAGGCTATACGACGTTGGTCAACAAGCTGCAACAACTCGGGGCGAGCGTGGGATCGACGCCGACAGTCGATCAGATTATCTCGGGATTCGCCTCAAAAGGATATTCCGTTTCAGACATCGCCAACATGATTGCAGACGCGGCTTTCACCGACGAATTGCGCGAAGTCGATCTGCCTATGGTGGATAACAGCACTTGCCAAAACGCGCTCAACGCCGACTTAACCGCGAACATGATTTGCGCCGGGTATCGCGGCACGCCAAAGGATACCTGCCAGGGCGACAGCGGCGGCCCGCTGGTGGCCGCCAATCCACAGAACTCGGACTGGGTGGAGGTCGGGATAGTCAGTTGGGGAAGAACCTGCGCCACCAATTACGGCCTCTACACCAAGGTTTCGAACTACCTCGACTGGATCGGCCAGTATATTTCCAACCTTGGTGCAGAACGGGTGTTTATGTGGGGCGAAAACGTGGCCGCCAACCCGCTTCTCAGAGCCGCCGGCAATGAACGCTCGACGGATGCCCATGCACCCTATTGGGCGCGCCTTTTCCCGGCCAGCAACACGGGGCTGGGAGTCAACCCTGCCGATCAGGGACTGTATTTCTATGACGGGATAAGCATTGCTTACCTGGGGCCGTTATCGAACTGGCTGGCTCAAGCCAAGGCTGCCGGATATTGACGGTTGGGTTTGAAAATTCACCCATAAAACTCTGATCGTTCCCACGCTCCGGCACTCATCGTTACACACATCTTTGCAAGCAATAACTGCTGCTCAGGTCTATGCAAAAAGACAGCATAAAGCCCCTCTCCCGCAGGCGGGAGAGGGGAGCAAACCTGCGCTCGTCCCTGCCCTGACACTTGTGTGTAACGATGAGCGCAGAGCGTCACTGCCATTAAGTTAAGCCGTTCGTGGTGAGCTTCGCCTGTCCTGAGCTTCGCCGAAGGATCGAACCATGAATGGCTTAACAGTCAACCGGTTAGGAAAAATCCGTTCACCCTTCGACCCTTCGGCGAAGCTCAGGACAGGCGAGGCTCAGGGCGAACGGATTTTTCCTAACTTAATGGCAGTGGCGCAGAGCGTGGGAACGATCAAACGATCAAATCCCACAAAAACGTCACCGCCTAGTTGGTCAATTCCACCTGTTTCTTGTCGAGATTACCTACCCAAAAGGCGGGGTTGTTCACATCCTTGCCCGCCTGTACGGAAACGGCGTAAAAGGTGTAAGTGCCGAGCGGCAGCGACTGCGGCAATACGGCCAGCAGCACCGACCCGGATACGTCGGGCACCAGAGTGTTGCTCAAATAGGGCGCGACCCGGGTGGTAAAGATGGGGGTCAGGAAAAATCCCGTCGTTTGCAGGTACATCATGGTGTTGTCCGGCAATTGCATCGCCACGTAAATGTCGAATTTCGACACCGTATTGAAATTTTTCAGGCAATAATTCACCTCCAGTATCTCGCCCAATTGTTTGGTCGCGTTGCCGATGACGGTGACGGCGGACTGGTTCCTGACATTGCCCGAGCAGGCCGGCGGCGCGGCTTTCACCGTAATTATCGCCGTGGCGCTCCGACTCGCGCCGTTTTCGCTATAGCTGGCGTTGAACAACACCGGGATGTCGATGGTCACCTTGGCGTTCGCCGTCACGGTAAGGCCGCTGACGGTCGCCGCTGCGGTATTGCCGGAGTCCCAAATCGCGCTCACCACCTTGGTGGAACCGTCGTCGTAGTGTGCTGTGGCGCTGCAATCGGCGCTCATTCCCGCATTGAGAGTGCTCGGACAAGTTGCCGACAATCCGGTCAAGGCCGGCGCAGCAGCCGCCCACGCCGCATTGGCGCTTAATCCAGCGATACTCAAACACAATGCGGGTACAGCGAGCAATAAACGAAAATATCGCAGCAGTTTCATGATAACTCCTTAATAAATAAATGAATAATGTTTTTAATGCGACCTTCGCCTGGGTTGGGTTTTTCGCCTGTTCTTAAGCTGTTCTCCTCGTTCCCACGCGGCTGCGTCACTGCCATTTAAGTTAGTAACTTATCGGCCAAGTCTTTACATTGTTTGCGAAGAATGTGTCGTAGATCAAGCAGTGGTGCGGTTCTCCGGCTGAAATGCTTTCACCGCAGAGGCGCGGAGGCGCGGAGAAATACAACAAAGGGTGAAATCATACCAATTACCCTACAAAATCCCTGCGTCTCTGCGTCTCTGCGTCTCTGCGTCTCTGCGGTAAATATTTTTGGTTCCGGCTAGTCCGGCTTAGCGAATCCAGGGGGTGGCACGCGACCGATGCGCATCGTTCCCCGGCACATCCTACGGGCTAGTTGATTAATTCCACCTGCTTCTTGTTGAGGCTGCCTATCCAATTGCTGGAGTTGTTCACGTCCTTGCCCGCCAGCACGGAAACGGCATAAAAGTTATAGATGCCGATGGGCAGCGTTTGCGGCAATACGGTTGACAGCACCGGGCCGGATTTATCGGGCACCAGGGTGTTGCTCAGATAGGGCGCGACCCGGGTGGTGAAGTTGGGGGTCTGGAAAAATCCCGACGTTTGCAGGTACATCATGGTGTTGTCCGGCAATTGCACCGCCACGTAGATGTCGAATTTCGACGCCGAGTTGAAATTTTTCAGGCAGTAGTTCACTTCCAGGGTCTCGCCCAGTTGCTTGGTGGTGCTGCCGACGATGGTGATGTCGGAATGGTTCCGGGCGTTGCCTGAACAAGCCGGGGGCGCGGCTTTCACCGTGACCGTCGCCGTGGCGGTTTTGTTCACCCCGTTTTCGCTATAGCTGGCGCTGAGCAATACCGGGGTGTCGGCGGTTATCCCGGCATCCGCCGTCACGGTGGAGCCGCTGACGGTTGCCACCGAAGTGTTGCTGGAGGTCCAGGCGGCGTTCACCACCCTGCTGGAGCCGTCGTTGTAGGTCGCGGTGGTACTGCAATCGGCGCTCGTCCCCGCATCGATAGTGCTCGGGCAAGTTGCCGTCAGTCCGGTCAAGGCTGCCGGTACAAATGCCTTGACGGTAACGACTACGGTGGCGGTTTTGCTTACGCCGTTTTCGCTGTAGCTGGCGTTGAGCGATACCGGGGTATCGGTGGTCACCCCGGCATTCGCCGTTACGGTAAGGCCGCTGACAGTCGCAACTGAAGTGTTGCTGGAGGTCCAGGTCGCGCTCACCACGTTGCTGGAACCGTCGCTGTAGCTTGCTGTGGTACTGCAAACGGCGCTCGTTCCTGCAGTAATCGTGCTCGGACAAGTTGCCGACAGGTTCGTCAAGGCTACTGTTGCGGTTGACTTGACGGTGACGGCGGCAGTGGCGGTTTTGCTCACTCCGTTTTCGCTATAGCTGGCGTTGATAGTTACGACGGTATCCGCGCTCGGCGCTCCCGCAGTGAGGCTGCCGTCGCTACCGACATTCAGCAGCGCCGCATTCGACGAACTCCAGGTGGGGCTGACTGTATTGGTCGTACCGTCGCTGTAAATTGCGGTTGCACTGCAAGACCCGCTCGCGCTCGACAAGAGGGTGGTCGGGCAACTCAGGCTCATCCCAGTAAAGATGGCGATAGTGGATCGTACGCCGCGAACGAGGCGAACAGGGAATTTTGTTGCCAGAGGTTTGGCGTAGTTCATGCCAGTGGAGAAATAGACTGTCCATGCATTCGTGATGCTGGGAGCGGAATAAGCCGAAGCCGACCAATAATAAGATATTTCACTTGCAGGAAAGTTTGCAGGAAAGATTGTTTGGTTGATAGCGGGGGCTGTGGTACTCCATTCCACAATAGTCAGCAGTTCATTGTTCGTGGGCAGCCGCCAGTCACTTTGCCCGGCATAGTTTTGCGTCAACGCGGTAGCATTTACCCAAGTGTAAGTTTGGGGCGTTCCCGTGCAGGCGTTATTCCAAGTCTGTCCCTCGGCACAGCGTTTCCAAGTCAGGTTGGTTTTGTTGTGGGTAACGGTGCCGTCACCGTTGTCGGTAAAATCCGAAGTGGGGGTATAAAGACTAGAAGAATCAACAGGCGAACCTCCGCGAACGAGACGAGCGGCGAAAAGGTTCGTCTTAAGGTAAGCGTAGGCGAGGCCTTCGAAACGGACTGACCACGCCGAGGTCGAAGAGCCAGAAGTAGCCGAAGCCGTCCAGAAATTTGTCGAAAGAGGGATGCTGGGAAAAATTGTTATGTTTACAGCAGGGTTGCTATTGTCGCGCTCGATAATGGTAAGCTGTTCGGCGACGGTGGGTAGCCGCCAGTCGCTATTCCCGGCATAGCTTTGCGTCAGTGCCGTAGCATCCGCCCAAGTGTAGGTCAGCACCGTTCCTGAGCAGGTAGACGCAATCCAGGTTTGCCCTTCGGCGCAACGCTTCCATGTCAGTCCAGTGAGCTTGTGGGTGACGGTGCCGTCATTATTATCAATGAAGTCGGCAGTGGGAGTGTCGGCGGCAAATTCATTCGCCCACGCTGCACTGGAACTTACTCCCCCGATACCCAAACACAATACCAGTCCAGCGAGCAATAACCGAAAATATCGAAGCAGTTTCATGGCAACTCCTTAATTATTAAATAAACGAATCAAATTTTATTAACGTAGCCTTCTGCTGGGCTGGGTTTTCGCCCACTCGAAGCCGTTCATTACCGCCTTACAACTTGCCGGGTTAAGCTGGAAATCAGCCGCATCATCCAGATTTCGCGACATTATTGGAAATAAATTCCATATCAAACGGTTACCTGATTAGAAAGATTTTTCAGTAGGATTTTCCGTTCATGGTTCGACAGGGCTTTACCACGAACAGAAAATGCAAGTAGTCACGCAGCCATTAGTTGGTCAATTCCACCTGTTTCTTGTTGAGAGTGCCTATCCAATAGCTGGAGTTGGTCACATCCTTGCCGGTCGGCACGGCAATGGCGTAGAAGGTGTAGGTGCCGGTCGGCAGTGCCAGCGGCAATACGGGGATATTCAGCACCGGCCCGGATTTATCGGGCACCAAGGTGTTGGCCAGGTAGGGCGCAACCCGGGTGGTGAAATTGACGTTCTGGAAAAATCCCGACGTTTGCAGGTACATCATGCCTGCATCCGGCAATTGCACCGCCACGTAGATGTCGAGTTTCGTCGCCGAGTTGAAATTCTTCAGGCAGTAATCCACCTTCAGCGGGTCGCCCAGTTGTTTGACGGCGCTGCCGGCGATGGTGATGGCGGAATGGTTCTTGGCATCGCCCGAGCAGGCTGTGGCCGGGGTCGCGGTTTTTACCATGACCATCACTGTAGCGGTGCGCACCACGCCGTTTTCGCTGTAGCTGGCGTTGAGCGACACTGGGGTGTCGGCGGTCACCCCGGCGTTCGCCGTCACGGTGAAGCCGTTAAATGTCGCCACAGAGGTGTTGCTGGATGTCCAGGTTGCATTCACTACTTTGCTGGCGCCGTCGCTGTAGCTCCCGGTGGTGCTGCAAACGGCGCTCGTTCCCGCGTCGATAGTGCTTGGGCACGTTGCCGACAGCCCGGTTAAGGCAGCCGCTACGGCTGCCTTGACGGTGACGGCGGCGGTGGCGGTTTTGCTCACGCCGTTTTCGCTATAGCTCGCGCTGACCGTCACAACAGCATCGGCGCCCGGCATCCCCGCGACGAGGCTGCCGCCGCTGCCGGCGGACAACAGCGCCGTGTTCGACGAATTCCAGGCGGGGCTGACCGTATTGGTCGTGCCGTCGCTGTAGCTCGCGGTGGCGCTGCACGTGGCGCTCGCCCCCGCGTTGATCGTGCCTGGGCAAGTGGCCGACAGTCCCGTCAAGGTGGCCGTGGTGGCTGCCTTGACGGTGACGGCGGCGGTGGCGGTTTTACTCACGCCGTTTTCGCTGTAGTCCGCGCTGATGGTCACGGCGGTGTTCGTCCCCGGTATTCCCGCTACGATGCTGCCGCCGCCGTCGATATTCAGTATCGCCGCATTCGACGAGCGCCAGATGGGGCTGACCGTATTGGTCGTGCCGTCGCTGTAGTTCGCGGTCGCGCTGCAAGTCCCGCTCGCACCCGCATTGATCGTGCCTGGGCAAGTTGCCGACAGTCCCGTCAAGGCGGGTGCGGTGGCTTTAACGGTGACGGTGGCGGTGGCGGTTTTGCTCACCCCGTTTTCGCTATAGTCCGCGCTGATGGTCACAATGGTGTCCGCACCCGGCGTTCCCGCCACGAGGTTGCCGCTGCTGACCGATAGCGCCGCAGCATTCAACGAGCTCCATGTGGAACTGACTGTCTTGCTTGTGCCGTCGCTGTAGCTTGCCGTCGTGCTGCAAGTTCCGCTCGCGCCCGCATTGATCGTGCTTGGGCAGGTGGCCGACAAGCCCGACAAGGCGCTTGCCACGCTTGCCGTGACGGTGACGGCGGCGTCGGCGGAATAGCTCACCCCGCTTTCGCTGTGGACGGCGCTGATCGTCACGATGGCGTCTACCGACGGTGTTCCTGCCGCGAGGTTGCCGCTGCCGTCGACGGTTAGCGTTGCCGGATTCGCCGATGTCCAGGCGGGGCTGACCGTTGCGGTCGTGCCATCGCCGTAGTTCATGGTCGCGCTGCAAACTCCCGTCGCGCCCGCCGCGAGGGGGGAAGGGCAACTCAGGGTCAACGTAGCAAGCGCAAAAGTGTTCGCCCACGCCGCACCGGCGCTTAGCCCCAAACACAAGACCAGCCCAGCGGCCAGCCGGCGTAAATGTAAATACAGTGTCATGGCAACTCCTTGATAAATATGCGCGTCGTATCCTGTCAACCGGACCTGCGCCTGGAACAGGTTCATCGCCTGCCCGCAACCGTTAGTAACTTTGCCGCCCTTCAACCTTAGCGGTGCGTTGCAGATGGCAACTACCACACGCACCGGGTAAGGCAGCCTACCGATTGTTATAAGGAAAAACCATCAGGGAAAGCTACTTTTGTACTAAGGAACGGACTATATTTTATGTAGGGGTTCCCCTAATCGGGCATAAGGGTTTCCCTAATCGCCATGAATAACTATAACTTAGTTATTGTTATTCATGGCGATTGACTCGCCGCTCCCGATGATGAAGAATAGGGCAATGCAGATGCTAGGGTGGACGCCATTAAAATCAGCTATGGAAAAGCGTCTATAATAGAAAAGGTGGATATAGAGGCCGAAGCAAGTAAAGCAACATGCCCTGCCAGGGTAAATTTGTTCTCGGCACGGAAAAAAACCGATTCACCGCAGAGGACGCGGAGGACGCAGAGGAAGAGCATGAGGGTTTTCCTCCGCGTCCTCTGCGGTGAAAAAGGTTTTGTCTTTATGGGTTGCCGCCATGAGTCGAACGGAGTCGAGCGGAGTCGAGTAGAATCCTGTCGCTTTATTAGCTTGGGACTCTATAAGAAGAAGCGTGAGCCGCATCCACCTTGAGTTACGCTGGTTTGCGATATTCCTGGCGCGACCCGCCAATACTGTATTTCCATGTAGCGCGCTCGTCGTTATGGACGTAGGATGTGCTGCTACGACAGGGAAGCGCATCGCTCGCGTATCCTGGCGGCAATACGCGACAGATGCGCCTCGTTCCTCGGCACATCCTACAGGTTGTTTATGGGATCAACCATGGCTGGCGCACCTGCCGGAGTGCGGTTCTGCTGTCCCGGTTCCGGTGGTGTCGCTCGCGCCCCGCTCAACCACCGGAACCGAAAGTTACGGAAAGGCATCCTGAAAAAATGCCGGCCATTTGCGTGTAACGATGCGCGTAGCGCGTGGACGAGACAGGCGGGAATTTAATAACTTACCAGTCAAGTCGTTGCATTTTTTGCGAAGAATGTGTCGTAGATCAAGCACTGGAGCGGTTCTCCGGGTGATTCTTTTCCACCGCAGAGACGCCGAGGCGCGGAGAAACACAACGGAGGATGAAACCATACAATTACTCTACAAAATCTCTGCGTCTCGGCGTCTCTGCGGTAAATATTTTTTGGTTCCGGCTTGTCCGGCTTAGGAGGCTAGGGACAGACTGGTAAATGTCGGCGGCGCTACGCCGGGCTTTTTCCGGCCTCCAGCCTTTGAGTTCCTGGCCTCTGAATCGCCCCTAAAGTTTCTCCCGTCTTCTCCGCTAATACAACTAACGGAGCTTAAAGGGTGTAAAGCAAACCCCGGATGCAACCGCAAGAATTCCTCACTATATAATTGAAGGAGAACTAAAATGGCACAAGTAATCAACACCAACATTTCGTCCCTGAATGCGCAACGCAATCTGAACACGTCCCAGTCTGCGCTACAGACTTCCTTGCAACGCCTCTCTTCCGGTATGCGCATCAACAGCGCCAAGGACGATGCGGCGGGTTTGGCAATTTCCGAGCGCATGTCTTCGCAAATTCGCGGCCTGGATCAGGCGCAGCGCAATGCCAACGATGCCGTTTCGCTGACGCAGACCGCCGAGGGCGCGCTGGCTTCTTCGGGCGACATCCTGCAACGGATGCGCGAACTGGCGGTGCAGTCGGCCAATGCCAGCAACACCGCCAGCGACCGCCAGTCCATTCAAAACGAAATCGGGCAACTGGGTTCGGAGCTGGACCGGATAGCCCAAGCCACCCAATTCAACGGCAAAAACCTGTTCGACGGCACTTTTGGAACGGTCAAATTCCAGATCGGCGCCAATGCGAACCAAGTGGTCGATGCGAACGTATCCAACCTGCGTATCACCACCTACGGCAATAACCAGTACGGTGTGAGCGGAAGTGGCACGGCGGGATTGGGTGCCGGCACTATGGTAGCGGGTGCCGCAGGAACAGAAGTAACTTCGTTGACATCAGGGACTATCGACATCAACGGTTACATCGGTTCTTCGACAGGTGTAGCGATTGCGGTGGCCGATAGCGCCGCGACCATTGCCAACAAGGTGAATAATGTGACCACTTCCACGGGGGTCACCGCAACGGCCAGGAACGATGTTTTGCTGAGTTTTAGCGCCACAGGCGTGTATAACATGGCGATAGCCGGCGATAACGCCAGCAATGCCACAGAGGCGGTCACCTTCAACATCAGCCAGACCAACTCTGCGGATGGTCTCTCGGAAGCCATTACCGCCTTCAACGACAAGTCGGCGAAGACCGGCTTGGTGGCATCGCTCAACTCAGCCAACACAGGGATTATCCTGAGCAGTTCTGCGGGCGCCAATATTGTCGTGGAGGACACTGCGGCAGAAAATGCCGGTTCTGTCACGGTGCAAGGCCTCAAGGCCGATCAGGTTAATGCTCTTGGGGCTTCGGCCACTTTGACCAGCGACGCTGCGGATGGTGTTTTCGTGGTCGGGCAGGTGACGTTCGATTCCCCCAAATCGTTTTCGCTCACGAGCACCGACACTAACTTCCTCGCCGCAGCAGATACGACGGTGAATTCGAGCTTGAACAAGGTTTCCACACTTGATGTCACGACCTTCCTGAATTCGACGCAGGCCATCAAGACGATCGATTCGGCGCTGGCTTTTGTGAATAGCGAGCGTGCGAAGTTCGGCGCATTGCAAAACCGGCTCACCTCGACCATCGCAAACCTGGCCGCCACCAGCGAAAACCTCAGCGCTTCGCGTTCACGTATCCGCGACGCCGATTTCGCAGTGGAAACCGCAAGCCTGACGCGCGGTCAGATTCTGCAACAGGCGGGTGTCGCGATGCTTTCGCAAGCCAATGCGCAGCCGAATAGCGTATTGTCGCTGTTGAAGTAATCGTGAAAAACTCCCGGCCAGGCTTAAGGCTGGGCCGGGATTAAGGTGGGGGAAAATGGATCATGGAAATTCAATCTATATCGAATCCGGGTGGACTGGCACGTTCGCCCGGCACGGCATCAGCAACGGATATAAAACAGCACGCTGCCGCCGAAGTTGTCAAGCCGGCTGCGGCTGCGGTGCCTACTTCTTCGGTCGATGCAGTGCAGGCGGCGTCTGCAACACCCAAGCCGGAAGAGGTGAAAGAGTCGGTAAAAAAGATCAATACAGCCATACAATCGATCTCGCGCGATCTGGAATTTTCCGTCGACGAAGACACCAAGATGAATGTTGTCAAGGTCGTGGATATAAAAACAAAGGACGTCATCCGGCAATTTCCGTCGGAAGAAGTATTGGCAATCGCCAAGGCGCTCGATAAACTCCAGGGCTTGCTGCTTAAGGAAAAGGCTTAAGTGAGAGGCTAGGGACTAGAGGCTAGTAAAAGCTGGCGCATAGTCCTTTTCTCGTTTTCTCGTTCCCACGCGCCGCGTGGGAATGCAGTACTGGCGCGCCGCGCCAAGTAAGCCCGGTAAAGTGTGAGTGTGCTGTTCGTGCTTCGACAGGCTCAGCACGAACGGATTGAATTGATGAAACTGAGCACTGGTAGTATTTGAAACACCAGAAATTGCGCCGGTTCGGAAGGGATTGTTCCGCTGTACTTGGCGCGGCGCGCCGAAACTGCATTCCCACGCGGCGCGTGGGAACGAGATAATAAGGTTTGGTTATAGAAGCTTAGGACTTTAGAAATTAGTGGATGTCGGCGCTATGCGCCGGATTTCACCCGCTTCCAGTCCCTAGCCTCTATAAAAGGAATTAAGGAGACACGATCATGGCTATCTCTTCACCTGGTATAGGTTCTAATCTCGACGTCAATGGCATTGTCAGCAAGTTGATGTCGGTCGAGCAGCAGCCGGTGACGCTCCTGAATAAAAAAGAAGCAAGCTATCAGGCTAAGTTGAGCGCATATGGCAGTCTGCAAGGCGCTGTGTCGAGCTTTCAATCCGCCTTGCAAGGCTTGGGCGACGTGACGAAGTTTCAAAGCACCAAGGCCACGCCGACGGATTCCACGGTTCTGAGCGCCTCTGCTTCGAGCATTGCAACCGCCGGGTCTTATTCCATCGATGTCACCACGCTGGCGCAATCCCAAAAGCTGGTGGCGGCAGGTCAGACAAGCATTACGGCAGCCATCGGCAGCGGCGCAGCCACGACGCTATCGTTCGATTTCGGCACGGTCAGCGGCGGCGCCTTTGCTGCGGGCGCCTACACCGGCGCCGGTTTCACCAGCAACGGTGCGGGGATCAAGACGGTCACGATAGACGGCAGCAACAACTCGCTGGCCGGCATCAAGGACGCAATCAATAACGCCAAAATCGGCGTGACGGCGTCCATCGTCAATGACGGCGGCGCATCCCCCTATCGCTTGGTGCTTTCCTCGGATAACGTGGGAAAAAGCAACAGCATCAAGGTTTCCGTGAGCGGCGACGCCGCCTTGTCCAGCCTGCTGGCGCACGACCCGGCCAACGACACCGGGCAAAACCTCTCCGAGTCAGTCACGGCGCAAAATGCCGAGTTCAAGGTAAACGGGGTGGCAATCAGCAAAACCTCGAATAACGTTTCCGATGTGGTCCAAGGGGTCACGTTCAACCTGCTCAAAGCCGCCAGCTCCACCACGCTGTCCGTTTCGCAGGACACCGCCTCGGTGACGTCATCGGTGAATGCCCTGGTCACCGCCTATAACAGCCTCAACAAAACCTTGGCCGACCTTACCGCATACGACCCTAAAACCAAAGCGGCTGGGCCGCTTTTGGGCGACAGCACGGTGCTTTCGATTCAATCCCGGATCAGGCGCATGTTGAGCACCCCGCTTACCAACCCGAGCGGCAGTTTTTCGTCTCTGGGGCAGATCGGCGTCTCATTTCAAAAAGACGGCTCGCTGGCGGTGGATTCCGGCAAGTTGCAAAGCGCGATAAACACTAATTTTAGCGACATCGCCGGCCTTTTCGCAACCAACGGCAAAGCGTCCGACAGCTTGGTAAGCTATACCGGCTCGACGGCCAACACCAAACCCGGCTCCTATGCGCTTTCCGTGTCTCAATTGGCCAGCCAGGGCAATGCGCTGGGTACGGTGGACTTAAGCGCAGCCGCACCGATAACGATTACGACCGGCGTGGATGACGAACTGGCGATGACGGTGGACGGCATCGGCGTCAGCATCACATTGGGGGCGGGGACTTACACAGCCGACGCTCTGGCGACCGAAGTACAATCGAAAATCAACGGTGTTTCCGCACTTTCCAGCGCCGGGGGAGCGGTAGCCGTAACCCTGGCGGGCGGCATGTTGTCGATAAGCTCCAACCGCTACGGTTCGGCATCCAGCGTCACCGGCATCACCGGCAGCGCTGCTGCGGCCTTGCTGGGCGCACCCGTATCCACCACCGGGGTGGATGTGGCCGGCACGTTGGGCGGCGGTTCCGCGACCGGATCCGGCCAGATATTGACGGGTGCAAGCGGAGGCGCCAATGGCTTGCGCGTTACGATAACCGGCGGCGTCACGGCCAGTCGCGGGACGGTCAGTTTTAATCAGGGATATGCCTATCAACTAAACCAGTTGACCACCAGCCTGCTGTCGAGCACCGGGGCGATCAGTTCGCGCACCAGCGGCATCAACGCGTCGATAACGGACATAGGCAAACGCCGGGATGAACTTAACACCCGTCTTGCTGCCGTTGAGACGCGCTACCGCGCCCAGTTTACCAAGTTGGATACGTTAATCAGCAGTTTGACTACGACCAGCAACTATCTGACGCAGCAGTTGGCCAATATTGCGGCCAATACGACGAAGGCTTAGTATGCCTTGCGCGGGGGAAATTGTCCGGTTGGATTGCCCCCGCGCAAGGCATAAAATATCTCTCACTATCTCTCACTCACACCCACCTAGGAAAAATGATGAATGCTATTGCGCGTAATGCGTTGAGCGCCTACTCCCAGGTCGATATGGAGGTGAACGTTGCCGTTGCAAGCCCGTGCAAGCTGGTTTTGCTGCTGTACGATGGTGCGCTCAAGGCAATATCGCAGGCGAAATTCAACATGCAGAATAAAAAAATCGCCGCAAAAGGCGAGGCAATCTCCAAGGCGATTGCCATAATCGACGAGGGGTTGAAACTCAGTCTCGACGTAAAAGCGGGTGGCGAAATCGCGGAAAATTTGAGTGCGCTGTATGACTATATGTGCCACCGTCTGCTTATGGCAAATCTGAAAAACGATGTGGAGGCATTGGATGAAGTAACCAGGCTGCTGGCGGACTTAAGGGAAGCCTGGGCGGCAATTGAAAAATCGCCGGAAGTGATGGGAAACTGCGTTCCCCCGGCAGGCCGTTCCGAGCCTGCAAGGGCGGCCAACAGCTTTGGCAGGGTGTAGCTTGAACGGGATTATCGCAACTTACGAAGCTGCCTGGGCGCTTACCCGGCAGATGCTGGAAGCGGCCAGGAAAGACGAGTGGGACGATCTCCCTGCGCTGGAAGAAAAGCGCCGCGCATTTGTGGAAAAATTGATGGCATCCGACCCAGGGGACTTGTTGGATGATCTTCTAAACGCCAAAAAATCGGAATTGATCCGCAATATCCTGGACGCTGATGCCGAAACCAAGGAATTGACTAGACTCTGGATGGTTGAATTGCGCCAGATTATCGGTAGTGCCGGGGCAGAAAAAAAATTGAACAAGGTCTATGCCGATCGCTATTGATCGACTCAGCGCGAAAGCTTATCCCGTGCAGGCCAGAGAGTGGATCGCGGCAGGATAGGCACACGGGGTTTGCCTGCAATGAAGGAGGTGGCGCATGTTGCATACTCATCTCTCATATGGGGAAAAAAACGCTTTTCCGCCGTTGATCGCAGCCGACGCTCCGGTCGGCATGGCGCCGGATTTGCAACCCATCATCCATGACTTCGAGCACAATCGCGCCAAGAATAAGCAACGTCAACCGAAGAAGCGTCCAGAACCTCCCCCTGAACTACCAAAAACGCCCGATTCAGAGCAGCATGTCGATGAATATGCTTAAACCTAGTACAGCGGCGCGCAAATTTGATCGTTCCCACGCTCCGGCGTGGGAATGCCGCCAGGGACGCTCCGCGTCCCGATACAGAAAATGATGTAGTGGAACACTTGCGCAATGACACTGGAAAAGCAAGCTTGAGATTGACTCATCGATTTAATACGCGACGCACAGCGTCGGCGGCTGCATTCCCACGCCGGAGCGCTCATCGTTAGTGCGGCAAGCGAAGCTTGACGTTTCTTTCAGGGTGAAAGTCCCTGACGGGGAGACAAAGTATCGTCTCCATAAGGTCTAACCAACCACCCGTATCGAGTGTTGCGTCTTCTGCGGAGCGTTGCAAGTGGTTGCTACTGCTGCAAACGTGAACAAAGGAGGCGAAGCGTACACTTAAGAACCATATAGGCCGCAGGGGAAACGCATAACCATGAAGCAGTAAGCAGCGTTATGAGCATCAATGCAGTCGGCGACGTTGTTAACGAGACGGAAGCCAAAACAGAGGAATCGAAATGGTGAGATTCCCGAGGGGCTGTCGCTGTGCGTTACGCGTGGCATGTGTGGAGAGAAACGGACAAGAACTTGCGAGACCTCATCGCTTCCTGACGGATGGAACAGGGTATGCGGATATTTAGCCACGTAAGGGGAAACCCCGACACTGAGGCAAGCCGA